>JAYTSJ010000054.1:0-11393 GCA_043745725.1 Gammaproteobacteria bacterium | reverse complement strand
ATGAGTGTGTTTCATATTTTGCTCCGTAAGTTATTAACGGTAGCAAGTTTATATCGCGAAATTTAGAGTTGGAATTACGTGGTGGAATGAGCGGTTACTGATGTTCAAGGGTAAGCTTTTTGTGCTCTCGGTCTATTCGGTTGTAAGACCAGTTGCAGGAAAATGGAACATTGAGGCGCTGAGCCATTCTTAACGTATCGCGATAAAGTCGCCAAGTGTCATCAATAAAATTTTTATCAGTGACTTTCTTCTTGTTTTTAACGGCATTAGAAACCCATACTAATTCGTTTAAATGTTCATGCGTACCATCTTTCTCGACCCGCCCGATTCCGTCGCAAAGAGACGAACGTTTCAATAAGCTGGAAGGAATGAGCGTTAACGATTCCAACAGTTTTTTATAAGTGCTGCATTTCCGATCTTGAATCTCAGGTTTCTTGTGCAACACCAGATTCAACGCTTCAAATACCTCTATCGATTTATGCCTGGGAAACTTACCCACTAGATATAATCGGTTGAATATCAAATGATTCCTAGTCAAAGAATTGCTACAGATTGTCTTCCAAAGTGACGCACCCAAACCAGATTTCAGGACGGGAACATCAACACCAAAAAATAATATGGCTGGAATGATATGCTGCTCGTTATATTCGACAGCCTTTAAAATAAGCGTGCGAAATGCATGAAAGCGATACACCAAACCATCGGATAGGCTTTTACCATCTCGACAAAATCGGTGAATTAATTCCGCATCTTTACCAACCCATGCACAGTAATTTAAGCGTTGATATCGCCAATTAAAACGTGCTCCCAAAATATCACTGTAACCCTTGAAAAACGCTTTCATGCCGCTGCCGCTACTTCTAGGTAGTTCTCGATTATTTTCCATTAAAATCTCCATTTTCAAAGATACCGTAGCTTCAGGGCGATGCGTTAGATTAGGGAAATAGGAATAATGAGCTCCAACCTGAATACATTTTTCTGTTGTATCAACACAAATGTTGAGTTGATTTGGATAATCAATTTCGTTGGCAATGTGATCGAACTCAATGGGCGATGAATCACACTCAGCTTCAAACATAAGGTAATCCCTTTAGCCGCGAGTTAATGCTGTTTGCGAGTTGCGCCCCATGGACTTATGCAATGTGGCGGATTCCCCCGCGCAGTGTCCTGCCCATGCTGCCTCACGATCTCGTTTAGTAATTTTTTTCGATACCAGTTGTGTGGTTATCAGGCTGGGATATTTTTTCTCCATATAGACTGCAATAGCTCCCGTCGTTTTTTCGTCAGCATCAGCAAAATGAGTGATTAATGCATGTACAGAGTACACCCAACTGTTAGCAAAAATAGTTCCACGTCTACGTTTGGTGGATAGATTACAACGTGTCAATGTATCCACATAATCTTTGCGCGCAGCAACTAATTGGCGAGATAAAACGTCATAGGCATATTGTGAAAACTCAGGTGCATTATCGACACCAATAAAAACCAATTCTTTACCCACATAAGTTTGTGAGGTAATCATTTCGCAATCAAAGGCTTTTGCACAGGCGCGCCCTAAACGTAACACCCATGTCGGTGGACGCTTGCCCGAATTGAAGCGAGCCTCACCTACTGTTGATGCCTGAATGTCTCCTATTTCAAGGTTATGGGCATCCATGAGCTTGCGCGCTTGACGCAAAGCGGTTTCCGCTTCGTTAGGGTTAGAAGAACCCGCCAGAGCGAAACACTTTTTAATTTTATCGAGAATTTTTTCATGCTGTTTTGCAGGCATGCGTTACCCCAATGTTACAATCTTGATATAGCTGCGTATGTCGTGATTACAAAAATAAAAAATGGCCATTGCATGAATGACCATTTTACTTCAGAAAATTTTAGAAGAATCCACTCATGGCAGCCGTTGTTTTTCTGTACATGGGCTCTTGTGCATCAACTAGTTTTAAATTGGCTTTGTTTGCCGTGGTAACAATACGAGTGCGGTATTCTTTCTGATTCGATTGCTCACTAGAATATTGATTAACTGAACCATTATCAGACACTTTCGTACTAATGTCGGTGTCGCGTGTAACGACAACGCCCACTTTTGCACGCTCTTTGATTTGCACATCTACGACCAGTAGATACAACACATCTTTCACCAGAGCCCCGCTAATCATATCAGCGCCAGCACCCAGCACGCCTCCCACCAACGCACCCTTAAAATCGCCACGCGCTGCACCACCGAGTGCGGCACCGGCGAGCATTCCACCATCTTGATATCCTCGACCTAACGCCGCTTGCGAAGCCGCAGGGGACGACTTTTCAAGATTCAATACAAATGCACTTAACACATACTGTGCTTTTTCCGGATCATCAATAATGCGGTAGCCATTATCGTTCTTATCAAATTGCTCTTTTACAAGCTTTTTAAACACGTTGCGATCAAACTCTTCTACACCACTTTTCACATCAATAAAAATAGTACGCTTTTCAGGTGATACAGGATCAATGAAAATCGCCGTGCTGGTTTTGGTTTGTACATCAAGATCTTTTTTGGTCAGCGCCACTTCAGTTGCGGCACAACCCACTAAAAGTGCTACCACAAAAGATGCTGTGGCCATTACTGTTAAGGTTTTTAAAAACTGCATGTCAAACTCCCGTTTTTCATTGATTGAAAATCATTCTTGAAGGTTTTAGCTAACACAATTTTAGCCATCGTTTACCAGCCCCGAACTTTTGGTTGTTCAGTTATCCCATTCCGTGCCACACCTTGAACCACAAAAATACTATCGCTCACGGCTTCCATTTGTTTTTCTTTTTTCTTTCGCAAATATATTTCTTCTCGATCCACTGATACATTTTTCTCGGCTTTAATACCAATACGCACTTGATTGCCCTTAATGCCCAGTATGGTAAAGGTCATTTCACCATCACCCACAACCAGTGCTTCTGAAATTCGACGTGTGAGAACCAACATAATTTTTAGTCCTTTTCTGAAGTAGGATTTATTACTTAACTATTTTCTGATGCATATCCGCAATGTCGAACGACACTGTTCTATGCAGTTCATCCACGCGCAATGTCCAGGCTTTACCGGCAATAGTCGTCAATGCGTCTTCCAGGCGAATTGGGCCAAGTGTTCGCGCAATGGCGGGCAACGTTAATGTATTCAATAGTTGATCGCCCTGCTCGTTTGCACTAACGACCCACTGGTAACCAGACCCTTGCAACAATTCAGTAATGGCTTCACCCACCGTTTTTATTTCAGCACCAAACGATAAAGTGACTACAGTCGTCAGCGGTGTCTTCTGGTCGCTTCTCGCTTCTACCTTTGCGAGCGTATATCGATCGGTGCGCGCATACTCCTCCTCAGAGGCGGCAACACAAGATAGTAAAATCCCCAAAGTAAGGGATGCCACGGCATAAAATTGTTTATGATGTAATCGCATTATGTATTTCCTGTTGTGAATGAAATGTATTGAAGTTGAATGACCTATTGAGTTATGTGCCTTTATTCATCGCCAGCAATAATTCAGTGTTAGCTCCCAACAAAAATAATTCTCTTTTAAATTCATCTATTTGCATATCCACTCCCACTAATTCCAGTGTTAGCTCGGATGATTTTTTTTGTAGTTTTAAAAGATGTAACAACGGCTTTTCTTTTTCCCTTAACATCGCTAGCTCAGAATGTAATGCCAATATTTCATCAGCCGTTTTTCCACGCAGAAGATGAATGGCTTCTTTGCGCAATTCGATGAGATCCTTCATGGGTGTGGCATAAATAATGGATTTGATATCAACAGCTCTTGCCTCCAAACGCGCAAGCGCTTCAGCAATAACATGTGCCGGTATTTCTACCATCGCCATTACGCCCATGAAAAATAACGACATGCAGGAAACTTACTGCATCCTTTGAATGGCTTTCCGCTGTTGGTTCCGCTTTTACATTTCGAAATACCTACCACACCTTTTTTACAGGTGGGGCACTTTTTCCCTGGCGAACACGGCTGCGATGCAGGTTTTATTATTTCCTGTTTTTTTTGGATTTAACGACTGTTAATCCTGTCGTTGTTTTTTTCGAGCGCGCTGTTTCTATATCAGTTTGTCTGTGCGGAATGACTCCGGCACTCTCCAATGACCTAAAGGGCAGGGATACATTCTTAAACACCAACAATTCAACTTTTAATGTCTGGCACCCTTCCGGTGCCATCACAAACAATACCGATTGTTTTGCGAATGCAGATTCCACCACCTTCAGAACTTTCATGTTCGCTTTCCTTTTTCAGTTATTGATCAAAAGGAATGCTATCTGAGCCACTATCAATATCTTCATGAACAATTGATTCATCGCTACGCGATGATTTGTCCTGGTAGGTAATTTCTTCAATACCTAACAATACTAATCCGATATGAGCAGCGTCAATTTCAATGGCGGTAGCCGCTTGGCCTTGACGATCACCTTTCTGAATAATATAAGGATGCTGGCTGAGCTCACCCACGACGAGTACACGACAACCTTTTACTAAAAATTCATTATTGATTTCTGCACGCTTTCCCCATTGCGTTACGCGTGCCCAAAATCCACCGACATCTTCATAGTCATCACCTTTTTTCTTGCGCACATCAAATCGTACCTGCAGCTCAAGCACTGCTTTCTGCTCAACACCCTTGGGCGTGGTTACCGGTACAAATTTCAAAATGGGATCTGCACCCAAATTACCTTCATCAACAAATATGTTTTGCATGGAAACTTCACCTCGATAGTAGAAAAAATGACTCACGGCTATCTTGCCAATTTTGGTTTTTTGGCACTACCATCAATCCGTATTGACTCTGTGCAAATTCCCTATTCAGTTAACTCAAATTATCCAGAGAGCTAATGTTCCCTATATCGGCATGTGCCAGGACATTCGCGGCGGTGATCAAGTCACCTCGATCAATCGCAACCTCAAGCAGCTCCTGCCGGTGAATTTCATGATCATTTGATAACGCAGTAATGCACCAGGCTTTTGCAGCCACACCATCCAACGATTCTTTAAAAAGAGAAATAATTCTTTCACACTCTTCTGCAAACGATTGTTCGTCATGAATCGTATACACAACCGTTAAATGTAATGGTTTACTGAGCATAAAAATCCACCGACAAAAAAGGCGCTCAAAGAGCGCCTAAAGGGGTTTTTTGACTTGACGTATCGGTGTTGAAATAAATCAATACCAACGATTGCAGTGTAAATATTGGTGTCACATGACACTAGCGTTAAATTTGATTCAGGACGTACAATTTAATTTTTCAAATTCTGATAGCTTGACAATGGACACTCGGTTCCCAATTCGGGTATTTCACCTTTGCGTAACGCAATTCGCTTTTGTGTTAACTCTTCATTTATCTCATTGGAATAAACTGATGCAATTTTTCATGCAGATCAAACATCGTCATGTTAAAAAATCTATTGTGTAGCGCGGCACATTTCAGGCGTCTCAGCAAATTGGGGTCGCAACCTCGATCAATCTCTATGCATTCGGCGTCGGTTAATGAGCCAGGATGCTTTACTTCTCTCAGGTAGAAACTTCGAAGTAGCACCTCTGGCTGCAATCGAGCCTGTGCAATACTGAATCCCATGGAGTTTTTAATATATTTTCGTACCCAGAAATCAAGAGTCGATTCTGGCCATGCAAATGCCCCGACATTGAAATCGGAATCCTGTACATATTTTTGAATGCCCAGCTCTTTCTGATACAGAGCATCTACAAATTCAGTTGAAGTCGCTACGCGTTTAAACTCATCTTCGCTCAACCTATAAATGCTGAGTCCATTGAGTAAGCAGATCGCTTTTATAAGTAAATTTTTATCATGCATAACGCAATACCCCTAACTCTTAGCGTTCATCATCTTTGTTTCTACCTACCAATTTTTCAGCGATAGCATCAAACATATCCAGGTCGTGATAAGAAACAATCCATACGCCCGCTTTTGAGTTCGCTACGTCAGCCGTAATTTTGATAGCAAAACCCGACACTTCAGAGTAACGGTCGGCTAACCGCGCCAAATCAACCGCCAATTTTTTATCAGGATTCGTATTTCTACTGCCACGGAATTGATGGACACTTATTTTTTTTGCTATAGCTGTCCTTGCTGCTTTCTCCTGTTCCTTCTGAGGTAAGGACGCGATGGCTTTCGCCATCGAGTAGCTTATCTGCTCACGTTCAAACAATGCCATTACCGACGCTTCTAGCTTGCGATACACGCGTCTGTAATGCCGAATCTGATAATCATGAATGCCCGTTTCTTTTTCAATGATCTTGTTACTCACGTTGAGCTCTTTCAGTGTCTCAATCATCAACATTCGTTTTCGATGGTCACTGGTGCTCTTGATGTCAGCGAGTAGAAGTTCAACGTTAGGCATTATCGCGACTCATCGAATCGTGAAACTATAAAACCGTGTCCCGTGACACAGAAATGGACTAATTCCTTCGATCTACCTGGATAGAAATCTTGTAATAAACCATCCAACGGTTAATCCTCCTATCAAGGCAACAATGCCTGGCAATCCAAATCTCAATAAGGTAACTCGCGTAAACGTAAACCCAAGGTACGCCACAATACTCACGGCGAGCACAACAACCATAAAAACAACTGCTGCTATAAGCCAAGTGGGAATTAAGGCAGCATCTGAAGTACGCCATTTTGAAACATGTTTCGCCAGAGCCAATGCTACGCCCGGAAATACAATGCCTCCCATAATAAAAACTGTTTGCTGCAACGTCAGTGGAGAACTCCATAGGTATGGCGTCACTTCGGGGAAAATTAGCTGGATCACCGGCGGATATACCAGGTATGCGATGAAAGCTGTGATAATTCCAATACAAATAATTTCTACATTGTCAGATAAGTATTTAATTATTTTCATAGATAACTCCCGGTATTTATTTTCAAGTTTTGTGGTTTTCATAAATACCGCTCTCCAATGTTTGGTTAATTTTAAAAGTGTGTTTACGACGACTGGATTCTGCGAATTTGCATGGCTTTGCAGTAGCGCTATTTCCCAATCTATTTATTGATGCCCAACCGCTCTATAACTTCGTTTAGCGGTAAACCCACGATCCACGTCCTTTGCCCAAGCATGGAAACAAATGTTTCTTTTTGCGAGCGGGTTTCAAGTTCGACAACCAACCCGGACCAAATCATAATTTCTCTTCCATCGCTCGCTACTGGTAAAACAACGGAATGGCCTTTGTGTTCGAAGAGAGCTTTTTGAAGAGCTAAAATTGTCGCTGCTTCTTTGGTACTCACATTAATTTCTGTATCAAATATTTTAATTTTTCCTCTATGTCTAATGTCAATTGAATAATGTTCATGCTTTTTTACAACACACTTTTACGAATGCCCAACAATAATTCATTACATCTCAAAATACAGACCTTGCAGTATCCACTCCAACTCACCGGTTTTATCAACACCCGTGATTAATTTTTCACTAAGTCGCGTCGTTGCTTTATCGAACATACCGCGTGGTAAATGTTTGGCTTCAGATTGTATCTTGCGCATATCTAACGCTATTTTAAACAATGCTTTCAATGCGTAATTCAATGTTAGCCGTGCAGTTTCGTGGGCAGCTAACACCTTGTAATAATTGGGAGATGTTTTCATCACGTAATCAAACACTAATTGATGCGTTTTATGCTCTGCATCAAAGGGATGTAATCGACACGCTTTGCCCATTCCAAATTGCCGTGCGAATACATGTCGTGCTCGCCACTCCAACGCACTGGCCATTTTCATTTCATCAAAAACGATTCCTGCTTTATCCGTTCGAGGCCCAGTACCATCGACAATCTGGTAAGTTGCCAAATACAAGTCCATACACTCACTGCCTGCTGCCTTAGCGCTTGCTCGTTGCTTTTCGACAAGCTTTACCATGGCTTCCTGCACGCACGTCATTTTTCGCTGCACAATGCGAATATCTCGCTCTACAGCTGTCGCCCCCTTATCCCTTAAAAGGCCTTTTAAAGGATCGTCCACCTCACCCCTATTCACACTTCCCGAATCCTCTTTACTTCGCATTTCCACGCGCATTATTCCCCACGCTCCACATCTGCACGTCCCGCACCTGATGCAGCTTTAACACCCGAAGTTGGTATCACAAAACCAAAGGTTGGTTTCTTCGCAGCTCTATTCGCTTTCATAACAGTATGCGTAGCATCAATCCTTTTTTTTTCAGATTCATCTACCGCTATCTCCACAGTTCCATCGACTTCAATGACCGCAGATTCCTGTGCATTGACCAGACTAGTGTGCCGCGATTTACCCGCACGCGTAGTACCCATTACAAGCGTGTGATTTTCTTTTCCAGTGTCCGCCAAATAGGTTTCCAGTATCCGATTCACAGGGCTTAGCGTTGCCCGGTATTTACCTGACATCACCGCATCATCAACCATAAAATAACTTTTTTTCAGTTCCACATATTTTTGTTTAGCGCGCTTGGCAAGTTTGGAATCGGTGCGCATATCGATGCGTTTAACACCGGTAGCGACCCAGCTATCCACTTCCACAAACATGTGTCGCATCGCGCGCTGGGACTCATGAATAATTGATTCCCAATCGCCCTCGGTAAAAATACCGAGGTGGCGAGCGGTCAGAGCCATGCGCACCAGCTTGTCAAATTGATTCAACAACGTTGCACCGCGAAAACCCCACGGACTGAAAAAATTTAATTCAAGGTTTACCGGTTGCACACTCGCTTGTAATGTAATTTCAAAATCATCCAGTCCATCCAGCAGGCGCTTCATGGATTCCATTTTTCCGGTGATCGTCGTTTTCGCAACCTCATACGCTTGCTCAATATCCACAAACGTTTGGTCAGCGAAAGGATCATCTAAAGAAGCCGCCGACCAAACCATCGCCGCTTGCCGCGCAAAACGTGCTAGCCCGATAATCGGTCTAACGTTGTTAGCAGGATCACCTTTGCGCCCGCGAAATAAATTGATCGACAAACGTGAATGTAATTTCACAGTTGCCGACATTTGCATGGCTCCCGGCGTCATGGCTGAAGTACCAGGACCCACTAGCGCATCAGACTTGCCCGCGACATTCCAAGGCTTCACAGCGACTCGCGCATTCACGCGGTCAAATTGTTTTATCGCAGTATCAATCGCTGCATCATCAGCGTCCATGATCCTCTCGGCATCCGTTTTTTTATTCTCAGTTTCGTCGGTGATATTATTCATCTCAGTTACCTGTATGTTTGTTTTTTCATTAGTTTCATTTGCCATTTTCAGGTTCATTTATTTTTAACTCTGCCGCACAGTGCAAGCAGATTCCGCAGGGATTATTTGCTTATGGATGACCACAGGTTCCTCCGTAGGCGCATACAACCACGGATCGATTCCCAGCTTTTTGGTCATCGCTGCTCTAAACTCATCCGACGCGCTATGAGTGCCATTCAAAACCCGATACAAATAGCTTCTCGCATACGCACTCGATTCGGCGAAAGCCCCTATGTTTATTTTTAATGCTTTAAAAATAAATGGCACCGATAATCCCACCGGTATGCCGCATTGTTGATGCATATCCAACAAGCGCTTTATGTTATATGTAGACATTGTGTTTTTTTGCCCGTTGCTGATATGATTAACCTCAGAAAGCTTGGGAGGATGATTCAAAGGCACCAGGCTTTCGACATGTATCAGCTCAAGCTCCTTATCTTGAAAAGCCGCTTTGCTTCTAATTCTTTCGATCATGAAATCGAAACTGGGAGCAATGCCACTTAGCGATTCTGATTGATAGACATATTGTTGAACGCCTGCAGGCAGATCAGGATGTTCATTCACTTCGTAAAACACTTTTTTACTTAAGGTTGAACTCTTCATGACGCTATACTCTGTTGACCCTTGTTTTGGCTTTGAATCGGATATCGATTCCGATGAAACCATTCTGCTAACACAAAAACTTTTTAACGCACCTGAAGCAGCTATCCGGCTTTATCCGCACGATGCGAAAAAACTAATAACTCAATTAACTATTTTGCTGGAACGCTTAAAAACAGGTGAAATTGTGTAATTACCTGAGTGCCACCTGAGTTTTTATTTAGGTGGCCTCAACTGACTATTGAAAACGGCTTTTTCCTGTCGACTAAGACTGACTATGCTGGATTGATTTACCTCAGACTCAACATTACAAAGCATGACTTTTATTTCGTTTACACTCAGACCACTGAGCTGTTCCAAAATAGCGTTCAGTCTGTCGGTTAAATTTTTTGAATCGGCGCTCATAATTTCACTCTCACGTTATAATTTATTTTACTCACACAAATATCTACCCACGTTAGTGGGCCGCACCCCAAAACTTTTTTTCACATGACTCAATTGCTTTAGCCCCTTTCTTCACAGTGCCCTCCGCTGTATTTCTCTCAGATTCAATTACCATTTTTTCACCCCGTTTAATTTCAGCTTCCCACTGACCTTCGCAGCTTTATGCTGCGTGGGGACAGTGCCCCCACTTTTCAGATTCCCGATTCACGCTCACTGTTGCCTGCTGAGCGTGCACACTCACTCAACAGTATCCTCATCGCCAACAACACTGCTCATACGCATCCGGCGAGCCAATTCAGGCGTGTCGGGGAAGCATGGATCTTCACCACTTGCAATAGATGTCTCCAGAGCCAGTGCCCATTCATCAGGAAAGAAATCATCTTTCAGTGCTTTATCCACCATTGATCGGGTATAGCTGATTGCGTTATGTAATATTTTTGTTGACCACCCATGCGTATCTTTGGCATTACGACCAATCAATTGCAGCAACACGTACGTGCGCATGGGTTCGGGTACTTTGTTGATGATCCGTTTGATAATGGGCAATTGATTTTCTTTGCCCATACCAAACGTGATGATGACGTAACGCTTGATACCAAGGCTTGTCAGCTGAGGAAATTCTTTAATCGCCAGGGCGAAGGTTTTTTCAGAATCGAATTCATGATTAAAGTTTTCAAAGCGAGTCAATGCGTCATTGGTTTCGTTGTCAGTGTTTTCCGGTAGTTCCACTTCCGCCTCACGCGCAGGAATATATTTATTATTAGTAAAATTATTATTATTACTACCGCGCGTGAGAGGAAAGAAATTTTTTGCTACGGTAAAATTTTTGCTCTGGTGATTTTCCACCGTAGCAAAAATTTTGCTACGGTGAGTTAGCTCATCATGTTTCTGGGATTCATCCATAGCAAAAATTTTGCTCTCGTGTTCAGTCGTGGCGCTGTCAGAAGTATTCTGGTGGCTTTGCGCGCCATCGTCAGTGTTTTCCACCATAGCAAAATTTTTGCTATGGTGGTCTTGAGCGCTGTTCGCTGACTGTGAAGCGAGCAGAGAAGATAGTCTGGTGGATATTTTTTCCAGCTCCGTGGGTTGCTCTATATCGTAAAGGCCAT
>JAYTSJ010000053.1:0-5120 GCA_043745725.1 Gammaproteobacteria bacterium | reverse complement strand
CCAATTTCCCAACAGCTTCAAGCAGCGGTGCAACAGCATGCTTAAGCACAGTTAATTTTTGTTTCAGTTGATAAAGCCCTTCAATATTGGCGCGCTGCGAACCTTTAGTGAATATTTGTTCTTCAATAGTTTCAAGTTCAGCTTCCAATGCCACAACTACCGGAAAATAACGATCAACCACCGCATCCATCAGTGCATAAAAAACAAAACCTGATCCGCGCACAAGATGATGCGGCTCGCGTTCGCAGCGTTCACGCACACCTAAAAATCCCTGTTGGCAACGGTTGCGAGTTGAGAGCACATAATTTTTACCAACAAACACATCTACTTCGCCAACCAGCAATTTGTCATCGACCAACTCAACGGTATGAATCACGGCAAATAGTGAATCGCCATACTCTTCAATTTTGGGGCGCTGGTGCCCAACATGTGCATCCTCCACGGCAAGCTCATGCAATCCAAACTCCACTTGCATTTGTTTGAGCTCGGCAGGTGTGGCGTCTTTAAGTGCTACCCATACAAAGCAATCCGGCTTTACAACATAATCACTAATATCTTCAACGGGAATGTTGTCCAGTTTTTTTCCTTCCTGATATACCACGCAATTAATAAGCATGTGAATCCCCATCGTTAAAATATTGGTTTCCGATATTTTCAGTTATTTGATCACAGGTTTAGACGATCACGGATTTAGATAGCAGCCTGAATAAAATGTTCTTTCTAAAATCCACTATAGCGCATGAAATAGCGTGTTGTAGGTTTAACTGAGAAGAAAAAATGCTGGGTCTGATTATAAGTGATTAAAATTGAATATCTGCTTTTGACAGCTTAGAGTCAAAAGCAGATTTCTTTTCCTGCATAAAATTTCTAAATTAAAAATGTATAAATGGCTGCCCTATTTTAATTTTTCACAGAATCAATAACCACACCGAGTAACTCTAGAATTTTTATCCCTGGGTAACCGTCGGCTATCATATTTTGTTGATGTTGAAATTCGCTGATGGCGCGACGTGTTCCGGGGCCGAAAATGCCGTCGGGTAGACCGACGTCAAAACCTTTTTGATTAAGTTGCTCTTGTAGTGTTATCACCTGCTCGCGACGTAAGCGCGGCCCATCTTCTGGTGGTGATTGCACTAGTTTGCCGCCGCCTGCAATACGATCTGCCAGAAGGCCGACGGCGAGCGCATAAAATTCGGAACGATTCCAGTGCATAATCACATTAAAATTTGCGTACACCAAAAAAGCGGGTCCGTGATATCCAGCTGGCACTAGCAATGAGGCGTTCACATTATCGTTTGGTAAGGGCTTATTGTCGGCACGCTTTACACCCAGTTTGCGCCATTCAGAAAGAGGCCTGCTATTTTTTAATCCCGCTTCAAGAAACGGAAAATCAACGGGCAATTTGACTTCGCGGCCCCAACGTTCACTGTGTTGCCAGCCGAGACTTTGTAAATATTTTTCTGCAGAAGCCATAGCATCCGGCGTGCTGTTCCACAAATCACGTTTGTTGTCACCATCGTAATCCACTGCATTTTTTAAAAAGGCAGAGGGCATAAATTGAAAGTTACCCATAGCACCTGCCCATGAGCCTACCATCTTGTCAGGAGCTATCGCACCTTCCTCAAGAATGCGCAATGCCGATATTAATTCGCTGGTAAAAAAATCACTTCGTTTCGTATCGCAAGCCAAAGTTGCGAGCGAATCTATGACGCGTATATTTCCAAACAGGCTGCCGTAATTTGTTTCGAGCCCCCAAAATGCTAAAAGATAAGGCGCCGGTACACCATACTGTTGCGCAACGCGATTAAGAAGCTTGCGATGCTTTATCATTAACGCGCGGCCTTGTTCAACTCGCTCATCGGTAACTCTGCGATTAAAATAATCGGCAAAGCTCAGTGAAAATTCCGGTTGTTGGCGATCCAATTCGATCACCCGTGTATTAAAGTTAGCTTTTGCCAGATTATCAGTAATAATGTTATTTGAAATGCCCGCGGACTTCGCTTTTTCTGACAACAAGTTGATACAGACAGAAAATTCCGCTTCGGAGATAATGGGTAGAGTTTGCGCAGAGTTTGTGTTCGCAGTTTTTACTGTAGTGGTTTCTGGCGTTACTGTAGTTTCTGTCGTTAATGGCTGTGTGGTTAATGGTTGCGTGGATTTAGATGCAAGGCTTGAATGCGTGGTCGCTTGTGCATTGGCAAAAAAACTTATACAACAAAGAACGGGTAAAAAAATCCTTATGGTTTTCATAAAAGCTCCGGATAATAGACTGCGCCTGAATGGGGCGTTCACGATAGGCGCTATATTGGCATGATAGTGAGTGGTACTCCAGTACCCAGTGCCACAACTTTGCAGTACCCAATGCCACAATTTTAAATTTACCGATTTTGAGTAAACTGATTAGAGAAGGAGAGGAACTATGCATCTACTTAAATTTATATTTCTTGGTTTGATTTTGAGTTCTTGCACCAATACTCCGCCAAAGGTTCAGCATCAGAATTATGGCATCGTAACTGTTGAACATAGTGCATTTAAAGCTGACGCGGTTGAATGCGTGAAAATGGTTCAAAATACAGAGCCACAAGAAAATCCTTCAGTGCTAACTACAACAGCTGCGGTCACGCATGAAGTTGCACCGTCAAGCCCGTTGTCGGCGCTTGTTGCTGCCATGTATTATGGGCAAGCAATAAAGTCCAATGCGAATGAAGCCGCCTCATGCATAGAAAAAAAAGGCTGGAGTCTTGTTAAATAATTAGTATGTTTTGCGAAGTATTTTTTGGAGGTTTAAAACAATGTTATACAAAGGTGGTTGTCATTGCGGAGCCGTTAAGTTTGAAATAGAGGCACTGGAGAAAATTAAATGTGGAGACTGTAACTGTTCTATTTGCTCAAAATCTGGTTTTCTACATTTAATTGTTCCAAAATCAAAATTTAAGTTATTGCAAGGTGAGTCCAGTTTAACAACCTATATGTTTAATACTGGCGTTGCTCAGCATCGATTCTGCAAAATATGCGGTGTAAAATCATTTTATATTCCTCGTTCAAATCCTGACGGCTACGATGTAAATGTCCGGTGCCTTGAACCGCAGCCTGAAAATTTTGACATTGAACCCTTTGACGGAAAAAACTGGGAGCTTCACGCTCACAAGATGACGCACATGAGCAAGGAAGTATAATGTTAATTTTGAATAGCTATAAATATAACGTTGGCTTTTGTTGTTGATGAAAACTGGTGCTGGCGTTATTTCGTAATGCATGCCTAAGTGCAAGTTGGTCGATATATTTTAAAATGGTGGAAAGATTTGTTGCTCATCTAGATTATTGATTTGTTCAATGTGCTGGCATTGTTTGTCTAGCGGAAAGTAGGGTGACTTTAGGCAAATAACTCGTCGCTCTTGTAGGTTCAGCGCAGTGATATTGTCGTGAAAATAACGCGCGAATAAACGATCGAACTCGCCATTGGCGAGAATTTTTTGCAGGCCTTTTTTGAGGCGCTCGGCAATTCTTGGGTACTGCGGGCTTATATACATGTAGATAGGTAAGTCGTAATAAAGCAGCAGGTTTTTTTCTATTTGTAGTGAAGGAAATTGCGCAACGTTTTCGTGGTAAAATTGATCAATTTCAGTGACGCCGAGCGCTATACAGTCAAAGCGATTGAGGGTAAGCATGCCGAACATGCCTTCGAAACTGGGCGCTTGGATGGTCGTGATGTTATTGAATTTATAAATTTCAATATCGGGCCAGTCCACGCCTTGGCCAATGCGAATATTTTTTAGTGCATTGGCATTGGTTATGCTATTAAATAACAGTTTGTTGTGGCTGTTAATGATGCAAATGCGCCGACCTAATAAGCCGCGATATAAATCATAGGGAATCATAATAGCCCCTACTTTGTTGGCTGCAGTGCCAGCAGATCCCCAAAGTAGATTAATGAGATCACCTTGCTTTAACAGTATTGCCTGGCGGCTTGCACTGGGTGAATTCAAGTAGTATTCAAAGCGATAATCGCCATATTCGGCTTTGGTTGCATCAAGGATAAGCTTGCTGAGATCAAACTTATAGCTTTGCCCGGCAATAAGTTCATGCGTGGTAGAGATTTTGATAACCATCGGTGTTTCGTTTGCGGCGTTAAGGGTGCTGCTCATGAAAAGCCAGCCGATGGTTAACCATAGCCCCGAATGGGGTCGAACAAAATGGTGCATGCCAGTTGCCTAAATTAAGCTTACGGCTTAAGTCTAGCTGATCGTTGCATGGTGAACGTTATTAAATAGTGTAACTATATGAACTAAACTCACTAAGTCGCCGAAATGATCTATTTTAATATTACAAATAATTAACAATTAGCGGGAGTTTTGCTCCCGCTCTAAACAACATTAGTATTTACAGCCGACAGGACTGATTTAAGCGTTGAGTCGGTAATGGTTACTATAAACAATTACATGTGATCGGTTTATTTTTTAAGGTTTTACTATAGGTAATGTAACAATGAGCAAAGAATTTATTTCCCAACGGATAGCAGTTTATGCAGGAAAACAGATTGACCCTAATTCGGACAAGCAAGTCGAAGAAGTCTTGCTCAGTAAATTTAATATTCACCTACCCCAACGGCGATCAATGAATGAATCACTAATAGCTGCGATTAGTGATCATGAAATCCTTCGTTTGATTATAGAATATCGTTCCCTGAGTTCTTGAATGTTAATTTAACAGCATCGGGTTCAATGCATTTCACGGCCGAACTCGCCAGACATACAATATTTATAAAACTTATATTCTTATGTAAGTGAGGCGTAAGTTTTTAAAAAGGATAGAAATAATGAGCATTAAGTATAAATTTTTATTAATGTCTTTTCTTCTGGGTATCTGCGTAACGCCATATGCGGATACAAAAATTAACATTCCTGATGAAAAATTGGCAGCGATTGCTGAGCGATATTTTGAGCGTCACTTACAGCTTGATCCCCTGGAAGGTTCAGCAACTACCGGTGAAGCGCGCTTTGAAGATAAGCTCGAAATTACAATTTCACCTGCTGCGCAAATAAAAAATCGAAAACTGGCGCAGGATGTATTGCGTGAGCTGCAATCGGTGGATGAGAAAACACTATCAGCAGCGGATCGTA
>JAYTSJ010000052.1:0-21102 GCA_043745725.1 Gammaproteobacteria bacterium | reverse complement strand
ATTTGTTCTTTGATTAAATCAATACCGGTAATCATTTCTGATACGGGGTGTTCAACCTGAATACGAGTATTCATTTCAATAAAGTAAAAGCGGCCATCTTCATAAAGAAACTCGAAGGTGCCAGCACCTTTGTAGCCCATCTCCACGCAAGCTTTTACACAGGCTGCGTAAGTAGCTTCGCGTACTGCTTGTGGGATTCCGGGGGCAGGAGCCTCTTCTAAAACTTTTTGGTGGCGACGTTGTAAAGAGCAGTCGCGATCACCCAAGTGAATTGCATTGCCTTGGCCGTCAGATAAAATTTGCACTTCGACGTGTCGCGGGTTTTGCAGGTATTTTTCCATATAGACGGTGTCATCACCGAAGGCCGCTTTAGCTTCGCCCTGAGTGATGAGAATGGAGTTCATCAAGGTTGCTTCATCGTGTACAACACGCATGCCGCGACCACCGCCACCGGAAGCTGCTTTGATAATAATGGGATAGCCAATACGACGGCCAATCTCCATGCAAACATCGGGGTTGTCTGAGGGAACCGCGCCATTAGAGCCAGGCACCGTTGGAACGCCCGCTTTAATCATGGCTTTAATAGCTTCCACTTTGTCGCCCATCATGCGAATTACATCGGGATCCGGTCCAATAAAAGTGAAACCACTTTTTTGTACGCGTTCGGCAAAATCAGCATTTTCTGCTAAAAAACCATAGCCTGGGTGTACCGCATCAGCGTCGGTAATTTCCATGGCGGTAATAATGGCGGGAACGTTCAGATAACTTTTGGCCGATGGGTTGGGGCCAATACATACTGATTCGTCGGCAAGTCGAACATGCTTTAAATCGTGGTCTACAAGAGAGTGGACGGCAACCGTTTTAATACCCATTTCTTTGCAAGCGCGCAAAATGCGCAATGCGATTTCGCCGCGGTTAGCAATAAGAATTTTTTCAAACATTGGTGAATCCTCAGCAGTTAGCTGTTAGGCCTTATTGGGCAATAGCCACAACAAATAATCGTTACGTAGTTTCTCTTAAGCAATAACTACTAACGGCTGATCAAATTCAACTGGGCTGCCATCTGTTACCAAAATGGCTTCAATAACACCGGCTTTATCCGCTTCAATTTGATTCATCATTTTCATCGCTTCGATGATGCAAATTACATCGCCAACTTTGACTTGTTTACCAACTTCGATAAACACGGGTGAGCCTGGGCTTGGAGACAAATAGAAAGTTCCAACCATTGGCGATTTTACCGTATGGCCTGTGACAGCAGTTGGTGCAGCCGCAGCCGGTGCGGCGGCGGGAGCTGCAGCAGGGGCTTGCGCGAATGCTTGCGCAGGGGCTTGAGCATAAGATTGCATGGGCGCTTGAATGTACTGAGTTTTGCTGCCGTTGCGAGCAATGCGTACTGACTCTTCACCTTCTTTGATTTCGAGTTCATCGATATTTGATTCTTCGAGCAATTCGATGAGTTTTTTAATTTTGCGAATATCCATAGGATCCTCTTGTGCAACAGTTGTGAGTTGTAAGTGTTAGTTAATAATTATTGTTGAAGAATTTTAAAGGCAGCTTGCAGCGCAAGCGTGTAACTATCTGCACCAAAACCGCAAATAACGCCTTGGGCAATATCAGAAAAATAAGAGTGATGACGAAAAATTTCACGTTTGTGGATATTAGATAAATGAACTTCGATAAACGGAATTTCGACTGAGAGCAAGGCGTCGCGCAGAGCAATGCTGGTATGGGTAAACGCAGCCGGGTTAAACACAATAAAATCGACACCTTCTTTGCGGGCATCGTGAATGCGGTCAATTAATTCGTACTCGGCATTACTTTGTAGGGTTTGAATATGGTGGCCCGCATCCAGGCATAATTGCGTGAGTTGTTGATTAATGGTGGCTAAAGTTGCAGCGCCATACATGCCAGGTTCACGTAGCCCTAGCATGTTTAAGTTAGGGCCGTGAAGTACCAAAATAGTCGCCATAGTGAGTCCTATTGTTGTAAACAGCAGTGAATTGCGCTGTTTGACCCTGATTGTCAGGTACAAGTTTCATTCGGATTTCAAAAAGTTGGGGGAGTTTGCCGGAAAAAATGCATTGTGTCCACGATAACAATGATATTTATTTAATTGAATGAAGATAGCTGAATATGCCGGCACATGTCGGCACGATTGATGAAGTTGCTATAGGTGAGTGATTTATTGAGTGCCTGAATTTGCTATGAAAGAGCAAGTTGCCGTCTATTTGACGATTTTTAATGACAAAAGACGGCTTTTATGGGGAAGAAATAGCAATTTCTTCAATTGTGATGCTAAATGTTACGAATATCTGTAAAAAATACTCTAACCTGTCATTGTTGGTTTTTAATGGCGTCAATTACAACGGATGGTGTAAGCAGTTGCGGCAAAATATCTGCTTTTCCGGCCCGTTTAGCAGGAAACCAAAGGTATAAAGGCACGCCACTGCGACCATATTCCTCAAGTAGTTTGCTAATTTTAGGATCAGGGTTAGTTAAATCTCCCTTTAAGGTTGCCACTTTGTATTCGTCAAAGGCCGCTTCAACTTCGGCTTTTTTGAGTGTGAGGCGCTCATTGGCAAGGCAGGTCAGGCACCAGTCAGCCGTTAGATCGATAAAAATGGGGCGGCCTTGTTGCTGTAGTTCGTTCACTAATTCGGGTGAGTAGGTTTGCCAGCGTGATGTTGAATGACTTTTTTGGAGCATTTGCCAAGGTAAGTAAATTGCGACAGCAAGGGAGCTCATCACTATTAGTTGATTGAATCGCAAACGCCAGGACGTTGCTTCCCTGCCTAATAACCAGCAAGCAAAAGCAATGGCAACAGCGCCAGCACAAACCGCTGCTATTAAATCTACACCGGCTTGATGCCCTACTACCCATAACAGCCAAATGGCACTTAGGTAAAGCGGGAAGGCTAAAAACTCTTTAAGGGTTTCCATCCAAACACCAGGTTTGGGTAAGCGCTCGGCGAGTGAAGGTGAATAGCACAGTAACAATAATGGTAGCGCCATACCAAACCCCAATGCAGCAAATACACTTAAACAGGCAATTGCAGGTTGGGTTAACGCGAAACCAAGAGCTGCTCCCATAAAAGGTGCCGTACAAGGGCTGGCGACAAGTGCCGCTAACACTCCGGTAAAAAAGGAGCCGTTTAGGCCGGATTTCTGGGTGAGCGATTGACCAGCGCCCATCCAGCGTGCGCCGAATTGAATCAGACCGGACATGCTTAATCCCATCACAAAAAATAAATAGGCGAGTGCTGTAATAAGCCCTGGCGACTGTAATTGAAAGCCCCAGCCGATTGCTTCGCCACCGCGGCGGGCTAGCAGTAAAATGCTCGCAAATCCGACAAAACATAGCGCTATTCCCAATGTGTAAGCCCAGCCATGTAATCGCAGGCGTTTACTGTCGGCTCGGACCAGGCTCATGACTTTGATGGAAAGTACAGGAAAGACGCAGGGCATGAGGTTGAGAATCATCCCGCCGAAAATGGCAAACAGAATTGCCTGCCAGAGCCAAATTTCTTCAGTGGGTGCAGAGCTTACATCTTTTGCGCCAGGGGTGATTTTTACGCTAGATGAAGTTTTTACGTTAGTAGTAATAGTCGCGTTCGCGAGGATTGCGGTGCTACCTGAGCTTGGATCTATATGTAATGTTTGGGTGTAGGGTGGGTAGCAGAGACCAGCTTCCGCGCAGCCTTGTGCAGTTACGGCCAAATCAAATGCGGGTGTTTTTGCCGGTAAGGTGAAGTCAATGGTGGCCTGATTGTGAAAAACAGTCATATTTTTGCCAGCAAACTCATCGAATTTGAGCGTGCCTTCGCTATAACTTGGGCTTAATGCAAAGTCTGAAGTTGCATGAAATTTAAACCGTTCCTGGTATAGATAATATTGCGGAGCAATTGCCCAGGTGAGTCTTAGTGTTTGCGCTTCACTGGTTGTGTTTGAAACGTCAGCTTTGACTTTGAATGCTTGGGCGACGGGTAGGAACTCTTCTTTGCTGGCGAGTAAGTCATTCGTAAGGTTACTTTTGTTTAACGTAGCCTTACCAGCGTTGTCAAAATCATCGGCATAAGCCAATTGGGTTAGTAAACCCAGAGAAACCTGAACACAAAGCAATGCAATTAACACTTTGCACAAAAGATCACAATTAACCCTCGGTAATCGGTGAGAAGTTGGCATAATAGGCGCTCTAAAACGAAGTGGCTGAGTATTGTTAACAGTGTAGTCGAGAGGCTGGGTAAGCGGCTAGTAGGCCATCACAGTTTATCGGTCATCCATTTAAAATCTATTCATTAAACAGAGATGTTGAGCAATGTTTATGTCGTACAACGTATTAACCTTAGTGATTCGTTTCGTGTGTGTTTTTTGCCTTGCGACCTTGCTGAGTGCGTGCCAACTTTTCCCCAGTAAACAACAAGCCGAAGCACCCGTTCCAGAAATAACTCAACCGCCGGTGGTGGCGGTGCAAGTAGTCACTGAGCAACAAAAACATATTGCAAGTTTATTAAGCGAAGCCGATTACGCATTGTCGCAAAATAAATTACTTAACCCTATAAATGATAATGCTCATGATCGTTATCGATCAGTGTTATTAATGGATTCCGAAAATGAGCGCGCCAAACTTGGGTTACAAATTATTTCTTTGCGTTATGTCGAGCTTGCACGTACTGCAGCTGTGCGTGGAAACATTAGTGAAGCGCAAAGTTTGATTAAGTATGCGCGTGATATTGACAATAATCCGGTAGTGCAGGATGCAGCAGAAACTATTCGTAAACAGATCGCCAGTACACCTCCAGCAAAGCCTTATGCTGCTGTAGCAGGTGAACAATTATTGGACGGTAAATTGTTACAAGCAAAAGATGCGCAAATTATTTCGCAACTTAGTGGTGTTGCGCAAAAAGCCAAACAAACTGGCGAGTTTGTGTTGATTGTTGCGCGTAGCGATGCAGAAGGTCGTTGGATTTATCAGCAGTTGCGTTCTGCAGTCCCTGGATTTTTAGTGCGTGGCGATATAAAAATAGGCCAGCCAGCGCGCGTTAAGCTGGTCGCATCCTTAGAGTAAATTGTCTATCGCTAAAAATATAAAGCACTAAAGTGTAAGCGGGGAATTGAAAATGCAAACTCAAAAACGCAATTGTTCTTTGGTAGTCTGTCAGTTTATTTTATTTGCTGCTCAATCCTTGTCGCTTCATGCTGCAACCTTACCTATTAATGCATCGAACAATAATACATTGAACAATAAAGTACTAACCGATATCAGCATTACTAATGCTGTTGTTTATGTACCCTTGGGTAGCAGCCAGACAACCGTTGCTTTTTTTACACTTCACAATAATAGTACCCAACCAATAGCTATCACCAAAGTCACTTCGCGAGCTATTAAAAGAATTGTGTTAGTACCCGCAATACCTATGACGGTTGATGCAGTAAATCCCTGGCTGATTCTTGCGCATGAAACACTTGAGCTAAAGCCCGCGAACCAACACCTACAATTAACCGGATTAAAAAACTCACTCGTCACTGGCGACGAGCTACAATTAGATGTAAGCCTAAGTAATGGAAAAAAGTTATTACTTATTGCGCGAGCGAAAAGTGCTTTCGATCAGATTCATGGCCATTAGTAGGATATTATCATGCGCTTATTTGGGCGGCTTTCACTGAGGCATCTGTGGGTTCACGGATTGCGGCGAGTGCGTGACGAATACGAGGAAACGCAAGATGATATTGCGCGTGGCAGCCCGGTATTGCGTACGTCAGCAGTTGTAGTGGGTAGCTACCTGGTGGTGGCAATTGTGCTGGGTATTTACTGGAGTATTTCACCTGCAGTTTTGCCGGTTAAAATCGCTATACAACAAGTTTTGTTTGAACAGGATATTTCGTTAAACGGAAATGGATCGAACACTACTGTGCCTGCGGGCGTTGCCACAACGGCTACTTTAATTGCTGTTATGGAAACTCTCTGGCAAAAACCTGGCGGTTATCTTACGAATGATTTGTTGCCGCCCGGGATCTGGCTGGACAATATGCCGCATTGGGAATTGGGTGTTATGTTACAGGTGCGCGATATGACTCATATGTTGCGTGTGTCATTCAGCCAGTCTGCAACTAATATGATTGTCGATAATGATTTGCAAAAGGCCGAAGTGCGCTTGAACTTTTCCACTAAGTCCTGGATTTTTCCTGCTACAGAATCACAATACACTGCTGGCGTTGAACATTTAAAAAAATACTTATTGCATTTATCGCAGCCCGATAATACTGGTACTTATTTTTATGCTGACGCACAACATTTGAATGATTATTTGGCGGGTGTTGAGCAGCGATTAAAAAATTTATCGCAACGTTTAACAGCAAGTGTTGGTCCCGTTATTAATACAGACAATGCGGCCATGCCCGTTACTCAAACAAGTTCTAATGGTTTATATATTAAAACTCCCTGGCGACAATTAGATGATGTATTTTTTGAGGCGCGGGGTTCTTCGTGGGCATTAATTGCACTCTTGCAAGGATTGGAAATAGATTTTGCCAGTGTGTTAATGGAGAAAGATGCACAGGCGAGTTATGAGCAAATTATTCGTGAGCTGGAGGCAACTCAGCAAACTGTGTATAGCCCTGTCATTTTAAATGGTGATGGTTTTGGTTTTGTTGTTAATCACTCGCTGGTGATGTCTTCGTATATTTCTCGTACTCAAGCGGCGATAGCGGACTGTCGTCGGTTACTCTTAAAACGCTCTCTTCCTGCATCCTCATTTTAACTTTGTTATGCTAAATGCTTTTTTGTTGACTCGCCAATGGCGCGACACTCCTGCTGGTATTCTCCTGGATTTTTGGTGGGCCACAGAGCAGGGTGCACTCTGGACACAAATCACCGCACAAGAAATTGTTTTTTTTGTTGCGCGAATTCAGGCTGAGAAAATTCAACTGCTACTAAAAAATCTTCATGGATGGCGTATGACGGAAGTGGATTTAAAAACCTTTCGCAATCAGCCAGTGAATGCACTTTATTTTAAAAGTCAGCGTGTTGCACGCACGGCACAAGAGCTACTCTCTGCAAATCGCCTGGAGTTTTGGGAGGCGGATATTCGCCCTCATGAACGCTATTTAATGGAGCGTTTTATTACCGCTGCTGCTGAACTTAATCTGTCTGAATTTAATAACACAAAACTTCCACCATTAACCCCGATTTTTAATCCTCGGTTGTTGCCTGGTGAATACCGTCCCGCACTGAAAGCTGTATCGCTTGATATTGAAACATCCATGGATGCTCGGGAATTATTTTCTATTGCGGTTTGGGCGCAGGACGATGAAAAGCAAGATGAAAAGCAAAATGAAGAGCAAAATGCAGAGCAAGATGAAGTGCGTAAAGTATTTATGGTGGGCGAAGGTGAATTTACATCTACACTTGAATATTATTCCACGCAAAAACTTTGCCTTGAGGCTTTTTTCTGTTGGTTAAGTAATTATGATCCCGATGTTTTGATCGGTTGGAACCTAGTGCAATTTGATTTGTGGGTACTGGAAACCTTGTGTCAGAGATTCGGCATATCCTTAGCGCTTGGTCGCGGTAAACAACCGTTGCATTGGCGACAAGAAGAGGGTGATTCAGGGCGGCGTTTTGTGGTTATCCCGGGGCGTGTAGCTCTGGATGGTATTGAATTATTAAAGGCGGCTAATATTCGTTTCGAAAGCTTTTCATTGCAATATGTTGCTGAAGAGTTATTAGGTAAAGGAAAATTATTGCATGGCAATGATCGCGGTGAAGATATTGCTCGCTTATTTGTTGAGAATAAAATTTCACTGGCAGAATATAATTTACGTGATTGTGAATTAGTGTGGGACATTTTTGTAGAAAAAAAATTATTGCATTTTGCAATTGAACGCAGTCAGTTGACGGGGTTATTGCTTGATAGAATTGGTGGTTCAGTAGCAGCATTTGAGTTTTCTTATTTGCCACGATTACATAGGCGCGGTTATGTGGCGCCTAATCTTGGTGAGCTGGAATCTGATGTTGTCAGCCCTGGTGGCCACGTAATGAATTCACGTCCCGGCATTTATGACAATGTGTTAGTCCTCGATTTCAAAAGCCTATATCCCAGCATTATTCGTACTTTTTTAATTGACCCTTGTGCCTTTTGGCTTGCACAGCATCAACAATTATTGCCGGAAAAAATTGTACAAGGATTTAATGGTGCTTATTTTTCGCGTGAAGGTTATATCTTGCCGCAGATGATTGAACATTTGTCGCATGCAAGAGATCTTGCGAAACAAGAAAAAAATGCACCTTTGTCGCATGCCATTAAAATTATTATGAATTCTTTTTATGGCGTGTTGGGTTCTATGGGTTGTCGTTTTTTTGATCCGCGGGTATGCAGCTCTATTACCTTACGTGGACATGAAATTATTCAACGCAGCCGCGATTGGATCGAGCAACAAGGTTATGCTGTTATTTATGGCGATACTGATTCGCTGTTTGTCTGGTTGGAAAATAATTGTGTGGGTCGTCCATCCAAAAGCCAGGCGCAATGCCATAAAATTGGAGCGCGGTTGGCGCGCGAATTAAATCAGTGGTGGAAAATAACGGTCGCTGCGGAGCATTCAATCACTAATTATTTAGAAATTCAGTTTGAAACACATTACCTGCGTTTTTTAATGCCAACTATTCGTGGTTCAGAAGTGGGTACTAAAAAACGTTACGCCGGGGTTGTGGATAATCTGGGTAAACACGAATTAGTGTTTAAAGGGTTAGAGAGTGTACGCACAGATTGGACTCGCCTCGCGAAAGACTTTCAGATGCAGCTATATGGTAAAATCTTTGCTGGTGAAAATTATAGTGAGTTTGTTCGTGCAATAACAGCCGAGGTGTTGGCAGGAAAACGCAATGCCGATTTAATTTATCGCAAACGTTTGCGCAGGCACTTGCATGAATATCAAAAAAATATTCCACCGCAAGTACAAGCTGCACACAAGTATGTGCAGCGAACAGGAAAATCATTGCGGCGCGGAGATTGGATTGATTATGTGATAACTCAGCAGGGCGCAGAACCCGTTGCGGCGCAACAAAGCCCGCTTGATTATCAACATTATATTGATAAACAATTAAGGCCGGTGGCGGATAGTATTTTGCACTTTATGGAACAATCCTTGAGCGAACTAGTCGATACTCAGTTATCCCTATTTGAACATTAAGGAGTTTACAATGCGTTATCTATTGTTTATCGCATTACTAAGTACGCAGCTTTAAATAGATAGCTTATGGCCTGTTCCAATCGTCAGGTTTATGAGGTTATGAAAACTAAGCAACAAAATCAATGTAATTTGTTGCACACTGTTGAGCATGACGAATGTTTAAAGCATTTACCGCCAGTCTATAATGATTATGAACGTGAACGTCAAAAACTAGAAAAAAATAACTTATTTTAGGTATTTAAAGAATTAAATTTACAGGGTTAAATAATGGAAGAAATTTTAGAATTATTGCGTGAATATAATGAAACTGTGCCAGTACCCCTGGATTTACCTGATCACGATCAGCTCGTTCAGGTTGAAGAGGAATTATTACTGCCTATTCCTCGCGATATGCGCGAATATTTATTGCTGGCAAGTGATGTTGTTTACGGGTCATTAGAGCCAGTAACCGTTGCTGACCCTAACTCGCACACTTATTTGCCTGAAGTCACTGCGGTCGCTTGGTCGCTTGGTGTACCACGTTATTTAATGCCTTTGTGTGAAGTGAATGGTGCTTATTATTGCGTGGAACCCGAAGGTGAAATTGTGTTTTGGCGCGATGGTGAATTGACCGATGATAATTGGTTAACCATTTGGTATTGGGTGAGGGATGTTTGGTTAGAATCTTGACGTAGAGCTTTGGTGTAGAATTTAAATAAATTGTTTAAAAACAAAAAGCCCGCATTGCGGGCTTTTTGCTAATTAAAGATACGGATAAAGTATTAAAATTTAATATATATAGACAGCTCCGGAAGCTTTGTTCGTCTTGTTAATATCGTTCGGATTATCCGGATCGTTCGTTTGGTCGCCGTTAATACCAGTTGCCTTGCTGGATTCGCGGTGGGCGCCTATCACTAATGTGTCACCAGTGTCATCCAGTCCTAGCGCATGACCAAAGCGATCATTTGCAGCGGTATTAGGTGCTTTTATGTAGCTTTTTTGCAGCCAGTTTCCTGTCGTGCGTTTAAATAGAAATGCCGCTCCCGAACTTTGCGATGATTTATCGACTATATCGCCACCAATACCTGTGGCCAAGCTAGATTCCAGAAATGAACCAACTGCTAAAACATCTCCAGTGAATGACAGTGCCATGCTATTCCCAAAGCTGTATGAATCTTGTGGGTATTGACTCTTTAGGTATGCTTCCTGACTCCATAAATTGTTGGAGCGCGCAAAGATAAAGACGGCGCCAGAGTCTATTTGCAATTTATTTTCATCCGCTACAAGCAGTGTCCCCAACAATGCCTCAACTCGCAAATTATTGAGAGTGGTTTCGTCGGCAATAGGATTGACGCCGCCGTTTACATTAAAGTCTCCCGTAGCCGCGGCAGCGATGGTATTTCCATCACCAGAAATTGCCACGCTAATACCGAATTGTTGATGCAATAAGTTGCGTGAGGCTTTTAGTTTTTGTTGAAACGACCATTGATTATCTGTAGATGTGTATACGTAGGTAGCTCCTGCATATACGGGAAAGCTTAATGTGTTTGCTATAAACGTTGCCTGGCTTGAGTTGCTATCAAGATTTTCACCATCAGCTCCTACTGCTAAAGTGCTGCCATCAAAAGACAGCGCAACGCTCGCCCCAAAATTGCTTGCCGCAGTTGCGTCGGGTGCTTTAATAAAAGCATCTTCGCTCCAATTACCAAGGTCATCTATCTTATATAAATAAATAGCGCCTGAGTTGACTCCGCCGGGTAAGGAGCTACTAGAGGTTGACGAGCTACTTTTTGAGCTGCTGCTTGAAACGCTGCTAGTTGAGCTGGGGCTGGCGTTAAAGTTAAAGCATTCGCTACTCACACTGCTGGGTCCAGAAATACCACTTCCGAAAACTGAATTACCGGGGATGCCTACCGCTAACCGTTTGCCGTCACCAGAAAGTGCCAGAATACTGCCGAAATGTAAGTTAACAAAGTTCTTAAATGATTTTATATAGGTTGGCGGAGCCCATACATTGTCGGTGCGCTTAAACATATAAATAGCGCCTATATCAGTCGTTTGGTGAACTAAAATACTCACGGTCGAGCTGCTACTTAAGCTTGTAGTGGTGTATTCGAGATCCCCGTCATTACAGTTAATACCAATTGATAAGCTGTCTTCCAAAATCGCGCTTACTGCCAGAGTATTGCCATCTGCGCTGAGCGCTACTTGATAACCAAAGCGGTCATTCGGCAACAAGGTTAAATTAGGTTCTATATTGGGTTGCTCAGTATTAGATGCTTTTAAGTAGGCCTGTTCTTGCCAGTTGCCGGATTCATCTTTAACAAATACATACACAGCACCAGAATTAGGGCTGTCGTTATTGGCTTTATCGCCATTAATAACGTTTGATTTACTGTCTTCGGCAGGCGCGCCAACGGCTAAGGTTTTCCCATCACCGGATATAGCAATGCTCCAACCAAACCAATCATCGGCTTCTGCATTGGAGGCTTTAATGTAGGTAATAGCTGAAAGCATAGCGCTGTCGATGATTATGTCATCGGAATCTACGCAGGCTGCGGAATCGCTACAGGCTTGTATTTTATAGAGGCTATTGAGCCAGTCGGTGAGGTGAACGCTAACTGTGTCAGTCACACTTATCATATGGCTAACAGGATCAACCGTGCCATGAAGATTAAGGCCAACCTGTACAAAGCTACTGTTATTGTCGGTTTTGTCAGCTTTTTTAAATAGCTTGTAGTAGGTGGTGTCGACAGGGATGCTTGAATCAGTCCATTTAAATATAAGCGTTTTAGAATGGTTTGCCGACACATTTACAGCTGGCCATGTGCCGGAGCCTGCAGGATGAACCGGCGTGGGTACAAAAATATGAGCGCTGGAACTGCTAAGGCTAGATAAGCTAGCAGTATTTTTTTTATCACTACCGCCGCAAGCGGCTAATAGCAGGCTAAAGCCTATCAATGAGAGTAATAGAGCACTTTGTTTAAACAAACGCGGGATGGTAACAGTATTCATTCAGCCAATTTCCTGATGTTTCAATTTAGCCGGCGATTCTGTGTGGCTCGGCGCTTGGTGTCAATCTAAACCCATCAATATCGTTAATGCGTGTGCAAATATGGCAGCACTTTTGATATGGTCATGAGTGAAGCAGTTTTAGGACACGTGACTGCAGAAGTGGTTCCTTTGTTTTATCATCTGGCTACAGCATATACTTTTCGACACAGTATCTACTTTTTGTTGCTATGCGTATTGCGTGAGCTATAAAGTTTATCTCTCCAGTAGGCTTGTTAAGTTGTCTTGATCAGTAGAAAGCAAAAGAGTTTTTATGTTAGAGGCTTAATAAAGTGTATTTGCTAATGATAGAATGCGACTTTTCTTCATTTTCAGATTTTAAGATGGTAGCAAGATGCATAATTTCCCATAACCTCTTTTAAAATAAAGTATTTATGCAATTGCTGTATGCTCCAACAATTGCTTCATCCCTAAGTAGGCTTACCTTTTTTCGAGATATTGTTATGCATGCCAGTACCATTCGCGATATTTTGACCAAACACGCAAGACTTCCGCAAGATGTAAACACTCTCACATTGACAGACGATCTTTATGATAATGGTCTGACATCGCTAAGTACTGTTAACATTATGTTAGCCATTGAAGATGCTTTTGACATTGAGTTTCCGGATACCAAACTTAACCGCAAAACTTTTAGTTCCATTGAGTCTCTAGTAGAAACAGTAACGGAATTGCTTAACCGCTAATACCTTAATTTATGCAACTTTAATTGTAGGGAACAGATTATGAATACGAGTATCAATGCCGAACAGGAATTTGACATGTTGCTTGCGCATGTGCAGCAGCTTGGTCGTGATCTCATTCGCCCAATCGCAATTGATGTAGATCGAGATGCTCGTTTCCCCAAGGAAGCTTTTGATGCATTTAAATCGTGCAAATTGTTAAGTGTATACGTACCGAAAGCAATGGGTGGCATGGGCTTGAGCATCACTCAGGTCTGCAAGCTTTGTGAAATTCTCGGTGGCTATTGCGCTTCTACAGCGATGATTTTTGCTATGCACCAAATTCAGGTTGCTTGCATAGTGCATCACTGCGAAGGCGCGGATTTTTTTCAAAATTTTTTACGTGATCTTGTGCGCGAGCAATATTTGCTTGCGTCGGCCACGACTGAGTTGGGTGTTGGTGGGGATTTGCGCAGTAGTCAATGTGCGGTTCAGGTTACGGACGATAGTTTTACGTTAGAAAAACAAGCCCCGGTTATTTCCTACGGTGCGCAAGCTGATTTTATTTTAGTGACGTGTCGTAAAAATAGTGACGCTATGCCGTCAGATCAATTACAAGTGCTGGTGGATCGTCGTGCTGCCAAACTCGATCCCATTTCTACGTGGGATACGCTGGGTTTTCGCGGCACTTGCAGTTCAGGTTTTCATCTTCAGTCAACTGGTCATGTTCAACAAATTCAACCAGTACCTTTTGCCGATATTTTAGCGCGCACTATGCATCCGGTTTCGCATTTGGTATGGGGCTCGCTTTGGCTTGGCCTGGCGCAAGATGCCGTGGCTATTGCTCGTAGTACCGTGCGCGCCGCTGCACGTAAAAATCCTGCTACGCCACCTATTTCAGCATTGCGACTTACCGAAGTGGATGAGCAGCTTTACAACATGCGCGCGAATGTGCAAATGACACTTAATGATTATCAGCAAAAATTATTGACCAATGATAGCGAAGCGTTCGAACAATTTTCTTATGCGCTTGGAGTAAATAATCTGAAATTATGCAGCTCCGAATTATTAGTTGAGATAGTTTCGAAAACAATGATGATCGTTGGCATTATGGGTTATAAAAATGATTCACCGATCAGTCTTGGCCGGCACCTACGCGATGCTTACGGTGCTGCCTTGATGGTCAATAACGATCGAATTCGCAATCACAATTCCACCATGCAAATTATGGTAAGGGATGGCCGATGAGTGAAATTCTGCCGCTTAATCCGACGAGCTACACCAGACATTGTATTCACCAAGGTGATCGTAATTGGGCTGAAACTAATTGCTATGTAGATGTATTGGTGGAATTGATTCATAGTCTGGGTTTTGAACCTCTAGCAGCGCTGCCTTTTACTCTGACGATTGATTACGAAGTAGATCAGTGGGGTTTTTTTAAATTCCCGCACAAAGATTTATTCGAATTGTATGGCCTGGAGATTCAAGAGTTTAATCCGTGGCGCAATCTGCCAGAGCTTATCGAGCAGCAGGTTTTGGCAGGCAGGCCAGTTTTGGTTGAGATGGATTCTTACTATTTGCCCGATACTCAAGGTATGGCCTACAAACTTGCGCATGTAAAATCTACTATCGCGGTAAACAAACTAGATCGTACACAAGAAGTCATGGGCTATTTTCATAATCAAGGTTATTACGAACTTTCCGGTGAAGATTATCGTGCGATTTTTCAAGTTGATGGTTTGGTGCATGAGCGGATGTTGCCTACGTATATTGAGTACGTGAAATTGCGTTATTTGCACCCGACTCCTACGGGCGCAGCGCTACTGAAAGCATCTGTGGCGTTGCTCAAAGAACATTTACACCTTATCCCTCAGCAAAATCCTTTTACCCATTTTAAAACAGCATTTGCACAGGATTTTATCTGGCTGCAAGCGCAACCTATAGAAACGTTTCACTTATATTCTTTCTCTAATTTGCGTCAGTACGGTGCTTGTTTTGAGTTGGTTGAAACTTATTTACGCTGGTTGCAAGCGCAGGGTGAAGAAGGATTACAAGATGCTATTGCTGCTTTCGGGCGCATTACCGTCAATGCAAAAACTTTTCAATTTCAATTGGCCAGAGCCATGGCGCGTAAGCGTGAACTTGATGGCGCCGCTATTGATGATATGGGGCGAGATTGGCAAACGGGTATGGATGTGTTGAAGCGCTGCTACTTACGCACCTAGGACTTTTTTAAGGCCGACTGAATTAACGGAAGATATTTTATGAAACCACAGGGTTGCTCCCTCTGCCTGCATAGCGCCGGTATTAATCAAGAGTTACTTCTTAGTGGTTGGCACATTCAAAAAACCGCTGCAGGGGCCGTTAACCTGCCTGCGCACTTAGCTACATCCGCCTGGCAACCCACACAAGTTCCTGGAACAGTCGCGCAACACTGTATTGCCCATGATTTGGATACATCGAATATAGATGATGCGGACTGGTGGTATACCGCCGAATGCGATTTACCAGAAGGGGTTAATACTTCAGCGTTGGAAATCATTTTTACGGGGTTGGCGACACTTGCCGAAGTTTGGCTTAACGAACAATTACTCGCTACCAGTCAGTCCATGTTTGTTCCCCTGTGTTTACAGGCACCGCTTATCTCTGGGCGCAATCGCTGGCATTTGTGTTTCCGCTCATTGGCTCAAGCTCTTGGGCAGCGTCGTCCTCGACCAAGTTGGAAAACCCCACTCGTAGAACAACAACAATTGCGTTGGTTTCGTACCAGTTTATTAGGGCGCATGCCCGGTTGGACGCAGCCTTTACCCGTGATAGGCCCTTGGCAAGCCGTACATTGCTACGAAAAGGCTGACGTTGTTCTGTGTGATAGCCATATCACCACAGGCTTCAGCCACATTAGTAGTGCTTCTGATAGCAATAGCTCAGCGTGGGTGAAAGCCAACTTCACTCTTGAAGTTGCAACAGGTCAAATCCCCACAGCATGTTTAAAGATTGGCAATCAAGAGCTGCCCTTAACCTTTCATCGTCAAGTGACCGAGCAGCAAGAGCCCAGGAAATGGATCGCTGAAATAACCACGACACTAGCGGATATGCCCCGTTGGTGGCCGCACACTCATGGTGATTCGTCGTTAGTGGCGGCCGAATTGCAAGTTACAACTAATCACTCATTCAACTTCCCACTGGGTAAGCTTGGATTTAAGTCGGTAGAGCTATGTAGAGATAACGGGAAACTAGCTTTTGTTATCAATGGGCAAGAAATTTTTTGTCGTGGCGCCTGCTGGACTCCCCAGGATGTGATGACTCTATCTAGCTCAGCTGAACAATTGCGTAACAGTTTGCTACAGGCGCGGGTCGCTGGCGTCAACATGCTGCGCATCAATGGCACTATGGCGTATGAGTCGGATGATTTTTACAGTCTTTGCGATGAATTAGGCATTCTTGTTTGGCAAGATTTTATGTTTGCCAATATGGATTACCCAACGCAAGACAAAGATTTTGCCGCGCTTATCGATACCGAAGTACAACACCAATTACGCCGATTATCTGCCCATTGCTGCATAGCGGCTTATTGCGGTGGTAATGAGGTTTATATGCAAGCTGCTATGGTGGGCTTGCCGAAATCAGCCTATATGAATGCTTTCTTTGATCAGCAATTACCTGAACGCTGCGAGCAATTACACTCGGGGATAGCTTATTTTCCATCCTCTCCCTGCGAAGGTGATTTACCTTTTCTTCCCAATATAGGCACTAGCCATTACTACGGTGTTAGTGCTTATCGCCAGCCGTTAGCGGATGCAGAATTGTCGCAGGTAAAGTTTGCTACCGAATGCCTGGCATTTTCTAATATTCCAGAAGCCAATACGTTGGATAAACTATTTCAAGGCAAACAACCCTACATGCACAGTCCTTTGTGGCAAGAGGGCGTGCCGAGAATGGCGAGTTCTGGTTGGGATTTTGAGGATGTGCGAGATTTTTATCTAACCGAACTCTATGGTGTTAATCCCGTCGCATTGCGTGCTTACGATACTCCGCGTTACCTTGAGTATTCGCGAGTGCTAACAGGGGAAATAATGGCGCAGACAATTGCGCTGTGGCGTTCCCAATTTACTCCTTGCTCGGGAGCACTAATGTGGTTCTGGCGCGATCTACAATTGGGTGCTGGTTGGGGCTTGATAGATAGTCTTGGTCAACCCAAGGCGGCCTATTATAGTTGGAAGAGGGCATGTCAGCCCTGCGCTATATTTTTGCTTGATCGCGGTTTAAATGGTTTAGTGATTGAGCTGATAAACGAAACGGCTCAAGGGCGGGATTTGCGAATAGAGCTGCATGGCTACAATGCGCAGGATGCTGAAACTATTGCGGTAAATCATTTAATTCATTTGCCTGCACGCAGTCAGCAAACATTAACGGCAGATGCGTTAATCGGACACTTTACCGATCTTCCCCACAGTTATAGATTTGGCCCTATTCAACATCGGTTACTACACGCACGTTTGCTTGATACAAAAACTGAAGCGCTAGTGAGTGAAGATTTTTATTTTCCGCAGCGAGAATTTTTATCGCGGCAGCGGCAACAAGGAATTAATATAGAAGCAACGGAAATTACATCGGGACAATATTCGATTAAAATATTGAGCCCGGTTTTTTTGCAGTGGGTAAAATTAGATTTGCCCGGATTTCAATTATCTAACAACTATTTTCATCTCGCACCGAATAGATTGATAGAAATAATAGCGCGCAGTGAAAACACTTTTGAAGCTATGCCGTTATCCGAAGCTATGCCGTTGAAAGGATATTTAGAAGCGATTAATTTACAGGAATCTTTGCGAATCAGATGCTAACGCCCGAACCTAATTCAATACCTACTGTATTGTCTGGCGCAATTCATACTGCGCCAACGAAAACACCTTATCTTTTTTCTCCAAGTTGCCATCAGGTTGCGCGGCAGTTTGGTTATTTTGTTACAAAATCTGCTCCTGTATTTGCGTGGCAACATTTTTCTTGTGCGGAAATTACGCGCAAAACAATAGTGATTTTGTGCTACCCAATGGGTTATGAATACACTCACAGCCACCGTTCATTTCAACATTGGGCTGATCAACTGGCTGCGATTGGTTGTCTGGTGATTCGTTTTGATTATTCAAGCACAGGCGATTCTCCAGGGCGTGAGTTACCGGATGATCTTTTGCCAATTTGGTTAGCTAATATCACAGCGATTGCTGAACAAGCGCGCGAGGCAAATCCGGAACATCAACTTTGTCTCGCAGGTTTGCGCTTCGGTGCCACACTCGCTTATTTAGCAGCACAAACGTTGAAGGCTGATCATCTTATTGTGTGGGAGCCCATAGTGCAGGGCAGGCGTTATCTGCGTGAGCTGCAGGCGCTCGCTAAGTTTGGTGTTGATAGCGAAGAGACAGATGCTGACTACACTGAATTCGCCGGATTTTTAATGTCGCATGCCACGGCAAATACTTTAAAAACAATTAATTTAATGGACGTATCATTGGCTTCAAGTACACGAGTTCTGTGTATTTATCGCGAGGATGGTAATAATAACGATAGCTTTACTAATCAGCTACAAGCGCAAGGTAATCAAGTAGAGATTCAATGCCAACCTGGTTATGAGGACATGGTAGCGGTTCCGCACCAGACGTTGGTCCCGCATCAAGCTATAGCGGCAACTGCAACATGGTTGGCTAAAGGTACGCATTGTTTTTTTGAAGCCTATCAACCGTTACCCATGTTGAGTGAAATAAATTTAGACGAGGGAATTCAAGAAAAAGGAATTTGGTATGACGCTATTAGTACTACAACAAATGCACAAAATAATTTTATTCAACAGCGTTTGTTCGCCATATTAACTCGCCCTAAAACGGTTAATACAAAACGCCCCCTGGTTATTTTACTTAACTCTGGTGCTGTGCATCATGTAGGCCCCAATCGAGTTTATACCCACATGGCGCGAACTATTGCAGAAGCTGGTTTGTTGTGTGTTCGCCTGGATATTGAAGGCCTTGGCGATAGTTTTAAACCAGATCTTATTCGCGAGAATCATCCGTTTCAAACCACTACGCAAGCTAATCTTGCAACGGCTATGGCTTACTTGAAACATTGCGGGCTCGCACAAGATTTTATTGTAGGTGGAATTTGTTCTGGCGCACACGCTGCTTTTCATGGTGGGTTATCGCTTGGTGCTCCAGCTATTCGTGAAGTTATGCTTATCAACCCTTTGGTTTTTTATTGGCAAGATGGAATGACGTTGGATATTCCCGGTGATATTCAAATCGCCCAGGATTCAAAATATTATTCAAGTTCAATGCGTGATCCAAAAAAATGGTTAAAATTTTTGACCGGTAAAGCGTCCACCGGCTCCATTGTTAAGTTTATAAAAGATCGCGTTGTTGAGCGCACAAGAGTGATAGTGAAACATCTTCGCGAAAGTGTGTTAAACGAACATTCGCCTTTGTCAGCGGATTTACTCCGTATCACTCAGGCTAATATTCCTATTAATTTGCTGATTTCTGCTTCTGATCCAGGGCTGGAGTTAGTGAAATCGCAAGCCAAGCGGACGCTGAAAAAAGGCCAGTCTTCCGGCATCATTCGGGTGAAAACATTTGCCGGGGCTAATCATACCTTTTCGCGTTTACAACATCGTAATGATTTGATGGCCTATATGCGTAAGAAATTTTCTGACGAATATCAGTAATCAATTAATCCATTTAAAAAAGGAAATCTTGATGGTTCATCTTGTTCAACAGTATTTCAGCCAAAGTGCACAAAAGTATCCAGACAAACTCGCTGTATGTTGTGAAGATGTTGGGATCACTTATAAAGAGCTTGAGCTATTTTCTAATGCGTTTGCACGCTGTATTCAACGCGCAGGGATAAAGGCTGGCGAGCTAGTACCTTTTTTTATGAAAAAAAGTGTCAATTCAGCTAAATCTTTTTTAAGTATTTTAAAAGCGGATGCAGCTTATGTCCCGGTTGATTTCAATTCGCCAGCGCAGCGTTTGGAGGCAATTTTAGCGAGCAGTAAAGCGCGTGTGCTAATTGTGGATAATGCTAGCGAAGCACGATTTAAAGAGCTGCTCCCGAATAGTTCGGTGCAGTTGATTAACGTCGAAGCATTTACCTATAGTAATACCTCTACATTTGGTGATGCCTCTACGTGTGGTGATACCTCCAGCTTACAGTATAAAAATCTCTCGCTTGATATCGCCTATGTATTGTTCACGTCTGGCTCTACGGGAATACCAAAAGGTGTAATGATTCCCCATCAAGCGATTGTCGATTACATTGAATTCTGTGTGGATAATTTCAAAATAAATGCAGACGATCAAGTTGCCAACCATGCGCCCTTATATTTTGATAATTCCACCTTTGATATTTATACCGCGTTTAAAGCGGGTGCTACTTTGCATTTAGTGCATGAAGAATTAAATGCAGTGTTACCCTTTTTAGTGAAGTGGCTATCAGAGCGTAAGATCAGTATATTTTTCTGTGTGCCATCGGTATTAACCATGCTGCATAAATCGCGCAGATTAAAACCAGATAGTTTTCCTGCACTGAAACATCTCATTGCCGCGGGTGAAGTTTTACCGCCTGCCGTCACAGCAGAGTGGATGAAGCTTTATCCTCATGTGACATTTACCAATATGTATGGCCCAACGGAAATTACCGTGGACTGCAGCTACTACACAATACCAACTCCACCGGGGCCAGAATGCACGAGTATTCCCATTGGTAAAGCGCGACCTAATATGGATTTATTAATTCGTGTTGAAGATGGCAGAATTATTAACGCTCCCGACACAGGTATTGAAGGCGAGTTGTTGGTGCGTGGATTATCGGTTGCCTATGGTTATCTTGGGGATACAGAGCGCACTAAACAAGTATTTATTCAAAATCCGCACCACAATTTATTTCATGATTTATTGTATTGCACGGGTGATTTAGTTCGGGTCGATCAAGCGGGGAATTTTATTTATCTGGGGCGGATGGATACTCAAATTAAATTCATGGGTTATCGTATTGAGTTAGGTGAAATTGAATCTATCATTGGTACTGTCGATGGGGTAGAAGAAGTTGTAGTTGTATACAACAACAGTTCGGATGAAAGTCAAAAAGTTATCGCTGCGTTAATTTCTCTTAAAGCTAATTATCTTTTGGCGCAAGTACAAACAACGCTTAAATC
>JAYTSJ010000051.1:0-3607 GCA_043745725.1 Gammaproteobacteria bacterium | reverse complement strand
GGCGGTAATGCCGCAGCCATTGGGGATTTGAATGGGCGTGCGGCCATTACCAACAGACTAAATATTCCATTAATCCTGGGTGAATACGGTGAAGACACTTCGTCTATTCTTCGTACCATGACAGATTGGTCAGCAGCCAACATCGCCGGTTCATTTCCTTGGTCATTTAAGAAAATGTCACACGATAAAACCTTGTGGACCGTTAACCCTAACGCAGCCTACGATGTTGTGAAATCAGCCATCAATAGCGGCAGTAGCAATCCAGGTAGCTACAACGGTGCAATAGATTTCGCGAAAAATAATATCGGCAATGGTGCTCCCGGTTTGGTATGGCATCAGGATTTTTACGATGCAACCAAGCCGGCCTGCAGCGTCAAAGCACCGGGGTCACTCACCGGTAATGCGACATCCTTTTCAACCGTGAACCTCACTTGGCAGGATAACGCCAGCGGTGAAGATGGTTACAGAGTCACTCGCGATGGTATTCAAGTGGGTAGCCTCGCAGCCAATAGCACTGCATTCAATGACTTTGGGTTGATGGGTGAAACTTGCTACAACTATGTGGTAACAACTCTGGCAGCGTGCACTAGTAGCGCGGAAGTAAAAGTCTGCACACCTTGTAACGGCCAGCGCTCAGCCTATACGGGTCAGGCCGCTACTATCCCCGGCACGGTTGAAGCTGAGAATTTTGATTTGGGTTGCCAAGGGCTAAGTTATTCAGACACCACCAGTGGTAATAGCGGTGGTGCCTACCGCACGAGCGACGTGGATATTTCTACCACCGTCGACAATGGCCAATCCAACTACAACATCGGTTGGGTAGCACAAGATGAATGGCTGGAGTACACCGTTAATGTGCAGCAAGCTGGCACATACTCATTGAGTTATCGTGTCGCCACACCACAAACTACCGGACAAATTCAATTTATTGTCGGTGGCCAGCTGTTATCTACCGTTAGTATTACTTCAACCGGGGATTGGAATACGTGGGCAAGTGTTAGTTCAAGTAATGTTAATCTGGCGGCCGGCAGTCAAATTATCCGCATTAAATTTAGTGGCCCGGAAGTTAACCTGAATAATTTCACCCTGACCTTGGCGGGTGCAACAAGCTCCAGCAAAGCCAGCGCCGCAAGTTCTATCAGTTCGGTTAGCTCCATAATTCCACTGAGCTCAAGTAAATCATCTGTGGTCAGTAGCTCAAGCGCACCGTCCAGTGTGAGTAGCGCCAGCTCCAGTAAATCATCAGTAGTTAGCTCAAGCACGGCAACAGGCGTTATTATTTCTGGCCGCACTTACGCCATCGTTTCTAAAAACAGCGGTAAGGCATTGGATGTGAGCAATAACTCCACCAGCAATGGTGCAAGTATTCAGCAATGGGCATTTGGCGGGGGAGCTAACCAATTGTGGACAGTCACCCAACTTTCGGGCAACACCTACAAAATCATCAGCAATAACAGTGGTAAGTCATTGGATGTTAGCGGCGTTTCAACCAGCAACGGTGCAAACATTCAGCAGTGGGATTATTCCAACGGCACCAATCAACATTGGATAGTGACTGACCTCGGCAACGGTTATTGCAAAGTTATCGCTGAAAATAGCAATAAGTCACTGGATGTAAAAGATGTATCAACCAGCGATGGCGCAGGCATTCAGCAGTGGGATTACTCCGGTGGTGCAAACCAACAATGGCAGTTCCAGTTGAAATAAAAATTTGGTTAGCTTTTCAAATCAATCATTAACACTGATGTAAAAAAATCCCGGTTCAATGAACCGGGATTTTTTTATTTTATTCATAAATGAATTTATAAATTTATTTGTGAATTTATTGTTAAGCTCGTCATACCCGCGACAGCGGGTATCCAGTGTGGCTGCAATCTAGTCCGACGCTTTCGCGAGGATGACGACTCCCTGAGTCGCTTGTTGGCCGCTTAAACTACGGTTAATACGGCTTAAGTAAGTGCCATTCTACTCTAACCCAAATTATTCTGACCCAAATTATTATTTACCCAATGACTTCGACAAAGCAAAAGCGGCAAGAAGCGTTAATAGTCCTGCTATTGAAATGTAATAACCCACAAAAGGAAGACCGTAATTAGTTGCTAGCCAGCTTGCAATCGCAGGTGTTAAAGACGCACCAATAATTCCCGCCAAATTAAAACTAAGCGATGTACCCGTGTAACGCACTTCCGTTGGAAAAATTTCAGCAAGCGCAGTACCCAGTGAACCATAGGTTAAACCCATAACTCCAAAACCAAGCGACAAAGCAATTAAAACCCCGACGCTTGAGCCAGAATTTAGCAGGGGCGCAAAACCCAATCCAAAAACCATTACGGTAAAACCCGCAATCATTAACATGGTGCGACGACCTATTTTGTCTGCGACAAGCGCCGACAACCAAATAGTAATCACAAACGCAAACACGGCATACAATTGCAGTATTAAAAAATCTTCGCGGGTATATCCCAATTTACTGGTTCCCCAACCCAACGAAAACACAGTGGTAATGTAAAACACAGCAAACGCTGCTATCGCCAGAAATGCGCCCAAAATCATTACTCGCGTGTGTTGTGTCAGTACAGACACAATAGGAACACGCACACGCTTATCTGTTTCAATTGCCTGTTTGAATGCTGGTGTTTCTTCCAAACTTAACCGCACATATAAACCAACAATTACTAATAAAGCGCTCGCGACAAAAGGAATTCGCCAACCCCAATTTAAAAAATCCGCATCATTTAGATTGTGCGTTAAAAATAAAAATACACCGGTAGAAAATATAAACCCAATAGGCGCACCGAACTGTGGAAACATGCCATACCAAGCGCGCTTACCTTCAGGCGCATTCTCAGTCGCCAACAACACCGCCCCACCCCACTCGCCACCCAAACCTATACCTTGCCCAATACGGCACAAACACAACAACACAGTCGCCGCAATTCCTATCGATTCATACGAAGGTAACAAACCTATACACACAGTGGATAAACCCATCGTCATTAAAGCTGCCACCAAAGTCGCCTTACGGCCAATGCGATCACCATAATGACCGAATAACGCAGAACCAATTGGTCGCGCGAAAAAAGCTAAAGCGAAAGTTGCTAGTGATTGTAAAGCTGCAATAGTTGCATCGTCTTTTGGAAAAAATAATGTGGGAAATACCAGGACTGCGGCGGTGGCGTAAATGTAGAAGTCGAAAAATTCTATGGTTGTGCCGATTAGGCTGGCGAAGAGGACGCGGAAGGGGGAGTTGGAGGTTTTTGGTGTTTGCATGACGTTCACTTGGTTATTTTTTGTATTGGAGGATTTTGAAGGTGGCATTATATCGTTAGGTTGCGGGTAAGACGTATAAATTTTTTGAATGTTACGGGAGAAGTGAATACTTATCAGCTTAGATTTTTTAAATAGATGGAGATGATAAAGAATATTTTGGAGAAGAAAAATTTAGCTCAAATCTAAACTGACAGATGCCTATAAAAACAGGTAACTGTCAGATCAAGTCTGACCTAGTGGGGCTGTAAATAAATCTGTGTAACTGTTTATCATTGACCAAAAAAAGGTAAGGTAAACAGATGAACAAAGCAGATCTGGAAGCCTTCGCGCGCGAAGC
>JAYTSJ010000050.1:0-3363 GCA_043745725.1 Gammaproteobacteria bacterium | reverse complement strand
GCCAGAACCACAGAATACGCCGATACCACCATCGAGTACTTTCAATGAACGGTACACTTCAACAGTGAAGTCAACGTGTCCGGGAGTATCGATTACGTTGAAACGGGTGCCTTTCCAGAAACAGCTCACGGCTGCTGATTGGATGGTAATACCGCGTTCTGCTTCTTGTTCCATAAAATCGGTAGTGGATTCACCTTCGTGAACCTCACCGATCTTGTGGATTCTACCCGTCAGCTTAAGGATACGCTCGGTAGTAGTGGTTTTGCCGGCATCTACGTGGGCGAAGATACCAATGTTTCTGTAAAGGTTTAAGTCAGTCATGGCGCTCTCAATATAAGCTGGAGGGTTAAAAATAGCGCTGCAATATACAGGATTTTATTTAAGTTTGCCTGCAGAAAAAGAAAGGAAATTTCTATTTTTGGTGCGACTTATATTTATTCGACTGCTAGAAACACCTTCCAAAGGGAAAAAACGCCATCTTTTTCGGTAAGGCCTGTTAGATTAACTCGTGAGCAGGGGGGAGTTAATTGTGTGCTATTTATTTCAACAGACTTGTTTTTATTAGCGTAGGCTGACTCGGATAAGGCGGCGTTGTATTTTAATTTTATTGATAGAGAATAAAGTTAATTATTTGAACGTGTTGCATTCATTAACCAATCCATTTTGAAAGCCTTTATTAAACCATTCCGCACGTTGCTTTGATGTCCCATGGGTAAATGATTCAGGGCGAACTGTGCCTGTGGATTGTCTTTGTAGGCGATCATCACCGATCGCTGCAGCGGCATTTAATGCTTCTTCAATATCTCCGGCCTCAAGCATTTTATGTTGTTTGTCGGCAAAATGCCCCCAAATGCCCGCAAAACAATCTGCTTGTAACTCCAATTTCACACTGAGAGCATTCACGCTGGATTCAGATCTATTTTCTTGTGCGTTGTGAACTTTCCCAGAAATACCTAACAGATTTTGTACATGGTGACCTACTTCATGGGCAATAACATAAGCTTGCGCGAAATCACCCGGCGCACCCAATCTTGTTTTCATTTCCTCATAAAAAGAAAGATCAATGTATAGCTTACTATCACCGGGACAATAAAAAGGACCCATTGCTGCGCTACCAAGTCCACATGCAGATTTAACACGACCACGGAATAAAACTAGTGTTGGTTCCTGATAGGTTTTGCCCATTTTTTGGAATTGTACTTTCCAGGTATCTTCAGTATCCGCGAGAATGACTGAAACGAAATCAGCCAACTCACTGTCTTGTGCTTTAACCGCTGAAGTTTGTTGTTGTGGTTGCGATTGTCCAAGAAATTGGAAAACGTCGATACCGAGAAAACGGGTAACAAAATAACCTAGCCCGCCAATCAACAAAATAATCCGACCAGTCTTAGTTCCGAGTAGTAGCGGGATAAAACGAAAGAGTAGGGCACCACCACCGCTAGCGGATGAAAGGGGTGAGTTGCGTTGATCGTCTACGTTGTTGCTACGTCTGCCGCCTTTCCAATCCATATTATCCTCGTTGTATTTATAAAATTTGCGTTTGTAAAAATTTACGCACTAAAAGGTTTGAGAGACTAGCCTACGTTAATAAGCAAGCACGTCTTGAGGAACCCAAAGTCCAGTTAATATGAGGACAATAAATATTGAGCCAACGGCAATCCAAACATAATTCAAAGGCGTAATCGATCATTAGGCTTTCCATATGGATCATTGCATGAAACATTGATCGCTTGTTGTGCGGTAAATAACAGAACGCCAATTTTTATAAAACCCATAAATCGGATATAGCTCCAGCGTGCATTAAAATAGGATGTAAAATGTAACCTTTGAGACGAATGGTACTTACTTAAGTTTTTTAGGATGACCATTTTTTCCAACCTCTTCTCTCGCTTGTGCTCTTGGTTTCATCAATAACGGATAGGCTTTTGGCCTTCGTTTGATCGCTCGTGGCTCGATACGACCTGAGCGATTACCTATCTTTTTTTGCCCCATCAAAACGAATATGGAATCCATTGCATCCTCGCTCAAATTCTGTCGATGATAAGCTAGCCATAATTGTAATGAGTGTTTGAAACTAATTTGTCGCGGCAATAAGTTACTCAGAAGTGCTGCCTGCGCCATGAGCAATCGAATCAGATTGTACGCTAAAAAATAAATCCAAATTTCTTTTTCAACCATATCCGCCGTTTTGCAACTCAACACATCCATACCCATAGTCGCTTTCAGATTGCGAAAATCAACTTCAATACTCCAGCGTTTTTTATACAGTGCTTTTAACTCATCCCGAGTAGCCTCTTTCGCCGACAATAGTGTTGTGATGAGTATTTTCCCACCGACCTTTAGCTCACGTAATTTCAATGCCACCGGTGCAAGATCATAGCTTTCTTGCGTCATCCAATCAGGCTTTGTCTTAGGCTTTGTTAATTCAACAATATGATCTTTTGTGCCCAATCGTTGGCCAGTGCGAAAATCTGTAACGCGCTTGCGTGCCCCCATCTGTTCAAATACGGCGTCTACTTTTTTATGTTGCAGTGATGCGAGCAAAAAATAACTGCCATAAAATGCATCGCCCACAACCAGATCATTTGCTACAAATTTGTCCAATACACCGCGCAACAAGCTTTGCTCATCGCTACCTTTTCCATTAAATCGACCTACATTTGCATCAATAATAGCGCCGCTGGATAAGCTCACAACACCGAGCAAGCGACAGATAGGAAAACCTAACCCTGCTTTTTGCCCACCTTGCTGTGGGTAGCGAGTTTGATTGTCTTGCGTATCCGGCATGGTCATGGTGGTGCCATCAATCAGATAAATTGACTTTTCTTTCCAGCGCCATTCGTTAGGCACACGATTTTCAATCAGCGCTCCTGTTGCATGAACTAATTGTTTAATCAATTCCAGGGGTAAACGTTTTCTTGCTCTGCAGTATGCCCCCGTGGCAATGCTCAACGGTGACAAGTCTTCCATTATTCGCCTTACCACGGCGTGATTTACGGCTTGTTGGCACGAACGATCGGCATTGAGTACTTGGGCTAAAAACATCGAGAGTGTTTCTGTTGGTGGATAAAATTGCTCTCGGTGTTCAGGTAAAAAATCATCGACGGTCGTGAGTAATTCCGGGCTTGTCAGCAGGTTAAAAAATTGATGCGGCTGACTATTTTTAGCATGCCGATGAATTCCTTGTTGTTGAATCTGTGCAATTTTGTTATTAATACGCATTAAGGCAGTGTCTCGGTGATTGCTATTTGTTTCGTCGCAATCGGGGCTGTAAATAAATCTGTGTAACTGTTTATCATTGACCAAAAAAAGGTAAGGTAAACAGATGAACAAAGCAGATCTGGAAGCCTTCGCGCGCGAAGC
>JAYTSJ010000049.1:0-15036 GCA_043745725.1 Gammaproteobacteria bacterium | reverse complement strand
CTCCTCCCCCCAATAAAACTTTCGGAGAACCCATTTGTGATCAGAGACTTTAATAACTCCACCAAGCGTTATTGTCGAATGAATTTCACGCTGCCCCGGAGCGTTGTAAAGTTTCTGAAATTCGGGGAAGGCTTGCCCTAAAATCAGTATATGGTCATAGTGACTAAGTCTTGCTTTGGCGTGTGTAGTACAGAGCTCCATAGTCGCGTGAGGCCCTGGATCACTTTTTTCTATTCGGATTAATACTTCTTTCTTTTGCTCGTGTGTCCGACTTTGTTCGTTACTGTCGTCTCCATCTAGATTCAAGTCTCCTACGAGCAGAAGAGGAGTGTCACGTTTAGATTCCATTCCATGTCTCAGCACCTGTTTTAGAGAGGTTTTTCGCATCTGATGGTTAGTGAAGGGGGCGTGCCAGGCGATGACGCTGAAGCGGCGTCCGGCGTGCGAGGCATCGATCATGTATGGGCGTCGTTCCCATCCAGAAACTCCGGACTCGTTATTAGTCAGCAATTGGCATGACAAGATGGTGACGGCGTTCGAGTAAAGTATTCCTATGGTTTCCCCTTTAGAAGATATCCCGCCCGTGTTCCATATCTTGTACCCGCTCGTGGCGCTGCTCCGATTGACGATATTTGACAGAAATGTGTAGCCCACCTGAGTCTCTGCGCTTGTCGTCCCATGCAGTGAGTCTGTGAGGGTTGTCGGTGATAGTCCAGCTCTCCACGCCTCTATCTCTTCTCGGAGTTTTTGCCTTGGGTCTATTGATTTTGATAGGCTCTCCTCAAGGTTGTTCGCTGCGTTTTTTCTAGTAAATTGTAACTTTTCGAACTCATATATCGCCAATTCGACGAGGTTTAAGTCGCTCTCGATCGATTCTTTTTTAATTTTCTCGGATAAAGTAGCGTTCCCGCATGCGATATCACCTTCGAGCGCACCGATCCAGTCATATATAGCTTCATTCCAAATTCGTGCGGCGTTGCTATACGTCAGAGTTTGCTCATTTATGGGTATGAAAGCGCCGGACCTCCCGAAATCCTCCTCTGCTACTAGCATTGCGCTTAAATATTTTTCAGAGGGATAAGTCGCGTTCCCCCACCGTTTTTCGGTATCCATACATTCGGTTATAACGGCGATGTCCACTTGATTGACACCGAGAAACTCTAAAAGACTATTTTTCAACCAATTCTTTTGACTGTCCGTGTATGGAAGGAATTGTATGTTGTACGTTAAGACTGACAAACAGGGGTGGGTGGAAGTTACAGCAGTAGAAGATGTCCGAGAGGCACAATGCTGGGGGATTGGGAGTGATTTACCGCTACACGTGCAAGAGGCCGATGCTGTATTTAGATGCCCACAGACCATACAACTGCTCATGACAAAGCCACCGCTAACAAAGCCGCCTTTGTAACCTCATCCCGCTCCCCCGTCTCTTCCAACTTCTTAGCTCGCTGAAACGCACTAATAGCAGCTTGAGTTTTAGGCCCCAATTCATTGTCTTCTGCGCCACAGTCGTACCCCAAATTATTCAACCGAGCCTGCCACCCCGAAACCTTATCAATCGGATTAGTAAATCCAATATTGAACTCATGAACTTCCTGCCAAGGCCCAGGATTTAGCGTAATCCTCGCAACCACCGCACTAGGCGGAACAGCCTGATCCACAAACCCTTTCCCATCCGTCTCACTCGAAATATCCGCCACCAAAACCCCCTTATCCGTTTTAAGGCTCAGCAAATAAGGCACTCCCACCCTAGGCGTTTCATCGTAATTCAAAAACCGAATACGCAAGTGCTCCGGCACCCCTTGTCGCTGTACTGTTAATGCGCCTCCAGTAGCAACGGCATGCGACTTCTGCCGCTTCGCAGGAACCACAACTTTATCCTCAGGAAACAAAATATACATATTGTCATGCCGCAATTCCCTCAACTCCGCATTCTTCCCATAATCCCAAATCGTCTTCGGAAAGAACCCATAAACCTCAGCAATTTTCCCCACACATTCCCCTTGCTTAATCACATGAATTTTTTCTTCTTCTACAGGGGGCGCCGCAGCACTCTGCCAACTCGCCACACTAGAACTTTTCGCTTCATCTTCCGGCAACGTCTTAGTATCCAACTCCTTCCACGCATCCTTATCCAACTCCGGTAAACTGAATTGATAGCTCCCCGTTTCCAAACCCTTAAATGCATACACACCATCCGGTGCGGTTTTTCCGGTTAACACCTGTTTATCATCCCGGCTCAGCAGCAGTGCAATACCCGCAAGCCCCACGCCATCCTCCCCAACGACTTTTACTTTAATGACTTCCTTCTCTTCTTTTTTGTTGGGGCAGGGCATTGTCGTGGCCCCCACTTCCTGACTATCGCTATATGCCTGCGCCGCTTTTTCTGCGCTTGCTAAGGGCGCCTTAATTTTGGCTGGAAACATAATGGCCTCCATTTTTCTTGCGCAGCAGCGAATAGCTGTTATTCACCCAAGCCGCTTCGGTTGATTTTTTGCGGTTTGGATTAGCGATGGATTCCGCGCTATGCCACAAGCTTTTACTTAAGTGGTAGCCCAAGGGATTAAACGGAAATAGCCCTTCTTCAGTAGTAGGTTCCACCTGTTGGCTAACGCGTTTCGGGCCTAAATAATCCTCAGCAGGCTCAGGTTTAACGACGGCTTTAACCGGAACCAAACCAAGCTGCTGCCGCAATGCCAAGTTATGTTCCTCAATACTCTGCCGATGCAGGCAGGTTTGCACCAGGTGATCCAGCCGCTCGCCGGGTTGGGTGAGGCTGGTGTCGGTGAGGAGCTTGTGCATCCACAATAAATCCGGGTCGCTATCAAAATTCCAGCCGTAATTTGCGGCCAGGTTTAAATACCGGCAGACCTGTTGTTGGCTGGTCAGTTGGTAGTGGGAGGCGCGTTCAATGCACGCTATCACTTGCTTGCGCAGTTCATCCGGCGTAAGCAGCCAGGCAACTGTCGGAAAATAGGTGCGCAGGTGGGTGACCATATCCGTAATAAAATGCTCGTGCGCCTGTTGGGCGAGGGCTTGCATTTGTGTCTGGTTGATTCTCAGCATTTAGCTTTGCTCCTCTAACGCCAGCGCTAGCGGTGCCAATGCTGTGGGGCTAGCTAGTTCGGCGAGAAGTTGCGCGAGCATGGGGTAAAGCTCGGCCTCGCTGGCTGTTTGGCCAAAGTGGTGGAAGCGGTAGCCAGGGCGCTCGCCGGTTAAGTCAAAGGGCAAGCGTTGATAACCCAGCTTCGCCAAGGCGCGCTGGGAGGCGACGTTGGCTTGGTCTACGGTGCTAAAAATATGCAATACGCCGATTTTGCTGGCCAATTGATGGAGCAACTTCATCGCTTGGGTGCCGTACCCTTGCCATTGAAATTCTTCGCCGATCCAATAATAAAAGCGCCCGCTGCGGCTGCCTTCCGGTGCCAGTGCTTGCGCTGGGCATTCCAATGCGGCAACGCCAATTAGCCCAAACTCCGGGTGGAGGATGGCGAGAATATGTTTGTGTTCAGTTTGTTCCCGTTGAATCCATTCGCGTGCATGCTCGGTACTTTGCAAGCATTCCACGCCCGCAAGTTCAGCCAATTTGGGATCGCGCTGCAAACGGTAAAGTGCTTGTGCCTGGTGTGAGCCCAAGAGGCTGGCATAGAGCGCTTTGGAGTTTGCGGATGTAGTTGGTTGTAGTGTTTGTGCGCCCAATATTTTCTGGCATTGCGCCTGCCAGGCGCGCAGCTCGGTTAGTTGTTCGCTAATAGTTGGGGCTTGTAAGGAAGCGTTGTTTTGGTCTTCATCTTCTTCGATATCTTCATCTAAGTCTTCGTCGTCATCTTCAAAATCGTCTTCGTTTTCATTCAAGTTGTCAGTTTCGATTTGAATACTGGTTTGGGCACTTTCAATGAAATCTTCTTCGGTGGTCGTTTGAGGTTCGTTTGCTAAGTTTAAGGCACGCACTAAATAGGATTCGGCTTTGCTGTGTGCAGCCATTTGCCAGTGCGCGATGCCCAGGTTGAAAAACACAGAGCTTTGGTTTTGTTCGGGTTGCTGTTTTTGTTGATGCTGATGCCTAGAGTGCTCCAGCGATTGCAAAAATAGATAAATAGCCGAAGGCCAACGGTTCAATTCGGCAGCGAGCATTGCTAAATCGTAAGCGAGGTCGTAATCCTCACCTATGGGCAAGTGGTAGCGCCATACTTCCGCTAAACCCACATACCATTCGTTTTGCTGTTGCGCCGGGAGCTGAGCCAAATCATCAAAAATGTAAGCGAACATAAGGTAGAACACTTTGGTGTCCCACTGGCTAAGGCGTAGGAAGGCTAGCATTTGTTCGGGGCTGAGGTATTGGGCTTCGGTTTCTAGCGTTTGTTTGATGCGGTAAAAATCGTTAGGGCTAGATTGTTGCAGCGCTTGTTTAGCGGCAAGGCCAGTTTCTCGCCATAAATGATTGTTTGGCTGCAGGGGCTGCGCTGGTTGCGTGCCACGTTTTGCTGGCTGCCAGCAGGCGGCAAATAGGGCGAAATCGTCTTGAACTGTGATCCAGCTTTGGCCGCCTTGTTGTTGAGCAAGGTGGGTAAGGGCGTGGTAATTAACGGGTAAGGAAAAGCTGCTGTGAAACGCGATGTTCGGCTCTTGCTGGGTTGCCAAGCCTTTAAGCTCATGGCTACTGCGATCTGCACTGAGCAATAGCAGCTTACCGTCGTGTAAATTGCCGAGGCGTTCTAATGCACCAAGCGCATAGGCGGGAAACAATAAAGCGCAGGGCGGTAGGCGCTTGGTGTAACTGTCTATCAAAGAATTCCACTGCGGATTAGCGTAATCAGGCGTGGTAATGCGGCGCTTTTGATAATCCAATTGCACATTTTCAAAGGGATGGTCTGCCGTAAATTCTTTTTCCGCTTCATCTATTTGCTCGCTGTGATGTAACGCAAGCCAACCTTCATATGTACGATCTTTATCGAGAAAAAATAAATCTTGTCGCAAACTGCTAAAAACATAATTGGCAATGACTACAGGTGGTAACGCGAGCGATTGCGGTGAAAGATTTTTATTTTGTTGTTGCAAATGTAGGTGTGTATCTTTTTCTGCATCGAAGATTGCAAAGTCTAAACGGTCTTGTTCGACAAAAAATTTTATTTTATCGGATAGTGGGTTTTGCCATTGCGCCACTGTGCTTGCTGCAAAATCTGTCATCACATAGCAAACTTTATCGTCGGGTTCGCGGATTGCATCGAATGCTTCAAAAAAGTGCAACAGAAAATGATAAGCAAAACGGCCAGAACCCGCACCGAGTTCGATGATATATAAAGGTTGGTTTATTGTTTTGTATTGCGCTTTAAGATCGCGCCAAAAACCTAACACAATTTCAGCATAGGCTTTAGCCATACTGGGATTGTTGGTGATGTAGTGGGGCACTTGCGCTTGAGACCAAGCGGCTAAGCCTTTTTGCTGGTAGTAATCACGCTGCATTTGCCACAAATGTGAATTAGCGAAAGCGGTATGATTTCCAAATTTTAATGAGGGATTATTTTTTGGGCTGATTGCAGGCGCAATTATAGTGCGGTCTGCATTTTCCGATAGTCCTTCGTGGGATTCGAACATCTAGCCAGCCCTTTTGTCAGCAACTCTTACTTGAGAATATATTCCAGATGCATTGCCAATAGAAGCTCATCTCAGCTCCACCGAGCCGCTGGGCAATTTAGTAGAAGCTGCGTGCGTTAACAAGGGATTTAGGCGACACGAGAAAAATATATGAGAAAATATATCGATTGCCATTACTTAACCTGTGTATGATATTTTTTATCATCCCCGACACTAACGGCGATTTACAAAAAGATAAGGAGAACTTCAATTGATTTACGATAAAAATACACCGGAAATCGTCTTTAATTACCTGGAACGAAAATACGTTTTGTGTTCTCTACCAAACCTGCGCAAGGCTGCACCGCCCGGCGCGAGCCTGGAATCCAGGCGACAAATTTCATCTTCGCCATATCACGACGTAAATTATTTTTGCAGGCTGCTGCAAAGTGCAAAAACTTCAGAACTGCGACAACTCTTAAACGATGGTTCACACAATGTTAATTCAATTGATGAAAAACAAGTTCATATTCGCGTTGCTGCGCTCTTGCAAAGCGGCCGTATTGTTTTATTCGAGTTGGTGAAAACTAAAGCCGTTGTGAAAAGTTCGTCGGGCCAATCGGTTGAAGCGTACGAATACATTGATATCAATCAAATACAATCCTCAGCGGATATTGCTATTAATCGACCGCCGACTCCTAAAGTTGTTACGAATGACGAGCCTGGTGTAGACGAGCAAGCGCAAATCGCCGTGTTGATAGCGGCTGCCAAGAGCGGTGTGCCATTTTGTGAAATGTGCGCGAAGCAGGAGGAAGCATGACGTTCCCACATTTAGCGAACATACAAGATCCTGCAGCATTAGCAAAAGATTGGTCCGGTTTTTTACAAACTGCTAACGACGGGAATGAATGGTTGTATATGATTATTGATGCAGCCCAGGACGAGCGAATATTTTCTGCGCTAAAAAAAAGTTCGCATACACGCTGTTGTTTATTTAACGAGGACGAAGTATCTATTGCTGTAAAATCTGTTGCACCTTTCCTAGTGAAAATAAAAAGCATCGATGATTTTATAATGTGGTGCTTAGAAGAAGGGTTACACCGAAATTGGATGATATTTTTCACTTCGGCTGAAATTCATGTATCAGAATTAAAGCTGCATTTTAAACGATTTTTCGTCGCACATACTCCTGATGGAAAGCAATATTTTTTTCGTTATTATGATCCTCGTATCCTACCTGCGTTTCTTACAGCTAACGATCAACGTGGGCGTGCAGATTTTTTTCGGCGCTGTAGTTTAGTGTGGGTACCACAAATTTCTGCTGCGGGCAATATTCAATTTTTGCAGCTAGAGGCAAAAGAAACAACTCAGGTTGTAAATATTCCCGTTCGATGTTTTTCATAACTGAAAAATCGTATTGGATCAACAATAAGTGTTATCAATTTTGCCAATGAAAAAGAAGGGGCGAGGTTTGCAGCGGTGCAAAGAAATTTTCTTTTTATAGTGTGTTAACCGCTAATGTTTTCACGACAAGGCCAATGAATGCGCAAGCTGTAATGACATGAATCACATTGCGTTTAAAACGAAACAAGGCGATGGCGGCTGCGATGGCAATTACTACTGATAGCCTGTCAAGGTTGCCATTAAAACCTGTTGGCCAAAGCACGTGATAACCAAAAAATAAAGCAAGATTTAAAATAACACCCACTACCGCGGCGGTAATTGCCGTGAGTGGCGCGGTAAACTTTAGTTCACCGTGAGTTGATTCAACTAAGGGGCCGCCGGCTAAAATAAATAAAAACGAGGGCAAAAAAGTAAACCAGGTGACGAGCGTGGCAGCAACGGCACCGCCGACAAATAGCAAATCTGGCCCAAACACAGTTTTTACATAACCACCCACAAACGCAACAAACGCTACCACCATAATCAGCGGCCCTGGTGTAGTTTCACCGAGCGCCAGGCCATCAATCATTTGCGTGGGTGTGAGCCATTGGTAGTGGTCAACGGCGCCCTGGTAGACGTAAGGCAATACCGCATAAGCACCACCAAAAGTTAACAAGGCTGCTTTGGTGAAGAACCATGCCATTTGCGTAAGAGTGCCATCCCAACCTTGGCTGACAACCAACAATCCCATCGGTAATAGCCACAGTATCGCGCCTATGACACTGATGCTGGCCAAGTGTGACCAGCGAAATTTAGCATGTGCTGGTGTGGGAGTGTGATCATCAATCAATGCTGCGCCATAGGATTTATTCGCTTTACCGTGTCCACCAACGGTGAAATATTGTGGCGCAAAACGGCCACCAAAATATCCAATAGATGCTGCGACTAGCACAATCAATGGGAACGGAACTTGTAACGCAAAAATAGCGACAAATGCTGCGGCAGCTATGGCCCACAAGGCGTTATTTTTCAACGCACGCGAACCAATTCGATGCGCAGCTTGAACAACTATTGCGGTGACCGCTGGTTTGATGCCGTAGAACATACCCGCGACCCAAGTGATTTCACCGTAGGCGATATACACCCACGACAAGGCAATCAAAATGAATAGTGATGGCAAGACGAACATTACTCCAGCGACTATGCCGCCCCAAGTACGGTGCATTAACCAGCCAATGTAAGTTGCCAATTGTTGTGCTTCCGGGCCGGGTAATACCATGCAGTAGTTGAGTGCATGCAGAAATCGCTTTTCGCTAATCCAGCGACGGCGTTCCACCAGCTCCTGGTGCATGATGGCAATTTGACCTGCCGGGCCACCAAAACTGATAAAGCCTAATTTAAGCCAGAAACGAAATGCCTCGCCAAAACTTATATTGGCGGGTGCTTGATCAGTGGCTGAAGTCGTTGTGGTTGAGGGCATCATTGTTTGTTAACCTTTTTCCGTAAATACAGTGTGTATAAGTACAATCAGCACCAAAAGCACTCGGTTGCACATCGGTAATTTTTATTGCCCTATTCAGTGATTAGGTAACTATAGGCTCAAAGTTTTCAGGTTTACTCATGGCGGCATAAGTCATCGTGATGTAGAGGTTAAGTATGTGCGGTGACTGTTGCATAAATAATTCGAGATAACGGTTTGCATTTGGCATTTTGTCTTTTAGTGTTTCAAGGGCATAGGCTTTAGCGGCGCGATTCAATACTTCACTAAAAACAATCGGTTTTTTAAAGCGTGCGAGAGAATTATTCGCGCAGAATTGTGTAAAGGCATAAAGTGCTTCAATGACAGTGCTTTTGTAGTACGCCGGATGCAATTGATGGGTAAGGTGGTCAATAAGATGTGCAAAACTTTCTTCGTTCGCTGTCATGGAGCGACGTGTTATTTCACAATCCAAAACAAACATGTCTGAATTGTCTTGTCCGAAAATTAATTGTTTGGCGTGCCCAAGGCTGTTCCAAACCTCTTTGAGAAAATGATTGTCAAAGTGCGTGATCAAACCGCGTGCTAAACGCCACTCCATCCAATCAGTATCCGTGACATCGTCCATTATAGAGTATTCATCAATAAATACTTTTTGCGGCACTATATGATTTATACCTTGAGAAAATACTTTGGTGCGAGAAATTAAAACATTTTTCAATTTTTTATAGATTCTAGACGGTGATTGTAAGCCTATCCATTCCAGCATGCTTACCTCATCAGCATCGCCTTTATCCATAGCAAACAGCATAAGAAAGTTACGCAGTTGAATTGAGCGTAATCCATCAAATAATTTTGGCTCCATTCGAATCAGTGAACCTATAGCAGAAAGCAACTCCAAAACTAAGGTGCGCTCAAGCTGATCTTTAAAGTTTTGATCTATACCTTTGAAAAATTCAGTGTTAGAAAAAGACGGATCTACTTTAATGACGGTATCATTATTATCGCCAACACTGATAGATAAATTTCTTGCCGCGATAATTGTTAAGCTATCGCCCAAATCTACTGGTGAGTAATTTAATCTTGCAAAGCAGTAGCGTGCGAGCAGCCAATTATTTTTACTTTGCGATCTGTGATAAATTTCTTTAATGTATTCTTTGAGGGTAACCTCAGTGTTGAGGCCGTCAATCGCATAATCCATTGGATGAAGCTCAAGGTAACTAACCGATTTACGAAAAGTAAAAATATCATTTTCATTGTCAAAGTTATCAAGAATAAGTTTTGCGGCTGGCTCTAGCCAAGTGCTATCAAGGGTTTTATCTGCTGTGGTGCTAGTATCCGTTAAAGAGGTAACAGAATTGACGTGAAAATAGGGGATAGTCAGGTGGTTTACCCGCGATGCACGATAGGCAAAGTTAGCAGATGCATAACCTACATATTCACGCTCGGTACGCAATTGATAATCGCGAAAAACTGCAAAAAAATCATTTGCATTGGGTATTTTGCAAAGTTTTTTATCAACTAAAAATGAAAACACTGCCACTTCAGAGCTAAGCCAATGTTTATGAATATATTGAATTTCTTCAGTAACATATTCGATTAACATATGCGCATCAAACATGCGGTAATCTTCCACATCACTTTGCAACCAACTTAAGCATAAATAAACTTTATTATTAATATCATGGGCTTGTGAGGTGGTTAAGCTTTGTAGCCGGCGACGCGGCCTTCCGGTTAAGCCAAGGGCTTTATTTTCCCCAATACGTGCATAAGCTTCCATTAGATTTGGTGCAGATATCACGGCCATAGGCTTAATATCTTGTAATGTTTCGGCGATTATTCCATGTTTTGTTAAAATATGTTTAACGTCTTCTGTTTCAGCGAGCACCACCAATGCAATTTGTGATTTAACAAATTTAGTGGAGCGGCGGCGCATTTTTAATGGATCTAAATCTTCTGTGCGCAGTAATCCTTCATCCATCATTAACCCAGTTAAATATAAACTTTGCGCCCAAACCAAGGGAACATTTTCATTGGGTACGCGCGTTTGCGAACGAGGATTTTTCTTTTCCGCTTCTATATTTTCTTTAGGCAAATAATAAAGTTCAGGTAATAAATTAACACCATCAACTTGAACCATTAAAGCTTCTAATTTTTTACGGTAGTGTTTGGCGGTAGCTTCGCTGCCATCGAACAGTGCGCTGATATAAAGATAAGTAAAAAATAATGGCCATTCTGATTCAATATTTTCAAAATTAACCATTTCAGTTTGTTCGTAATAAATTCGCGAACTTTCTTCTAATACTGTTTGGTGGCCATCCCATAAAAAACGCTTGCAGCCATAATTGCCGCCGAGCTTGGTTAAAATGGAATCGCGAGTTTGGGTGGCGAGAGTTTCTTTGCCTACTGCAAACGCAGGAAATCCGATAATACTTAAGAGCGCACTATCAACTTCTTTCGATAAGGATTCGCGTGGGAGAAGTGAGGTGAGGGTGGTACGTGCCATGGATATGGCATCAGCAATAACATGAATAACTGCGCGCTTTGATGCGTGCTCGCCAAATAAATTAAAACCGTCAAGTGCTTGCATAGCAGCCTTCGCCATACCGACAGAGCTGGCATTAATTTCAGTGCGACCATTATTGACTTTATTGCCGCGCTCCCAAATACCATAATCAGGTAAACGATAAGCACTGGAGATGTAATAAACCAGGTTTTGAATAAAATCGACTTCGTCGTTAGTACAGATAATCCGCAAACCTGAAGCACTCATCTGTGCCAGCATGAGCAAGTAAAGTGAAGTGGCATCAATTTGCAAGTGCCCCCAGGCATGATCAGCAACCACCGGTAAACCAGTCGCCGTGTCGTATTTAGCGTGGAGCGCATCAATGTCATTAAGCGTATGTTTAAACGCTTCTACTTTGTGAGCTTGGCGCATCATAGATTGCAACAAGCCACGCATCAGTTTAATCGTAGCTTGTTCAAGATGATCGCTTTTGCTAGCGTCGCCTTGACGACGAAAAGCGAGACCCAAACCCCACACGCAAATAATGGAATAAACGTTATCGCGTACCCAGGCATCCGTGTAATCACCGTGAATATTCACGCTAGTACTTGCCGGTAAAAGCCCAGTGACCGGATGCTGGCGGTTGAGAATGACTGTTTGGACTTCAGCGTACAGACGCTCTAACAGCTGTGTTTGTTTCATATCGAACCATTAGGTTTATTCAATCAATTTATACAAGTTGTTACACCAAAGGAGTGGTGTCCAAATCCATAGAATTATTGCCGTGAAATTCTTCTCATCAACACTTCATCAATACAGCAATTCTAATGCCATCCCAACTTTCGGCGCCAGCAATATGTGTTCTCGTAATATTTAGTCTAAAATTTAAACGAAAGCTGATTTAACAATGCAGTTCTTTAAGCAAAAAACCGCGACCTCCAATAACAATTGCACCAAGATGGTTCCGGCTAATGTTGCGCTCTTTTTACCGTGACACTTAAATAAACTGTATGGCTATCAACGAGTGCAATCGGCATCACCTAAGTTTGAGTAATGGGAATTATTTTCCTGCAACTCGTTAAGAGCAAGCTTGTATTTTTTAATGACTCTTCGCGCTTGCATTCTTAATTCCATTTGGTCTGTAACAATACTTGCCATTTGTTTAAGCATTTCCCGTTGATCAGAATTTATGTAACGTTGCTTTTTATCAATGATACAAAATGTTCCTAAATTATAACCTTCCTTTGTGTGCAGCGGTGCTGCTGCATAAAATTCTAACCCTAATGACCCGGCCACGAGAGGATTCGCTAAACAACGAGGGTCGTTTTTTGCGTCCTCTACTAAATAAATATCATCGGATAAAATTGCTGACGCGCACAATCCGGGAGATTTTTCAATTTGCTCGATATCGATTCCAAAATGCGACTTAAACCATATTCTGTCGGAATCAACTAAGCTTATGATCGCAATGGGGACATTAAATATTTTTGCTGCCAACGCAGTCATTTTGTTAAAACTTCCGTCCGGAGGACTGTCAAGAATTTCTAGATTATGAAGAGCTAATAACCTTTCTTTTTCTTTAAATTGTCTGTCCATCATGTTTTGGCCCTTTGATCAAATGCTGCATTAATATTATAACAACTGTAATAGAAAAGCAGGAGTAAGGAGTAAAAATCACTAATCAGACCAGTAAGCGTTTTGGCTATCCTCGGTGAAAAAGTGCACACCAAACACAGAATAAAATAATGATAGAGTTAAATTTTGAAAACCAATTATCCAAGTATACATAAATATTCATTCGAGTTTGCTGAAAGCTTAACGTTGAATTGATTTCCGTTGCTCCGCTGGATGATCGCAAAAAAACATAAGAGGTTATATTTGAATACGTCGATTTGGATTACAATCCATCCCATCGTGCGAGTTCGACAGCAAATCCTGAAACCTCGTATTAATATTTAAAGGCCAATACAGTTTACCTGAGGCCGCCCGTTGGAAAGAGCCTACCAAATGAGTAAAACCATGTCACCTGGCAAACAAACCGGAATGTACAATCAACATTCCATGGCCTTGGCCGAAGCAGTTCCACAGATTGTCTGGACCGCAAACCCTGATGGCTCGCTTGATTACTATAATCAACACTGGGTCGACTATACAGGTATGTCCATTGAGGAGACGTTGGGCTGGGGATGGGGGCCGGTACTCCACCCGGACGATCTTCAACGATGCATAGATATCTGGACCAACGCGTACACAACGGGCCACCCCTACGAAATTGAATACAGATTCAAGCGAGCATCCGATGGTAGCTACCGATGGCACCTTGGGCGAGCGTTACCGGTACGCGATTTGGATGGGAAAATCATTAAATGGATCGGTACCTGTACTGACATCGAAGAGCAGAAGCAGGCAGTCGCCCAAGTGGAAGAGAAGGTGCGTGAACGCACAGCCGAGCTGGCCGCCGTCAATGAAAGCTTACTTATTGAAATCGAACAACGAAAATTGTTAGCCCAAACACAATACCGAGATTCGATCCGCCTCAATGAAATCATAACGACGCAATGCCAGTTGACCGAGGCCAAGCTTGATCTCAACGCTTTTCTCGAGCTCGTTGTTTATCGAGTGGACGCTTTAACAGGCGCAAGTGGCTCGGTTGTTGAAATAGTCGATGGTGATGAAATGGTGTATCGAGCCGGTTCCGGTGTCGCACACGCGCATGTGGGTTTACGACTGAAGCGAGATAAAAGTATCTCCGGATTGTGCGTAAGGACGCAGGAAGTCTTGCAATGTGTTGATAGCGAAACGGACGAACGGGTAGATCGCGCTGCTTGCCAGCGTATTGGCGTGCGCTCGATGCTTGTCACTCCACTTTTCCACGAAGGAAACACGGTCGGAGTACTCAAGGCTATGTCATCTCGGCCTTACGCTTTTGGTGGTACCGATATGCAAACCCTCCAGCTCATGGCAGGCTTAGTCGGCTCAGCGCTTGCACATCAGACCGCGTTCAATGCCAAGGAAAATTTGCTTACTGAACTGAACGCTGCCGTGTCTGAGATCAAGGCCAACGAGCTCCGCACAAAGACGATTATTGAAAGTGCTCACGATGCTTTCGTAGCGAGCAGTGCCGAAGGACGAATTACCGACTGGAATCGACAAGCCGAAGATATGTTTGGTTGGACGCGCGAGGAAGCACTGGGTCAAAAATTGGAACAGCTAATAATGCCGCAGCGATACCGCGATGCCCATCTGGCCGGAATGGCTCACTTTCGTTTGTGCGGGGAAGGCACCATCCTCAACAAACGAATTGAATTGCACGGTCTTCGTAAAAATGGGCAAGAATTTCCTGTGGAGTTTACGATCAGCGTTATCAGGAGCTCTTCTGAAGTCGAATTGTGCGCATTTCTGCATGACATCACGGATCGCAAGCGGGCGGAAGAACGCTTGCTAAATATGGCACAAATTGATGAGCTGACTGGGTTACCAAACCGAAGATTGTTCAATGACCGGTTGGCGGCAGCCATGGCAAGGGCGCAGCGGACCAAAAAATTAATGGCACTAATCTATCTCGATATTGACCATTTTAAAAAGATCAACGATAGCCTCGGCCATGGAGTTGGTGATGCTCTTCTACGAGAATTCGCTTTCCGCCTGAAGGCGAGTGTGCGGCTGGTCGACACGGTTGCGCGCGTAGGTGGCGACGAATTTGTGGTGATCCTCGAACAGTTACGAGAACCTGCGGATTCAAAACTCATTATCGATAAAATCATCGCAAATATACGTCAAGAGATTTGGATCGATGGCCACACGCTGCACATTACCGCCAGCCTCGGGGGGGCGTTTTATTCCATCGAAAATTTGTCCCCGGACGAACTGATGGCTTTAGCGGATGAAGCCCTCTACAAAGCGAAGCAGTCGGGTCGCGATCAAGATTGTTGGGCGGTGCAATGAGGGGTAGTACCGTAGATATCCTATCATTACATTAAATTTAACATAATATACATTATGCGAAGTTGTAAATAATTACACCCAAAAGAATAAAAATGACAATAATCGTTAATCGAGCATTACGAGCACTATCTTCATCTACATCATTATCGAA
>JAYTSJ010000048.1:0-9906 GCA_043745725.1 Gammaproteobacteria bacterium | reverse complement strand
CACAACCTTGACGTTGCCAGTGGCGTTTCGTTATTTAATCGACTCGGGTTTTTCCAGCGGACAAAGTGAACATATTGATCGTTATTTTCTTGCGCTGTTTGGCTTGTCCGTAATATTAGCGATTGCCACCGCACTAAGGTTTTATTTTGTGTCTTGGCTCGGCGAACGAGTTACAGCAGATATTCGCAGTGCAGTTTACTCGCACGTTTTACGCATGAGCCCACAATTTTTTGAGCACACCCAAACTGGCGAAGTGCTGTCGCGTTTAACCACTGATACCACACTGATTCAAACGGTGGTTGGCACTAGTTTGTCGATGGGCTTGCGCAATTTTTTTATGTTGGTCGGTGGGCTGGCGATGTTGCTTATCACCAGCCATCGTTTAGCGGGTTACATTCTTATTACCTTAGTATTCGTGATAGTGCCGATTTTTTTATTCGGTCGCAAAGTGCGAAAACTTTCGCGCGATAGTCAGGATCGTATTGCAGATGCCAGTGCGCTTGCCGGTGAAGTACTTAATGCTATGCCGACAGTGCAATCTTATACTCAGGAAGATCGCGAAAGTGCGCGTTTTAATGGCTCTGTAGAAACTGCATTTCATACCGCACTGTCACGCATTCGCGCGCGTTCATGGCTTACAGTTGTTGTAATTGTTTTGGTATTTGCTGCCATATCGTTTGTGTTGTGGTTAGGTGCGAAGGCAGTGTTGGCAGGGCAAATGACCGGCGGAGAATTATCGCAATTTATTTTGTACGCAGTCGTTACCGCGGGCGCCATAGGTTCCATTGCTGAAGTTTGGGGTGATTTGCAGCGTGCTGCGGGCGCAACTGAACGCTTGATGCAGTTGTTAAATGTAGTATCGCCAGTGGTGGAAACTCTTCATCCGGTGAGCTTGCCATTGCAGGGCGCAGGCATTGAATTTGATAGCGTAAATTTTTCTTATCCTTCGCGCCAGGATACTCCCGCATTAAAAGATTTCTCGTTAAAAATTCGCCCCGGTGAACACATCGCTTTGGTTGGGCCATCGGGTGCCGGCAAAACAACGTTGTTTCAATTATTGTTTCGTTTTTACGATCCGCAATCGGGTGTAGTTAGTTTTAACGGTGTAAATCTACGCGACCTTACGTTAAAAGATGCGCGCCAACCGTTTAGCGTTGTGCTGCAAGAAACCGTTATTTTTGCCGGCAGTGTGCTCGACAATATTCGTTACGGTAATCCGCAAGCGTCAATTGAAGAGGTGCAGCAGGCTGCGGAAATCGCTGCCGCTAGCGAATTTATTGCTGCATTGCCACAAGGCTATGACACCTTTTTAGGTGAGCGCGGTGTGCGTTTATCGGGAGGTCAACGGCAACGTATTTCCATTGCGCGCGCGATTCTCAGTAACCCGCCGATTTTATTATTAGATGAAGCTACTAGCGCATTGGATGCTGAAAGCGAACGGCAGGTGCAGCAAGCATTGGACAATGCTGCGCACAATCGTACTACATTAGTAATTGCACATCGCCTCGCCACTGTGCAAGCTGCCGATAGAATTATTGTCATGGAAGCAGGGCAAATTGTTGCGGAAGGTACGCATACACAACTGCTACAGGACAGCCCTTTGTATGCGCGTTTGGCTGCGTTGCAGTTTACGAATTAATTTGCTTAGGAAATAGAAAATGGCGCCACAAAATCCATCTCGCCCGCACGGTGTTTCTACTACAGAATTTACGGTGCTTATTGCATTGTTAATGTCGATTGTTGCCATTTCCATTGATGCTTTTCTGCCTGCTCTGGGTATTGTTAGTAAAGATCTTCAGCTGGAAAACCCCAATAAAGCGCAATATCTTATTAGCGCATTATTTTTGGGTATGGCCATTGGCCAATTAATTTGCGGCCCGCTTTCTGATGCAACCGGAAGGAAGAAAATACTTTACGCTGGTATTTCACTGTTTATGTTGGGCAGTGTTATTTGTTTTTTTGCGGATAATCTTAATGTCATGTTAATCGGGCGATTCATTCAAGGGCTTGGTGTTTCAGGGCCTTATGTGTCTGCGATTTCTATTGTGCGCGACCAATACAGTGGCCGCCAAATGGCCAAGGTAATGTCGCTTGTAATGATGATTTTTATTATGGTGCCGGCTATTGCACCTACACTCGGCCAAACCATTTTACTGTTTGCTTCATGGCGTTATATTTTTGCTTTTTATGTGGTCTACGCTGTTTTAATTGCCGGTTGGATTTTTTTTCGGCTGGAAGAAACTTTGCCAAAAGAAAAACGCATTGCGTTTTCTGTCACAGGATTTGTCGATGGTTTTAAAGAGGTTATCTATAACCGTATTACCATTAGCTACACCATCTGCATGGGTTTATTTTTTGGTAGTTTTATTGGCTATCTCAATTCATCGCAACAAATTTTTCAAGTTCAATTCAATACCGGAAAATTATTTACTCTGTATTTCGGTATGTTGGCCTTAGTATTTGGCATCTCATCGCTCGCGAATTCACGGTTTGTAGAAAAGCTGGGGATGCACTACATTTGCAATCGTAGTGTGCTGTACATTATTGGCTCCTCTGCTGTGTTTTTACTGCTGCACCTCGCAGTGGATATTCAGTTGTGGATGTTCTTAATTTATGCGGCCATTTTATTTTTTTGTTTTGGGCTAATTTTCGGTAACTTGAATGCGATAGCAATGGAACCCATGGGGCATGTTGCGGGCATTGCCTCCGCAGTTATTGGTTCAGTTTCTTCTATTCTCTCTATGGTATTAGGCACATTGATAGGCCAGCTTTACAATAATACTTTAATACCAGTAACAACAGGTTTTTTGCTGTTAGGGATTTTATCGCTGTTAGTTATGCGAATGGCAGAAAGAAAAAAACATAAAAATCCTTAAGGCGCTACTGCTAAAAGTTGCCCCGTTAAATACGGGGTACCGCTAATCACTCCCACGCTATGTGATGCGTAAACCTCGCGCAATTCAATGGCGATGTTACGGTTTACTAAACGCACATCGTGCTCCTGATAACGTGTTTCTGAACCTTGAATAATCATTTGATACAGCGTGAGCATATCGCCAGTATGGAGGCCATTATTAGAGCCGCTCTGTAAAATAAATTGTGTTTGACCGGGGCGTGAATCAATTTGCGCGATAAAAGGTTGGCAGTTAATTGCTGTGCTTAAATCTTTGGCGGCTACATTCACAAGACTTTTAATTTGCTGACCGTAATCACTTTTCCAAAACAGTGGCGAGCCAAAACTTACTTTTCCGGTGAAGCCCCAAATGCCGTATGTATCGTAGCGTTTAGATAATAATTCTTGCCCGGTAAAACCGTCGCGTAAGTGCAATTGAAAACTGAATAAGCGATCGCGTTTGTCAAAGCGATTTTTCGCTTCAATGACATCAAAAAATTTATTTATAGCTCGTGTGTAAAAAGCGGGGTTGTAAGTTGCGTCTGGTGTCGTCATCGACATATCCACAATTTCCCCGCTTAAAATAAATTGGCTGCGATGGTCACTTGCTAATCTCTGCGTTAGTTGCGATAGCTGAGCTTCGCTACTGGAATCTGACGTTGGCAGCGCTTGATTAAGTTGCTCGGGGTTAATAGTGCTGCGCTTGCTAACCAGTAATTGGCTGAGCAGTTGTGGTAATTGTTGTTCAACTTGATAAAGTTCGCCTGCATTGGAGCTGGTGGGGATGAGGCGCGGAAAGGCCATCACCAACAATGATTTTTGAAAGTGATTATTGGTTGCATTAGCGCATTGGTTTACGGATGTTTTTACAGATTCAGTAATCGGTACTGCAGATGCATTGATGTAAGTTGGACTTGATGCGTCGGTATTTTGTGGCGCTATTTCTGCTTCTTGAGGCTCAGACATTTGTTGCGACTGTAATTCCAGTGACTTTATTTGTTCTGGTGACTTCACTCTTGGCTGTGACAAGGTTGTTGCGTTGCCTGGCATCGCGATTCCATTAATCGCAACGGGATGGGCGACGGCATCAGATTTAATGACAATGACTTTAGGTGTTATTAATTTAGGTATTGGCACTGCTTTATTTTTAACGGGTTTTGGGGGTGCCTCAGCTTTAGTAACCGTGGTGGGGGCTAGTGTAGTAGAAGCTAATGCCGTAGGAGCTAGGGGAGCCCTTTCAGTCATAACAGGTTTGGGTAACTCAATGGGATCAAAGGCAGTGGGCTCGGATGATTCTGTAGGTGCAGCTGGCGTAGTTGTGTTAGCAGTTTGGGCTGGTTCCGACGGCGTGAATTTGGCTGGGTTTTGCTCGTTATCCGCGTAAGCATTAGCTGCGATATTGGCTGCAATAGTGCAGGCGATGAGAAAACTCAGTAGCCGTAAACGGATTAGCATGACAAACTCCTGCTGCAATGAAATTCAGAAACAAAGTTGTTGTCTAGCTATCGGCCAAGGTCTGGTCTTCTTTAGAGGCCTCTTACAGGCTAATTCATAAAAATGCAGGAGAAAGCATGTCGCAGGTAAATATCGTGGGTATTACGCTTCTCATTTTGTGTGGGCTACTTGCCGCTTGCACCTCGCCAGGCCGCAGTTATACCGAATCTACCATGCAAGAAACGCTGGAGATCGAAATCCTCCCCAATACCAGTAAGATGTTTGTGTATCGTCTGCGTTGGCCTGAGGATAAGGTACCCAACCTCGTGCATATTGAACGCGATGCTGGCCCGCGTCATGAATATGCGCGCGGTGGCGTTGATGTTAGCCGCTCTACCCAGCTGCGCTTGAGCGAAAATGCGGCCTATGTGGTGAAACGCATGGGGTACTGCAAGGAGGGATTTTTAGAAATTGATTCAAGTATGTCGCGCTACCACTTATGGTTGAAAGGCGAATGCAAAGACGGTGCGACCGATGCGGATCATAAGCAATTTGGTGAGAAGCAAACTATACCGGTGAAGTTTAATCGCTGATTTTTTTGCGGCATCGTCAATATGAACTTCGTTATTTTTTGTGGCAGGCCATGAACACATCCTTGTTAGTAACCGGTCGCAGCAGGAATAAGGGAATTAATCCCACCTGTTCTGTGCGGTATTCAAGTTGATCGAACCTTTACCGAGAATTTCCCGCTATAATCTGCGCCGTTTCTTTTTCTCATCTTTTTGGATAATCTCATGTCAGTGCCTCTCCCTACGCTTATTTTAAAATCACAAGCCGACCGCCGTTTAAAGCTTGGTCACCTCTGGGTGTTCAGCAATGAAGTCGATATTGTGCGCTCGCCACTCAAAGGTTTTGCAATGGGGCAGCAAGCGCTGGTGACAACGCACAGTGGTAAACCGCTCGGCATTGCGTTTATGAATCCGAATGGTTTGATCTGCGGGCGCATGGTCAGCCGCGATGAAGCTTTTCCGCTTAACAAATCTTTATTCGTTCACCGTTTCAAACAATCGCTCGCCTTGCGCGAACTCACCTGTGGCGAACCTTACTATCGTTTAGTGTATGGCGATGCTGACTTGTTGCCAGGCTTGGTTGTGGACCGTTATGGCGATTATTTGGTGGTACAAATTTCCGGCGCAGGCATGGAATTATTAAAAGACGATATCGTTGAAGCGTTAGTGCAAGTAATAAAGCCGAAAGGTATTTTGTTCAGCAATGAACATGGTGCGCGTGCCCTCGAAGGTTTGCCAGAATACAGTGAAGTCGCTTACGGTGAAGTACCAGAGTACGTTGAACTCATCGAAAACAGTACACGTTTTATGGCGCCCATTCGCGCCGGCCAAAAAACCGGTTGGTTTTACGATCACCGTGTTAATCGCGCGCAGTTGCAAAATTATGTAAAAGGTAAGCGTGTGCTGGATGTGTTTTCCTACATCGGCGGTTGGGGTATACAAGCTGCAAAAGCCGGCGCGCTGGAAGTAACCTGCGTGGATTCCTCGGAACAAGCACTTGTTGGTGTTACTAAAAATGCCGAATTAAATGGCGTGAGCAACCGCGTAAAAACAATTCATGGCAAAGCGCTAGACGTGCTCAAACAACTCGTCGCTGACGATGTGCGTTTTGATGTGATAGTGCTCGATCCTCCAGCATTTATTAAAAAACGTAAAGACCAACGTGTTGGTGAAGCTGCGTATCGTCACATTAATGAACTTGCCATGCGCTTGTTAGGTCGCGATGGTTTATTAGTTTCCGCTTCATGCTCAATGCATTTAGGCAAAGATACTTTAGTGGAAATTGTACGTGCCTCAGGCCGCCATTTAGATCGCCATGTACAAATCATTGGCCAAGGCGGACAAGGGCCAGATCATCCGGTGCATCCAGCAATTCCGGAAACGGATTATTTGAAAGCGGTGTTTGCTCGCGTATATTTGGCATAATTATTTTTGAAGAAATTCTTAACGAGAGTTTTTTACTTGAAAAGTGATTTCGTCATGCGTGTTTTTTTATAACATTACATTAACTTTAAGCAGGAAAAAAATATGAAAAAGGTATTCTTAAATAGTATTGCAATCATTGCGCTATTATCTTGTGGCGGTTTTGCCCAAGCTATTAGTTCGGCAGCGCAGGCTGATCTTACGGAGCGTTTGCGAGTTGAAGCTGAAGGATTTAAGCACGATATAGCGACACTTCATGGCGAAAGTTTAGTTGAAGCTGCAAATATAATTGTTGGTTCCGGTGTAAGTGATCCGGAACTCTACAAGGTAGTAGATGCTAAAGTGAATGAAGTATACCAACAGCACCTGCGCAGCCCAAAAGATAAAAATATTGCTCTGGAGCTTGTTTCACTCATAAGAGCTTATGCGTCAATTGACACACGGTCTGGACAGTTAATCGATCAGATTTTAAAAGGCAGTAAATATAGAGCTGTTCGTGAGCGCGCTGTTCGCTTATTGCCAAAGCTGTATTGGTTCGCACAACGAAATACTTTAATGCAGAAGCCAGATTTTTATGAGCCAGGTCAAGACTTAATGACATACCGTTTTATGAATCTTATTACGAGTACTGATCCTGTTATGCGTCGTTACGCTGCAGAAGAAATAAATCGTCGTAAAGGTGCTGAAGCTATTGTCTACAAAACAATGGCAGAAAAACTTGAGAAAGATAAAAACAATGTTGGCGGCGATGTTGAGTTGGATGCCTACGCTTGGTTTTGTAGAATTTTGCGTGACTATGATCGCGAGAACTCGTCGCAGTTATTGTTGGCACTTACCAATGATCCATCGATAAATAAGAAAGTTAAAAGATTTACTAAGTAAGTGGAAATAAAAAATAGGGAGTGCGTTTAGGCACTCCCTATTTTTTGGTTTGATAAAAACTTTTCATAATATTTATGGACACACGGATAGTTTATAGCTCACTTGCGTTTATGGAATGTTTGAGCGCAATTTATTTGGAATCCGCCAGAAGCCATTTCAACAACATCACATTTGTTCATACAGACCTACAAAACTCCGACTTATAAACTGTCTGGCGCATAGTGTGCTCTGCGGCTTGTTAGGTGCACAAGCTTAACCAATCTCTCGTAGTTTGGCAGCGAGCCATGGAGCTAGCGCGATTACAGTGAGCACGACTGGCCAAATATTGCCTCCCTTAAAAGTATATGCCTGGAGCAGCTCCGACCAAGACTTGTGCAGAGCTAACCCAAAACCAACTTCAAAGGTTAGCGTAAGTAACAGCCAACTTAGGCCGATAAATAAATATTCAAAATTTTTAAGCATTCCGAGCCACGGGACTCCAATAAATGCGACGAGTATTATGAGGCATGATAAAAGACATCCACTCACAATGAGACCAGTTACAGAGCCCAGTCGTGGAATTAGCAATTGTTCTCGGAGCGCGCCATTAGCAATAGCAAGTACGAGGATAAACAACCAAAGTAGCAACGCAATATAAAAAGTGCTGGAGTTCATCGATTCATCCTTTGGTGCCTAACACCGAGCTAATCGGCAGTTTATAAGTTGAGGCTTTGTGAATTACTTTTGCGCGAAGTGCTGAAGCGATGCTTGAATAAATTGCTAAATGTTTTTCTTTTTACAGCAAGGACACAATTCGTGCTCCTAAATATTTTGCTGTTTTTAAGTCTGCTTCATTAATTAAGTTGTTAGTCACTTGGGCAACAACACCCAGTTGACAACCAAACCGATTAACTCCATGGTCAATATAGCCGAATGCAGAATCTAGCCCAGCCCATAACATGCCATGCTGGCTTGCAAAAATAGTCAAATATTGAAGTGTGCTAGATTGGTCGCCATTTGGGGCTGTGCCGCACGTAATGCCCGCGGCTAATTTTCCAGACCAAGCTTGATTGCACCAAATATCACTTGTGGCATCAGCGAATGCTTTGAATTGTGCTGCAACGCCGCCCATATATGTTGGCGATGCAAATATAATTGCATTTGAAGTTTCTAATTCAGAAAATATTTCTGTATTTGAAAACCGCCCTTCAATAATTTCAGAGCCTTGGATTGCATGTGAAAATACTTCACAGCCAAAACTTTTTATTTCCGAAATTGCTGAATCAACTAGTGAAGCGATGGCGCCACTCTCCGTAAAATACACTACAGATATTTTTTTCATAGAGTTTTTCTTTTAATGCCGCCATATTTTACGTTAAATTAAGTGCTGGGCCTGTCCGACGGAAGCGCGTAGCGCTAGGCCGAACGGCCACGCCTTGTTAGAATTTTATTTCTGAGGTACTAACTATTGATGCATATTCATTTTGTAAATTTGCTAATGACATAGCATGAACTTCTTCAGCAGTTCTCTCCATCCCATAATAGTCTTTTTTTGCAAAAGCAAAACATGCATTTTCAACGACAATAATAGTAAAGCCTTTGCAGCTCCCACTCCTTACCGTTGCCTCAACGGAATTGTTAGTTGCGGCGCCAACTATAACAATAGAAGTTATGTTTTTTTCATTAAGAATGGATTCTAATTTCGTATTTGTGAATGCACAAGGAGTTGTTTTTTCTATTACTACTTCATTTTCTAACGGTTCAAATTCTGACTTAAAGTTAAAGCCTTCTTGGTTTGGCCAGAAAACTGATTCCATTTGTGACGAACGATGCTTTACATGAAATATAGGCCAATCCAAGCTACGCCCTTGGGTCAGTAGCTTTAATATTTCTAATTCAGCACTTTCATTATTGCGCTTACCAAGCTTTGGGTTATCAATGCCTTTTTGCTGATCTATAATTACAAGCGCGGAAATATTTTTAATGTTCATATCATCCTAATCCGGAGCTCGGCGGCTTATAAACTGCCCAGCATGGGCGCCAAGTGCCGAAATAGTGGTCGAACGACTAGTTACAATTTTTTGGTCTTTTCAGGCTTGTAATATTTGCTGTTATTTAATATTTTACTTTCAGGGTCGGAATTAGCATTTCGAATAATTTCACTGTCTGTTTGGTTTATTACCTTATTCCAATCAGTTTTGCTTGCTGGTTTAACTTTGCTTCCTGATTCAATGCTATTTTTTTTCATTTGGATTAACCCTTTTAAATTTTTTCAGCTCTTCGTCAGTTGGAAGCGCGCTATCGGGATCTTCTTTTGCGGCCTTTTCAATTTCTTCATCAGTTAATTTGTTTACCTTGTCGTGGTCAGTTTTACTTTTCATTTTTTTGATTTCTTCTAAAGTATATGTTTTTTCTGACATTTAATTCACCTATTGACCCAGTTGAGAATTATAAATTGCTTTTTCTTTTGAGCTTGCCTTACGTGCAGAAATAAGTCTTCGTTTTGTCTTTCCATCTCTGTATGTATAAACGACAAATAACAAGCCGGGCATAGCATAACCTATTGTTTGAAGGCGTTCTTCGCCATAATCCTGCCGCTCATCAATAGTCTCAATTCGATTAGCATCCTCAAATATTTCAGCCGCATCAATAAAATCAATACCATGTTTACTTATATTAATTGCTCGCTTGTTTTCATCCCACGTATATATCATCGATATTTCTCCA
>JAYTSJ010000047.1:0-25724 GCA_043745725.1 Gammaproteobacteria bacterium | reverse complement strand
GCGATTACAGATTTAGAAAAAATTAAAGCAGATAAAAAGTTGATAAAATCTTTCTTTCAAGCAAAGACGGTACTCTTTGCTGCGGCCTAGTTAGTAAATATAGAAATTTTTCATTAAACCATCTCCAAGCTTTAGTAAATAATGAACTTTGGTTTTCGCTTGGAAGTGCTTTTAATGATCCCTTTGATTCAAAGCCTCCTTTGTTTATGGCGTCCACTGAATCTTTAATGGATTTTGTTAAAAACAAAACAATTATCGGCAAAGATATGTCTGAAGGTGAACTTCTGAATTTTTCAAATTCTTTACTTCAGCAGTACTCCAATGATGAACCTATAAAATTTCTTTTTGATGACCTCGCTAAACCTATAGTTGGAATGGTATCACATGCATTTATCCTATGTTTTTCGAAAACATATAAAAATCCTTTGATGTGGAGTCACTACTCAAATTCTCATTCAGTATATGAGCGATGATCAGTCTCTGGAATTAATGTTTTCAATACTTATGCAAAAATCGAAAGATTGGAACTATGAAGAGGAATATAGATTTATTTTAGAGGAGCATGCCGACTCTAAAAACAGCCAGTATAAATGCGTTAATCATAGCGAAGATGCAATTGATGGAGTTTTTTTGGGTTACAGTCGTCGGAAAAAGACCGCATTTTTTTAATGAACGCTTTGCGCGGACGAGAAATTAAATATTTTAACATGAATAAGTCCGCATCAAAATTTGAGCTTTTTGATACACCAATTGAATGATTTTTTGAGGCATTCTGTTTCGCTTCCTAGCGAGAAACCCAATAGATCTGACTTTCGCTCGTTCCCACGCTCCAGCTTGGGAATGCATAAGAATTTGAAAATCTACAATAGATAAGTTATTGTTAATCTCCCGTTTTCAGGCGGGAGTTTTGAGACCGGTAAAAACTAAAAGGAATTGTTATGGGCAGAACTCGTTACAAAATCACTGATCAAACCACACCGCATTTTCTCACTTTCACGGTATTGCATTGGCTGCCTATTCTCACCCGACCAGATACCGTTGATATTCTCTTAAAAAGCTTTCGTTTTCTTCAGGCAGATGGATTAAGAATTTACACTTGGGTTATGTTGATATGCCAGAGCATTGGCGTTATTCGAGTGCACGAAGTTATTGTGGGATGGATTGTTTGCTTGCGGTTTGCAAGGAATGGTGATGCATGCGTTCCCAAGCTGGAGCTTGGGAACGAGGGAAAAAGTGTTTTTAAATGATTTGAATTAACCCTATTGGGATGAAACGAAGAATGAAGCTTATAAGTTTTTTTTGGGGTGATTAATTATACAAAATATTTCGCTCACAGTTTTTGTGAGCGAAATAAGAAATTATTTTCCTAGCATCCGCAATAACGTCCGATCTTTATCAAAAATATGATGTTTTAATGCGCCGGCAATATGTAACGCAATTGCCATTGCCATCACGTAACCAACAATTTCGTGAAGCTCATTCCCTGCGTCCGCGACAGTTTCGTTGAAAGCAATAACTTCACCAGGGTGGCTTGGGTCGGGATTCATCGGCGCTAATACCAAACCAAAAACATCCACACCATGTCCGCTCGCACCAGAAAAAATAAATCCGGAGATTGGCATAATCACGGTTCCCAGTATCAGTACCCAATGGGTCGCTACAGCGAGTTTGTGCTCCCAGGTCGGGTAGTCGCGCACGGGGATTGGCCAACCGTTTTTCAACCGCCACACTACGCGCGGCAAAATAATCAGCAGAGCAATGACGCCGAACGCTTTATGAATGGGATAAAGCGCCCAGACTTCGAAGGTGGCCATATAAAATCCTACGGCGAGCAGGCTAATTATCATAAGGGCGACCAGCCAATGCAGGGCGCGAGTGATGGGGCTGAGTTGGTTTTGGGTGTCCATAATGATTACCTTATTGTGTAGTTTTGTTATGTGGTTGCGTTGAGTAGTGAAGCACCTTACCGCTTATCTATAGACCGTGCTAATTTTTTACGGATCTATTTTAGTAGCTCGTCTAGCTGCTCGTTTTTTAACGTCTGTAAAATTTAATTTGCCCTCTCTCCCTAGCGCTTTTTTCGCAATCGTGTAATCTTGGACAACGTTGTCTTTGCGTTTTGCCGGATCTACGACTATAACAAGACCTTGCAAATTCGATCATGTATGTTCAAATCAAATTGTTGAGTATCCAATAATGAATAAATCAATTCTAGCTTTGACCATTTTGCTGTGTGCAACTTTGTTGAGTCCGGCGAGTTTTGCGCAAGCTCCAAAATCACTATCACAACAACAACTTACTGATTTTGCGCATAAAACTGATGTGCAATTTGGTGTGCTAAGCAATTTTCGCCCTACTGATTCTGAGAATTTAAAAGCTCATATAGTGTTGCAAAATAATTCTGGAGTTGCTTTGCCAGCGGGCGAAGGCGCATGGCGTATTTATTTTCACGCAATGCGTTCGATAAAAGCACCAGAAAATGCCGGGCTGCGTTTGACGCATATTCAGGGCGATTTAAATGAGTTAGCGCCAACGAAAGCGTTTGCTGGTTTGGCTGCAGGTACATCTTTAGAGTTTCTCTATGGTGCTGGCGAGTGGATGATTGGCTATACCGATTTTATGCCGCGTACTTTTATTGCGCAGCCAGGTTTAACACCGGAAATATTTACCAATACGGATACTGAGCAATTAACCAATTTTATTGATCCTTTTGTGCGACCTGAACAGCAGTTGCGTTTTGGCGGCACTAAACAAGATTTGTACCCGATAGTCACCACAGCTTCGCGTTATCAAGACAACCTGCCTGTTAACCAGGTTAAGGTTACTGCGGTAGAAGTAGCACAGAATATTATTCCTACGCCTAAAGAACTTAAATTGCATAAAGGCAGCATAAGCCTTGATTCAACTTGGCAAATTCGCTACGCCGGTCGTTTAACGTCAGAAGCCGCTTATTTGCAACAAAGTCTTAAGCAGGCGGGTTTGGTGCTTGATGCAAAAGCAGATGATATTCCTGCCACAGGCAATGTAATTCAACTCGAAGTTATCGGTAAAGGTGCTCCAGAAAGTTACACCTTAAACATCGATGCCAAAAAAATTGTGATTAGCGGTAGTGATACTGCAGGTGCATTTTATGGTCTGCAAAGCCTGCTGAAATTGTTGCCAGCGACAACTGCTAGCCAGTATGAATTGCCACAATTGAGCATTAGCGATACGCCGCGCATGAGCTGGCGCGGCATGCATTACGATATGGCACGTAACTTCCACAACAAAGCCGTTACTTTGCGTTTGATCGACCAAATGGCGCGTTACAAACTCAATAAGTTGCATTTGCACCTTACGGAAGATGAAGGTTGGCGCTTGCAAATTCCTGGCCTGCCAGAGTTGACCGACGTGGGTGGTAATCGCTGCTTCGATTTAACTGAACAGACCTGTATCTTGACGCAGTTGGGTACAGGTCCGCATAAGTCAGGTTCTGGTAACGGCTATTACACAACGGCTGATTTTATCGAAATTCTAAAATACGCAGATGCACGCCACATTGAAGTTATTCCTGAAATTGATATGCCGGGTCACGCCCGTGCGGCGATTAAATCTATGCAAGCGCGCTACAACAAGCTCATGGCTGCAGGTCAAAAAGAGGCTGCTGGACAATACTTGTTGTCTGATCCTGCTGATAAGTCGCAATACGCATCAGTACAGAGCTACAACGATGGCGCTATTAACGTTTGCTTGCCATCAACTTATGCCTTTGCGGAAAAGGTTATTTACGAGCTACAACAAATGTATCGTCAGGCAGGTGTAAAACTGGCGATTTTCCATATGGGTGGCGATGAAGTGGGCAAAGGCGCTTGGGAAAAATCACCTGCGTGCCAGGCGTTGTTTGCCAAGGGTGAAATGGGCCTTACCGGCGTAGCGGATTTAAAACCTTATTTTGTCAGCAAAATCGCCGAGATCACCAATATGCGTGGTTTGGCCTTGGCTGGTTGGGAAGATGGGTTGATGTACGATCCCGCTAATACCTTTAACCGCAAACAATTTAAAAATGAAAATGTCTATGCCAATACCTGGGATAATATTTGGGAGTGGGGCGTCGGCGATCGCGCGCATCGTTTGGCAAATGCGGGATACAAAGTCATTTTATCGCCGGCAACTCATCTCTATTTTGATCATCCTTATGAAGTAAGCCCGGATGAGCGCGGCTACTATTGGGCAACTCGTTATACCGATACTGCCAAAGTATTCGGCTTTATGCCGGACAATTTCTACGCTAACGCAGATAGAACCAATGCGGGTGCAAAAATCACCAATTTAGAAGCTTTAGTGGGCCGTGAAATGCCTGCACTTAACAAGCCTGAAAATATTGTTGGTATGCAAGGTCATATCTGGACTGAAGCGGTTCGCACTGCAGGGCAATTGGAGCAAATGATTTATCCACGTGTGATCGCCTTGGCCGAACGTGCCTGGCACAAAGCGGATTGGGAAGGCGACAAGCCTAACGTGCAGCAACGTCAACAAGCTTGGGCCCTGTTTGCTAATACACTTGCGCAAAAAGAATTACCTAAATTGGCTGCATCGGGTTCGGCATTTTATTTGCCGCCACCCGGTGGCGTAATTGAAGCGGGCAAATTGCAAGCTAACGTTAACTATCCTGGCTTGACGATTGAATACAGTTTGGACAAGGGCGCTAGTTGGCAAGCGTTTAGTAGCCCGGTAGCTGTAAGCAATGTGAGCGTACAATTACGCAGTAAATTGAATACAGCAAGCAGCCGTGTAGTTACTGTCGAATAAGCAGAGTATTGCTGTGAAGATCGTTAAAAAGAGTTAAAAAGTGGTGAGTTTGGCGACTTCTGAAAATTGTGGCGCCAAACTCAACAAAAAGCGTTAAATACTTGATATAAAAGCTATTTTTTGAGTTATTGGTCATATCTTTTATAAGTTGCTAGTTTTATGATTGTCGCCCACGCATTCAGCTGTTATGTGGTTATGGCACATAGTTTGTTTTTAATAAACGATTGCTTACTAATAATGATTGAATTTACAGGTGCACCATGAAGCTCGATCTTATTTCCGTTGTTGTTTTGATTTTTTGTTTAGGCGTTTGTATCAGCCTGTTTGTAGAAGTGAAAAGCGTGTTCAGCCCCGCGAATAGCGAAACCGTAGTTGCTGAATCAAATTAATCGGCTTTGCACCGATTAAGATTTGGTACCAAGGATGGTGGTTTATCCACCACTCAAATGTCAGATATTTTATTTAATACTTGCTGTTTCCCGCCGCACATCAAAACCTTCTTATCTGTCACCACCCCATGCAAAGCAACATCCCACGCGGCCGTTTCTAATTTATCGACTTGTTGACAGGTATGCGCCACGCCCAGTAACCAGGGTTTGCTGTTTGGCCGCTGTTTTTGTTTAAAGGCAAATGTCGTATCGTAAAAACCACCGCCCATGCCCAGACGAGCACCATTCGTATCGAATCCTACCAAGGGTAACAACACAATATCGAGCAACTGCGCCGATAATTTTTGTGCATCGCGATGATCAGGTTCAGGAATTTTAAAGCGATTATTTTTTAACAAGGCGTTTGGCAAGTACTCTACAAACCACAGTTGTCGTTGTTGCTGGGGGTGAAGCACGGGTAGATAACAATGCTTGCCCATCTTCCATAACTGTTTGGCAATAGGGGCAAGATCAATTTCGCCATCCATTGCCCAATAGATTGCAACGTGTTGGCTGCGCATAAATAAGGGTAACGACATCAGTTTGCGCAGCAACTCTTGCGATGCGTGAGCTTGTTGGTCGGGAGAGAGTGCACGGCGGCGAGCACGAAGCTCAGAACGAAGTTGTTGGCGTGAGTCAGTAGTCGTTGGCATAGAAGGTATGTTGCTGCGTAGCTGTGGTCGAGGAATTACCACCATTTGCCATGCGACAAATGCGAGAGCTGAAAAACCAGCAGATGGACCTATCTGCGCAAGTTCTTTCGGCACGATCGTTTAAAAAATCAGGAGATTTTTTAAACATAAAAAGGAAAACCCCAGAAATGCCGCAACCAAGCTGGCCTTGAACCCAAAGGTTCAAGGTGGCGATACCTGTGATTTTTTAGGCTTTCCGTCAGGCGGACATGCACACCAAATACAACGAGATACTGCCGGGCTAACATTTATCGGCTCAAGGACATGTTGGTTTGCAAGCATCCTAGGGCAGTCTCAGTATAACCCACACTACCCGGGCGGCGGCAAATGAAATTAAGCTTGGGTTTTATCACTCTTTAGTCAAAAGCTGTCTTACGTTTGCGCTAATAACGACGATAAATCTGTGTTTGACGGTGCTCAAGTATGCTATGTAGAAAATTAATTATTTTTTCGTAAGCGTGTAAATATTAATGGGCCGTTATTGCCCCTGGCATCTTTATATTCGCCCTTTAATGTGTTGCCGTCGTCACTCAATTGCAAATAGTGCGTTCCGGCAGTTGCCCAGCCAGGAATAGACTTGCTCACTTTGACTTTAAAGGTAACTTTATTGCCCTCTACTTTGCCGCTACCAAATTCAACCATGGGCGTGCCTTTGAATTCTAGGTAATGGGTCATATGAGCTACCGCGCCTTGCTGTGCAATAATTAGGTAGCACTGATCAAATTCGGGGCCATGGGTATCTTGCCAAATTCCGTTTAAATCCTGAGGTTGTGTTTCAGCGTGGGAAATGATGCTAATGATGCTGAGAAGAAAAATAATCACTATACTTTTTTTCATGCTATTGCTTTTCATGCTATTGCTTTTCATGCCATTGTTTTTCATGATAGTTCCTGGCCTGAATCCATAGAGTGATTAAATTTTTTAAAACAAGGTAGTTGTTATTCAGGCGCGGCAAATTAGGCGCGGCAAAAAATAAATTGCAGCCTGATGCTTCAGCTTTAAAAATTATTGGTAGCCAGCGGAGATAAAATTAGCTTCCAGCCAAGACTCGCTCAATTTTATCGCTTAAACGCTGCAAGTCGTTGCTGTCAGTCGTTGAGGGGGAGCCGCGAGGTACTTTGGCTTGCAAAAGTTCATGGCTTAAGTTGAGTGCGGCCATCACGGCAATGCGCTCCAGCCCAATGACGGCGCCTGAGCCGCGAATCGCTCGCATGCGATCGTCCAGCAGCTGGGCAGATTCAATCAATGCCTGACGCTCTTCACGCGGGCAAGCTACTTGATATTCTTTATCGAGGATTTTTACAAAAACGGTTTCGTTACTCATAGTCTGCTCCCTGATTTATTCAGTATCTAGGCTTTTAAGGTGCGTAATCATGGCTTCAACGCGGGTGCGGGCCAATTCATTTTTCTCGATTAAACGCACACGTTCGCGTTGCCACTCGCTTTCGCGGGTTTTCAGCTCAGCATTTTCTTGCTGTAGGCGATTGGTGAGCAGAATCAAGCGATCCAGCTTGGTTTCTAAAGCGAGCAAAAATTCGTCAGACATGATGATTGGTGACCAATAACAAGGCAAAGTACATAAGTCGCCCACTATATTGTGCGAGTTGCGAGGGGTCAATCATTGTGGCTCGATAAGAGAATGATTTGCCGTCGTAAAATTATGGATCCCAATCCTTATTTACACAACTCGCAGCCTATCGCGAGGTATCATCGTGATAACATTCAACTTCTACTCCTTGAATATACTTCTATTCTCAAACACTCATTTTTGACTGACTTTTATCTATGACTGAACAATTTATAACGGAACAGGTTGTGACCGAAGAACATACATCCACAAACGCTCCGCTTACCTTCGATGATCTCTGTACCTTACTTGCTCCGCTGGGCACCATTAACAGCCCTGCCGAATTACATGGTTTACTCTGCGGGAAGCTGAGTGGTGGTGCTGAACTGAATGAAACACGCTGGCTGCTTGATGCCGTGGAGTTTTTGGATTTTAGCCAAGCGCCTGATGAAAATATCCGCATTGCACTTACGCGTTTATATCACACGAGTGTTGAACAATTGCGCGATGGTTTTGGTCTTAAGTTATTACTCCCGGAAGACGACACTGAACTTAGCCAGCGTACTGCCACGCTTGGCCAATGGTGCTATGGTTTTCTTACCGGCTTTGGTTCTGCCGGTAAAATCAACCGAGTAATGACTGAAGAAGCTGAAGATGAGTTGCGTGATTTAGCGGCAATTGCCCACATCGCAGTTGAAGATAGTGAAGACGAGTCAGACGAAGCCGACTATATGGAAGTGAGTGAATATGTGCGCATGCTCACCGCTTCACTTTATTTAGAGTATGCAGCGGACGCAGCCAAACCGATTGATCCAGCTAGCCGTGTACCAGCTTCCGGGCAAGTGCATTAATAAATTTTTTAGCAGAGAACGATTATGAGTATTAGCAAGCCAGAATTTGTCCGTCGCCGCAAAGAACTTATGGCGATGATGGAGCCTAATAGCATTGCCATAGTGCCGGCTGCACCCGAGCGCACTCGTAGTCGCGACACCGAGCATCACTATCGTCAGGACAGTGATTTATTTTACCTTTCCGGTTTTGCAGAACCGAAAGCGGTACTGATATTAATTCCCGGCCGTGAACACGGGGAGTACGTACTTTTTGTGCGCGAACGCAACCGCGAACGCGAGATCTGGGACGGCTATCGTGCGGGCCCTGAAGGCGCGTGCAGTGAATATGGTGCTGATGATGCTTTCCCGATTGACGATATCGACGATATTTTGCCGGGGCTAATTGAAGGCCGCGAGCGCGTTTATTATGCGATGGGAAAAGACAGCGAATTTGATAAACAAGTGATGGATTGGGTTAACACCATCCGCGCAAAAGTACGTTCCGGCGCAACACCTCCGGGCGAATTTCTCGATCTCAGTCACTTCTTAAACGAACAGCGTTTATTTAAAAGTGCTGCAGAATTACGCGTGATGAAAGAAGCTGGCGAAATTTCTTGTCGCGCACATATACGTGCAATGCAGCTTTGCAAACCAGGGGTGATGGAATATCAACTTGAAGCAGAAATTATGCACGAGTTTGGTAAAAGCGGCGCACGCTTTCCTGCGTACAACACGATTGTAGGTGGTGGTAAAAATGGCTGCATTCTTCACTACATCGAAAATAGTGCTGCACTCAAAAATGGCGATTTAGTATTGATCGACGCTGGTTGTGAGCTTGAATATTACGCGGCTGATATCACCAGAACTTTTCCTGTGAACGGAAAATTTTCTCCTGAGCAAAAAACTCTGTACGAAATTTGTTTGCGCGCGCAACTTGAAGCTATTGCTGTGGCTAAACCAGGAAACCATTGGAATGATCCGCACGAAACCACCGTGCGTGTTATCACTCAGGGTTTGGTTGATATAGGATTGCTTGATGGTGATGTAAAAGAACTCATCAAAACTGAAGCTTATAAAGAGTTTTACATGCACCGCGCCGGGCATTGGTTAGGTATGGACGTGCACGACGTGGGAGACTACAAAGTCGGTGGCGAATGGCGCGTGCTCGAGCCCGGCATGGTACTCACTGTTGAACCTGGTATTTATGTTGCGCCAGACAATGAACGAGTCGCGAAAAAATGGCGCGGCATTGGTATTCGCATTGAAGATGATGTGGTAATTACAAAAGAGGGAAATGAGGTGTTGACGAAAAATGCACCTAAATCGGTGGAAGACATTGAAGCTTTGATGGCCTCTTAATTTATCAAATGATACTTTTTCGATGAGTGACAAACGAAATTTCGACATCGCCATCATTGGTGGCGGCATGGTAGGTGCCAGCCTCGCACTTTTGCTCGCCCAGCAAAACCCAGCATGGGAAATTGTTTTATTAGAAGTGCGGCCTTTCGCTGAAGCGGATGAAGCGCAATATCTGCCGAGTTTTGATGCGCGTTCAACGGCCATTGCGCAGGGTAGTGTAGAAGTGCTGCGTGAGTTGGGGGTGTGGGAAAAGTTGGCGGAACATGCGACCAGGATTCAGCAAGTGCACGTGAGTGATGCCGGACACTTTATGGGTGGTTTGATTGATGCTAATACTTATGATTTAGATGCGGTGGGTTATGTCATTCCGAATGCGTGGATTGGTAGAGTGTTACTCGCGCAGTTACAAGCGCAAAAAAATATTCAGTGTTGTGCCCCAGTGCGCGTAGAAACATTAATTCCACAGCAATTAGGTGCGAAGTTAGTTATACACTCTAATGATGATATTTTCGAATTAAATTGCAAGCTCGCGATTGTTGCCGATGGTAGCGATTCACTTTTTCGCAGTGCATTAGGTATAGATAAAACGATAAAAGAATATGACCAAACAGCAGTGATTACGAATGTCGCTTACAGCGAGTCACACAAGGGAATTGCTTTCGAACGGTTCACCGCACAAGGTCCGCTCGCACTTTTACCCTTGGGTGAGTCTGCGGCTGCAAATGAATCGGCTTTGGTATTAACATTATCGAACGATATAGCGGATGAAATTATTGCGCTGAGCGATGCCGATTTTTTACAACACTTACAACAGCGTTTTGGTTATCGTTTAGGAAAATTTTTGCGTGTCAGTAAACGCTATTCATATCCATTAAAATTAGTCACTGCCAATGAACAAATACGTTCACATATTGTGTTGGTGGGTAATGCTGCACATTTTCTCCATCCAGTTGCAGGGCAAGGTTTTAATTTATCGTTGCGCGATTGTGTGTGTTTGGCGAAGGCTTTAAATCAAGGTGAGGCTGTGGGAAAATCGCTCGGCGAATTAAGTGTATTGCAAGATTATCTACATCGTCAGCAACTTGATCAAACACTCACGATTGAATTTAGCGATAAGCTGGTGCGCATATTTTCAAGCGCGTCGTTGCCATTAATAATGTTGCGTCATTTAGGTTTTATCGGGTTGGATTTAATGCCTGCGATTAAAAATCAATTTGCGGCGCAAACAATGGGCACTGCAGGAACCAAATGGTTATGACACAAGATTACGATATCATTATCGTCGGCGCTGGTCTTGTTGGTGCAACCCTCGCTTGCGCAGTTGCACAACAAAATACTTGTTCTTCATTACGCATCGCATTAATTGAAGCAGGCGCTGATCCACAACATTTCAGCGGTGAAAATTTCGATCCGCGTGTGGTAGCACTAACTCCAGCATCACAACACTTATTGACTAAAATTGGCGTGTGGGAAAAAATTGTTACGCAGCGCGCCTGCGCATATAGTGATATGGAAGTGTGGGACGGCGAAGGCACGGCCAATATCCATTTCAGCGCCGTGGAAGTGCGTCAGAATTGTTTGGGCCACATCATTGAAAATTCGGCGATCGTAACGGCACTGCGTGAACAATTATTAAAACATCCACAACTTACGCTAATTCAACCCGCTACCGTTGTCGGGTTAAATAAGGGTAAAAGAACGCAAGTCACATTAGATAATGGTGCCACACTCACTGCAGATTTATTAATCGCTGCCGATGGTGGGCACTCAAAAGTGCGTGAGCTGGCGGAGTTTGCAACACGTGAATGGGATTACGGCCACACCGCTATTATCACCACCGTGCAAACCGAATTGTCGCATCAGGCAACAGCATGGCAACGTTTTATGCGCACGGGGCCGTTAGCTTTTTTACCGCTTTCAACAGTGGATAAAAAACATTTTTGTTCGATTGTGTGGTCGGCAGAGCATGCATTAGCTGATGAATTAATGACGCTAAATGATGTGGATTTTTGTACCCGTTTAGGTTTTGCGTTTGAACATAAACTGGGGAAAATTTTGCACTCCGCAACGCGCTTTGCGGTTCGCTTGCGCCAGCGTCACGCAAAAAATTATATCCAGCCACAGATAGTATTGGTGGGTGATGCTGCACACAATATTCATCCCCTTGCCGGGCAGGGTGTCAATCTGGGTTTGTTAGACGTTGCAACACTTGCGCAAGAAATTGAGCGTGCTGGTGAACGCGGCATTCCTCTCAACGACTTTTCCGTTTTGCGCCGCTATCAACGCCAACGTTTAACCAACAATTTGTTGATGATGAGTGCAATGGAGGCATTTAAACGTTTATTTGGCAGTAAATCTTTAACTATAAGTTGGTTACGCAATACTGGTATGCATCAACTAAACTCCTTAACAGAGCTGAAGAAAATCATTGTCAAAGCGGCAATAGGTTTGCACTAACAAATTTTTTTGTTCACTGGGGTTATTATGAGTTTAGTAGAAGTTTTTTCCATTTCTCCATTTGATTGGCGCGCCGTAGGTACTTCGATCATGTGTGGGACAATCATTGGCATTGAACGTCAATTGCGCGGCAAACCGGTTGGAATTCGCACCTCTGCATTGATTACTCTTGGCACCTATATTTTTATCGCAGCCTCGATGTTGGTTTCCACTAGCGCCACAGACCCCACGCGAATTATTGGGCAGGTGATTACCGGTATTGGTTTTATCGGTGCCGGCGTTATGTTGGCGCGGGATGGTATGGTGCTCGGTGTAACTTCTGCGGCAACTATATGGGCATTGGCATCGATTGGTGTTTGTATCGCAATCGGTTATGACCTGATTGCAATAAAATTATCGATAGTGGTGGTGGTAGTTTTAGCGGGTGTAGATATTCTAGAAGATTATTCGCAAGCGCTACGACGTGGTGTGCATAAAAAATATCAAGATTGGATGGATAAAACCAAATCAAATACTATGTCTGAATAAATCAAGTTTCAAAAAGTAACACATTTTTTTGAGCAAAGTGGAATGATAAAAATTATAACAGTCGCAAACATTTTGCAGTGGGCGTTGGTCTTATTGTTAATAACAGCGGTTGCTGGCTTTTTATCATTTGTGAATGTGTATGGGTTTTTTTTGGCGTCTATTACAACATTAATCGCTTGGGGAACCTATGAAAATAAGCGTTGGGCTTATTTTGCCGCTGCTAGCTGGGGTTTAGCCTGCTTCCAACTCGCGAAACAAGGCTATGAATTTCAGGGAATAAAACATCAAGTGATGGCAATAGGTGTTCTAATTATTCCTGTCTCACTATTTTTGCACGAAATATTGGGCAAACAACAAAATATAAATGCGCAAAAAAGTGTCACAAATGTAGTAAACGAAGACGATTTGCCCCAATAAAATGAGTCTTAGCGACACAAGAAAATAAAAAAGAAGGATATTCGTTAAATTAGTGGATTAGCGCTTGAACTAGGCTGCGACAAGTGCTTTAATTTTTAACTGCACAGATTGAGATTCGAACCAAGACTAAGCTTTTGTAAGACATCCGCTTGCTGGAGACCCTTGGACGTACCACGACCTGAGCAATAGCTTTATTAACAAGCTATTTCACCCTGGCTTTTAGTAAAGTCGGTTTTTTTGTTCGGTCAGCTTCGCTGACGTTTTTATGTAAGTCGAGGAAAGTATGTCAGATGTAGTCTCTGGTGTTGTTAAGTGGTTCAACGATGATAAAGGTTACGGTTTTATTGAGCGTGAGGGCGGTGCTGATGTATTCGTTCACTTCCGCGCAATTAACGGCAATGGCCGTAAAACTTTGAAAGAAGGTCAGAAAGTGACTTTCGAAGTGACCTCAGGTCAAAAAGGTCCGCAAGCGGAAAACGTAACTCCTCTGTAAGTTGAGTTAAGTTTCAAGGGGCGAGAGAGCAATCGATCGCCCCTTGCTGTATCTGGCGTTTGTACTTTGCCCACAAAACCTCTCGAGCTAGATACTCAATATCATGCCCGCTATCTTTTTCTCCATGCTAAGCATCCCTATATGACGTTTGATATTAGCGCCATCCTTTGGCTTACCCTTTTATCGTTAGTAGTCTTCTATTGGGTACACGCCCTGCGTACTAAAGAAGTCGCGCTCAAAGTCGCGGAAAAGCATTGCGAAGAAATGGAGGTACAGTTTCTCGATCAAAGTGTTTATTTGAAGCGTCTTTGGTTCAAACGTAATGACGTTGGTCATTTAAGCCTATGGCGCGAATTTTATTTTGAATTTACGGTGAGTGGTGACGACCGTTATTTTGGTCGCGTCACTCTGCTCGGCAAAAAAATAACAGCAGTACAACTTGACCCCCACAGATTGCATTAAAATTTTATGAATATTATTTATCGCGATGATGCTCTATTTACCGTAGAGCAAGTTATTGAGCTTTATAAAAAATCCACGCTCGGTGAACGTCGCCCGGTTGATCGCCCAGATATTTTTTTAGGCATGATTGCTAATGCCGATATCATTATTAGCGCATGGCACGATGAAAAATTAGTTGGTATTTCACGTGCACTTACAGATTACACCTACGTTACTTACCTTGCTGATTTAGCTGTAGATGAAGAGTATCAGCAGCAAGGTATAGGTAAACAACTTATCGAAGAAACACAAAAGCGTACGGAACCTGAATGCATGATGGTGTTGCTAGCATCACCAAAAGCCAATGACTATTATCCGAAGTTAGGTTTTGTTCATAACCCGCGTGCGTGGATGTTGAAAAGTAATTATTAATTGTCGGAATGGTTGGTATGAGCGAGCAGAAAATTCATTTTGAAACACATGTTGAAAAAATAGGTGGATGGAAAACCAAAACCTCAACAGTCACTTATGAAAATCCATGGATTAAAATCATCCACGAAGAAGTTATTACGCCCAAAGGTACAGATGGAATTTACGGCGTAGTGCATTTTAAAAACACGGCTATTGGTGTGGTACCGATTGACGACGAAGGCAACACTTGGCTCGTCAAACAAAGTCGCTATACGCTGAATCAATACACTTGGGAAATTCCCGAGGGTGGTTGCCCACATGATGAAATTCCACTGAATGCAGCGAAACGCGAACTCGAAGAAGAAGTAGGTTTACAAGCTAAAGATTGGCAACAGTTAATGACACTGCATATGTCCAACTCAGTCACTGATGAATTTTGCGTAGTGTTTGTGGCGAAAGATTTATTTCCAGGCAAGCAAGAGTTGGAAGCTACAGAAGATATCGAAGTTAAAAAATTACCGCTCACCGAAGCGATTGAAATGGTAAAGCGCGGTGAAATTACGGATGGAATGTCAGTAGCAGCATTGTTGCGTTTGGCGCTAGATTTATAATTGAGCGGCCTGTACTAAACAAACGATGCGCAAAAATCGGTGTAGAGTTTTGTTTTTTATCGCTTCAGAAAGCATTTGAAAAAATACTAAAATCGGCATGTGAAAATTCAGATGCAAACTAGGTTTACATAACACCAGTACAATTGAGTTCTTTTATGTATAGGATTGCTACCTTAAAACGGTGAATTCGGTCGGTCATTTAAATAATATCATTCACAGGATTTAGCATTATTGAATTTACATTCACGAAAAATAATTTGTTTAAAATCACCTTTTGCAGCTCAAACAGGGCAATGTACAGCGCCGGTAACATGTCCTGATTGATTGCAAAAAAAATGAATATTGCGCAAAAATATTTGCAAACAACATGTTCTTTATATTGAAAGTTTGTAATGACAATAAGGGGTATAGGGGGCGTTGTCTGCGCCTTTGTAAACAATTTTTTTACCGGTTTGCCAAACAATTTCATTGTTTGTAGAGTTGCCATCAACGGATTGTAATGTATTTTTTGCGTAGTCTATTTCTGTAATAACAAAGTGGTGATGTGTTCCTCTTCCTTTTTTGTCGAGTGGACCTCTAACTACGGCGACATCGCCAGGACGCATGCCATCATGATTCCATGTTTTATTGACTCCAGCACCTTTAATGCCATCGCCCCACACCCATTTTACATCTAGTCCACCCCACTTTTTTAATACATAAGTGGCAAATATGCCGCACCACGAGAGTGATTGACCATTAATAACGATATTGCCGGCTGCAGATCTAAATTTCAGTAAGTCTCCTTTTGACGGAGCGGCTAGCCCTGCTTGAATAAAAATTTCCTTGGTTTCGTCATCGGTCGGTTTCCAGTGATCGTGATTAGCTTCCCAAATCGCCCAATTGGCGATATCTAAACGTGTGGCCATGCTGCCTCCTAATAATGAAAAATATGCCAATATTAACGCTACTAAAAAGCAGTAAATTAGCCCATAAAAAGTCAGCAGCCTATCAGGTTTTTTCGTGCGCCAATTGAGAGTCCATCACACTTTTTTAAATCGTGAAACAACGCGCTAGTTAGATGGGTGCTCGTTATTGCCGTTGCCTACAGCAGTTAATCGCGTGAGATCAGTGCCGGTATTGCTGATGCGGAAAACGCCAAATTTCCCTTCAACCAATGGGTCGAGCTCCATACGGTGAAAGAAGACAGTATGGCCGTCCAGGCTCCATGCGGGTTTACTGTTGATGTTGCCATCATTGATCAAATAGCTCGCGTTGCTGCCATCGCTGTTGGCTATGCGTATGGCCCAGGCGCCCAAGCTTATGTTGCCGATGGGGAATTTAGTAGGGTCCACATTGACAAGCCAGGCTATTCGGCTGCCATCAGGCGAGAAATAAGGGTCGTAATCAGCCAAGTCATCGTTGGTAAGCCGTGTCTCCGGGCTGAATGGAGTCGCGGCCATCACGTAGATCTCATAGTTGGCCGGTGCGCAGGTTGTTGCGGGGCAGCCATTGAACAAAAGTTTGCTGCCATCAGGGGACCAGGAAACATCTGTATTAACGCCACCACGGCTGGTGTACTGCACTGGGTTCTTGCCCAATGCGTCAGTAACAAAAATCTCCAGTGAAGAGGCAACACTACCAAACATGGCAATCCTGGTGCCGTCGGGCGACCATTCGCCATGCCCTTGTAGTGTCCAGCCATCATCGCCTTTAGCGCGGAGCTGGGTCACACCGGTGCCGTCAGCATTCATCGACCACAGGCTGGCTTCGTTATAGTTTTCAGGTTTGCCGGCCGGTGAACGGTAAAAGAGTACTTTCTTGCGATCAGGCGAAATGCGCGCCCACCAGTTTTCGTAATGAGTGTCATTGGTAAGTTGTTGCACGGTGCTGCCATCAGTTTTCATCACAAAAATTTCATGATTACCAGTGCGGTCAGAATCAAATACCATTTGGTTCGCGGCGAGCATGGGCGAACTAACAACCGGTGTGGTGGGTTTGTCGCCGCCTCCGCCACCACAGCTGCTTATGACGATGAGCGTAATGACGAGCAAAGTGTTTGATATGCGCATTTAAAATTCTCCACTGGAAAAAATTACAAAAAATACATGCCGAGTCGCTCAAACCAAGAGTAGCATTTTATGAAACACGATAATCTAAACAGTTCGCCCTTTTTAAAGAATTTTAGCCTTAGGCTAGCCCACTATTAATCTTCTGAGTTTGGCTTCACCATACTGCGCAACCAATTCCATAACGAATTTTTTGCTAACACATAGCGATCTAATTGATCTTGATTATAAAAATAATGCTCAGGATCACTAAATAATAATTCACGTTTTAACATGCGTTGATTGGGGTTAATATTTTTAATAACTCGTGCGGGATTGCCAGCCGCGATTGCATTTGCTGGAATGTCTTTAGTGACTACAGCGCCGGCACCAATCACGGCATTTTCACCAATTGTTACGCCTTTATTCACAATCACACTTTCGCCAAGCCACACATTATTTTCCAGCACTACCGGTTTGGTGCAGCGAAACGGGCGAATGCGATTGTAAATACCGTGCCAATCGCTATCGCTAATATATACGTTCGCCGCAAACATACAGTTATCGCCAATACGAATAGATTCCGCAGCAGAGATGCGTACACCGGGTGATATTAAACAATAATCACCAATAATAATTTTACCGCCACTTTTTTTATTGTTGCGCTCTTTGCCTGGCCATGTGGTAAGGCGAATAAAGTTATCGGGTGCGGCAATTATTTGCGCGAAGTTACCTATGTGAATATTGTGGCCAAAAATGACCAGGCTGCGTGGGTGCGCAATTTCTAGCCCTGCGCCCAAGCTATCAAATTGCGGCGCAATAAAACGCTGCACATAAAAACGGTTTATCGCGTTATAGAGGCGTTTAATAAAATAAGGTGTGTTGTTTCGGCGCATGAAAAACTTGTCGTTGAACGACTCTGTTAGAATGACGCACGATTATCAACGAGAACGGTCATGCTGCCAATTAAAATTGCTAACATTGAAATGATTATAGATCTGCCTTTAGACATAAACAGCGTTAAAGGCTTTTTGGACACGGAAGAAGGTGCGGCCTTGCATCAACATGCGCTTATCGCAGCGCAAAATGGTTCGGTGTTAGAAGTGGGCAGTTATTGCGGCAAATCCACTGTGTATCTTGGTGCAGCTTGTAAGCAAGTGGGCAGTGTTTTGTTTGCCGTAGATCATCACCGTGGTTCAGAAGAACATCAGTTGGGTGAGGAGTATCATGACGCTGCTTTATATGACGCAGAGTTTGGCAAAATGGATAGTTTTCGCGAATTCCGCAATACGCTTGCGCGCGCAAAATTAGAAGATACTGTGGTGCCCATCGTTGCACCATCTGCATTAGCGGCGCGCGCTTGGACAACACCTTTGGCGATGGTTTTTATTGACGGTGGCCACAGTATGCAAGCTGCGCTCACAGATTTTCATTCGTGGAGTCAGCATGTGATGCGCGGTGGTTTACTGGCGATTCACGATGTATTTCCCAACCCTGCGGACGGTGGTCGCCCACCTTATGAAATTTGGCGGCTTGCGCAAGAGTCAGGTTTATTTGAGGCTTTGCCGTTAGTAAAAAGTTTGGGTGTTTTGAAAAAACGTTAACAATTATTTGATCACCCAAATAAATGCAACACCTGCGCGTACGACGGAATAAGTTTCCACCAGCGGGCTTTGGCTAAAAGGAGTTGAATTTAAATTGTCATAGCCAATAAAAAAAGCAACGCGAGTATCTATATTATTCACCTGCAATTTACGATAAAAGCTGGCCTGACTATTCCACCCGCTGTAACCTCCATGCGCTGAGTATTCTGGTCGATCTTGCGTGGCGTATTGTGCTGCAACGCTGTAATAATAATCGTGATACTGCTGGTCTGCAAAAGTTAAACCCATGCGATAAGAGAAGGTCCATTGATCCCATTTGTCGCGAAAAATAAATTGTGGTTGAAAGATGGAACCAACAAATTGATTAGTTTTTCCGCCGACCGCGTAGACAGCGCGCCAGGGTAATTGGAATTGCCAGCCATGTTGCACTTCGTCGCCAGTGAGTTGGATATTTAACGAAGGGCCTAGCTCTATCGTTGAGCCGAGTTCAGGCATACCCTGGCGCAATTTATTTTCCGCGGTGTGCGGCGTAACAGAGGCATTCGCACTAAAAGTAAATTGTATTCTATCGAATGTTAAAAATTGGCCGCGAATCCCTTCGCGGTCGGAGCGTAAATATTTGCCGCGATAAATGACATAGGGAATGGGAGCTGTATAGTTGCGGTATTCACTGGAGCCGCGATAATCCGGCCCATAGATGCTTCCTATACCTACACCAAATTCCCATTTTTTTTCGAGCTCATCCTCTGCAAAAGCATGGGCACAGCTAAAAGTTAAGCATACTAAATACAGTTTATAGAAGCATAATCGTAGAGCCATCGTGATTTTTACCGAGTGAATAACGGGTGGGTAAGCGCAATGTGATAGAATACTACGGTTGTTTCGTTGTTAGAGTCCATATTTATATCTATTAGTCTCTGTATTTATAGTCTGTATTTAGTCCCCTGTATTGTTTATTAAGTTCATCAATATTTTTTCAAGCCGATTAGTATTTTTATTAAGCCACTAATCTTTATCAAGCCACTAATCTTTATCAAGAGAGTCCCGTGAATTCACTACTTTTTTCATCATTAAATCTAAACGCAGAAATGCTCGCCAACTTAGAATCGCTTGGCTATACCGAGATGACACCGATTCAAGCGCAGAGTTTGCCGATTATTTTGCAGGGGCAAGATATTATTGCCAAAGCCAAAACCGGCAGCGGTAAAACAGCAGCCTTTGGCATTGGTTTACTAGCAGCGCTGGATGTAAAAATTTTTACCACGCAAGCATTAGTCTTGTGCCCCACCCGCGAATTAGCGGATCAAGTTGCAAAAGAAATTCGCCGTCTAGCGCGCCTGACTCACAACGTGAAAGTTTTGACCCTTTGCGGTGGTGTTTCAATTGGCCCACAAATTGGTTCGCTGGAGCGCGGTGCGCATATTGTGGTGGGCACACCGGGGCGCATTGTTGATCATATTGAAAAAGGTACATTGAAATTAGGCACTATTAAACAACTCGTATTAGATGAAGCCGACCGTATGTTGGATATGGGTTTTACCGATGCTATCGAAACCGTATTAGCTGCCTGTAATGCCGAGCGCCAAACATTATTGTTCTCGGCAACTTATCCCGATGGTATTAAAAAAATCAGCGCGCATTGCCAAAAAAATCCACATGAAGTGAGTGTGGAATCAGTGCATAGCGATGAAAATATCGAACAACATTTTTATGAGTTGCGCGAAACCGACCGTAAAGATATTGCGGTGCAACAATTGCTTGCGCACTTTAATCCCGCCTCAGCAATTATATTTTGTAATACCAAAATTCTCTGTCAGGAAGTCTGTGATTTGTTGCGTGCGCAAGGTGTCAATGCGTTGGCATTGCACGGCGATTTGGAGCAACGAGATCGCGATCAAGTATTAGTGCGTTTTTCCAATAAAAGCTGCCCGGTATTAATTGCTACGGATGTAGCTGCGCGCGGGTTGGATGTAAAAGGTTTAGGTGCGGTAATCAACGTAGAATTAGCGCACGATAGCGAAGTACACATTCATCGCATTGGCCGCACCGGGCGCGCTGGTGAAAGTGGTTTGGCATTAAGTTTGGTCGCGCATAATGAAATGTCGCGCTTAAATCGCTTGGCCGATTATTTGCAAAAAACCATTACCCTTGAAGACTTGCCGAAAACGAATAATGTGGTCGAAATAAAGCCCGATATGGTGACGCTCTGTATTGACGGCGGTAAAAAAGAAAAAGTTCGCCCCGGCGATATTCTTGGTGCGCTAACTAAAGATGCAGGATTGTCAGGCGAGATGATTGGCAAAATTGACATTTTTGAATTCGCATCCTATATTGCTGTACATCACACCATCGCACGGCAAGCCTTGCAGCATTTGCAAGATGGAAAAATTAAAGGCAGAAAGTTTCGCGCACGCAAGTTGTAGCTGGGAAGGCTCTAAAAAAATCCATCTTTTCTAGATTACTGAATAAGGAAATTCAATGTGTCACAGCAAGCGAAATTTTGTTAGGGAGAATTGCCCTCTCCATAAAACGTATATATTTATTTAAATCGGTTACTTATAATTCCGCTAAAAAAATGACTGGCATCGGAATCAGACAACTCATAAGCCATGGGGCTTAAAAAACTACAAATTAAATAGCCTAAAGGTTTGTTGTCGGCGTTATTCCACAGCTCAACCACCCAATTCCAACAAATGCTTCGCAAGATGTAATAGACTTGCGAATGACTCATGGCATCAGCATTTAATTTTTTAGCAAGTAGTGCAATCGAAAACCATTCTTCAAACTCTTGTACACCTGTCATCAGTTTTTTATTGCTAAGGCGCTGATTAACTGCTCCAATTTTAATTTTGAGTAAGGCAAAATTTTTGTCTTTTTCTTGTGAAACTACATCGCTTTCAAGTGCATCTGCACCATGGCGATAACTGATAACATCTCGAATGCTTTGCTCAAGTTTTTGAAAGCCTTCGTCTGCATTGTAGCTACCGAGTTGCTGAATTCGACTGAGCCATTTTTTATGATTAGCAGAATTAAGATAATCTTGCCAGTATTGGTTGAGCTGTTCGGTATTGCTGTGCTTATTCTGTGCTGTCCACCATTCCGCTAATTTTAAATCTGATAAAGTAATTATCTGATCCGTTTTATCACGTAGGCTGGGGACTGTTGTTGTAAATTCATACGCGGGCAAATGTTTTGCAATTTTGGGCATGCCTGCGGATAGATATTTAAACAATATAGTAAAGCGTGATTTTTTTTCTGCTCGGGAGAGCTTGGACCAATAGACTTCAAGTAGCCAACTGGCGAGTGGGTTGAAAAAACCATCGTTCCATTGTCTGGTGGTGTCAGAAATAATGCTCCAGTCGCTCGTGGGTAAGTCTCTTGCCAGCATAAAGCGAAAAGTGTAGCGGGCGATATTGCCAGAAATTAATTTTTTATTGCAGCCATCTAACAAACGTAACATTTCCATTATTTTTGCATCGGCTATTTTGTTATTTTTTAATAGCACCTGCATAATCATCGCGCCAGAACGCAGTACTTTTTTATGTTTAAATAATTGTTGTTCTAGCCAGCAATGTAAATTTTCTTTTTTTTCGGGTTTTACATTTTGCAACGCACACCAGCCATAGAATAACCCGCCACCAAAACTGTCCCTGCGGTGTGTGGCCAAGGCGCTACGACCGAGCCAATAACTTATTTTTACCCATCCCAATTTTATGCTAATTGTTGCGAACCAGGAGGGGAAACAAAAAAGCAGTGTGGGGATATAAATAAGTTTAATCAGCGCATTATCAACATTGCTAATCAGGACTGTGGGCATCGTCCAGAGTACCAAAAATACGACAATAAACCACGGAGACGGCGGATCGTTAACGCGACTTGGGCCAGAGGTTTCGCCAGAGAAACGGTTGTACAAATACATGACAACCCGGATCAGAATAATGATGGGAATAATAGGCATTAGATCGTCCCTAGTAACTCTTTCCAGTTTGGTTTTTCTGTAGTGTTCGTGGCGGTGCGAGTATTTTGTTCGACAATCATGTCAGGAGACAAATACCAAAATTCGGCTAACGCTCTGCGTTCCGGGTCCAATAAAATTGCTTTAGCGTCGCGCAATTGAAATTCATCCCGCGTTTGCAAACCTAAAGGTGATAAATATTTTTCCGCAGCGGGGATTTGCAATTTAATAGCGCCCAGAATATTTGCATAAGCTTTTTCTACCGCGCGTGAATCCGCGTTTGTATCCAGCTCCAGTATCCAAAATGGCCAGCAACTGCACAGCGGGTTGTTACTGTATTCCTGAGTCATGGGTTTTATTACCAGATTGGGTTTGTTCAGGAATAATTATCCAGAGCTGGCGCACTATGCTTTCCAGCTGTTGATTGTTTTTAGTCGCTACCAGTTGGCGACCCTCCTCAACCAGTTTGGTTGCTTTGCGTAAATCTTTTGCTTCGTGTGCACGTGCGGCGATGTAACTAAATTGATCCGTCCAAAATTCCGGGCTGCGTTTGTAAGCAGAACTATTAATACCTTTCATTTGTTCAATTAGGCGTTCTAATTCATTGATACGTTTTAATTCGAAGGCTTTGTGTAAACGTACTTCACAATCCGCCAGCATTTGCTTTTCAATACTATTGCCCCAGGATTCCACCACGAGACGAGCATTCATATAAGCGCTTTGACACTCAGCCAATAATTCATCTAACTGTTCGCGGCTTTCAAGTAATTCAATTTCCGCTTCAATCTCTATTAAATTGCGTTGTGCACGTAAGCAGGCATCTTCATCGCTCGTGGCCGTTAATAAATCTTTACCTACGCCATTTAGGCGATGCGTGAGTCGTTCTAGCAAACTGACGGCAGCTTGATCGCGCCGCGCGAAGGCTTCTTTTTGTTGCAAAACTAAACGTGTTTGTAGTTGCCCATAGCCCACACGCAACACTGCAGGATCTGCGCTTGGCATGAGTAATTCAGCCACGCCGTGAATCACAATTTTTTGATCAATGATAACCGCACTCGCTTTTAAATTGGCGCCGCGGTCGACTTCGATGGTGATTTCAATGGCAGAACCTGCCGGTAACTGATGCGTTAATTCATGGGAATTAATGACCAGATTACCCACTTTGCGACAGAAGCGAGCAAGGTCGCGTTCGCCCTGCACAATGGGAATATTTAATTTTTGTTGCGCGCCGGGAATTAAAGTTTCCGATGTGTGTTGTAAAAAAGTACGCTTGGCCGGCAAGGGTGTACCGCGTTCAATAAAGGTACGCTTATTACCATTGGCCAGTGCAACACCAATTGAGCGGGACAAGGGTGGATCAGAAATAGTGATGCCATGAACTATATTAATGTGTTCAGGTTTACAGACAATTCTTTGGCCCGTTTTGTCAAACAGTGCAATATTAAAACGATTATTTTTGCCGACCAATAATTCCACCGGCGTTGAAAATACTCCGTTCGTATCTATTTCCAACACGCTGGATAGCCAGAGTTCATCTTCGCGAAAAAATTGTATGCGGTGTGGTTGAAAATGTTTACTGTTTACCAAGCGCCCCATAATATCCGGTGATAAATCGGATGACACACTTGGGTATTGAATCCATAAATCGCAGGCATCAACAGGGCTCTCAGGTGCAATGACTGTGGCCTCATTTTTTAGGCCAATAGTGGTTGCATAAAGTGCGGCGCCCCTTGCCACTAGTGTCATAGGGTCACCGCTATCTTCTGCGAGCGGTGCAAGATGCCCGGTGACGCGCTGTTTAACAATAGGCATATGCGCTGGACCGCCAACCAATACAACCCGACCAATTTGTTCGCGAGTCAGACCATGTTGCGCAATCAAACGTAAACAAATTTCGATAGCGCGATCCACTATAGGCGCTGCCAAATTTTCAATATCAGAGCGCAACAGCAACACATCCAATTCCACCTGGTCATCTGCAAAAGTGAAATCCAGTTCCAGCGACGTGCGTTCATTGGCGGACAAACGAATTTTTGCGTTTTCAACTTCCTGATAAATATGGCGCAACACAATTTTATGTTGGTCATCATCGGCATTGATGCTGATATTTTCTTCTTGCTGTAATTTTTGCAACAGCCAATTAACCAATGCGCGATCTATATCGCGGCCGCCTAAAAAATTATCGCCATCATGACCCACTACGCGCAGTAATCCGTCGCGCGCTTCCACCAATGAAACATCAAAAGTTCCGCCGCCAAGATCAAATACCAGCCAGGCTTTTTCTGCTTCTTGTTCTGACCAGCCAGCCGCTAATGCCGATGCCACGGGTTCTGGTAATAATTCCACTTTTTTGAATCCGGCCAAACGTGCAGCTTCGGCAGTGGCGTTGCTTTGTGGCAATTCAAATAAAGCCGGTACTGTGACTACCGCAACGTCGGGTGCAATATCGCGAAATTTTAGCGCGTCATTGCGCAGCGATTTTAAAATTTCTGCCGAGAGTTGTTCGGGGCTGAATTGATTACCGAAAGCATCCAGTTTGGTTTTAGTACTGGTGCCCATTAAGCGTTTGAATTCTTTGTAGGTGTTTTGCGAATCCTTGTACAAAAAATTTTGCGCTTTTGCGCCAACCACTACGCCATTTTCAGTAAAGCGCACAACTGAAGGTGTAGTAGTTTCACCGCGACTGTTGGGAATCAATTCAAGCTGGGTACCATCAAAACACGCGATTGCGGAATTGGAAGTGCCCAGATCTATACCAATATAAATATCCATAGGCGTGTTCTGCTAAAAGTGAAATCAAAATAGTTTGTGTGGCAGGAAAACATTTATTAATGCAACACACCTCCACCGAGCAGCGTGCGAACTTCTGCCGGTTCAAAATGATAATGTTGGTTGCAGAATTGGCAGTCGATATCAATGCTGCCTGTTTCAATCAAGAGTTGTTCTACTTCTTCCAAACCCAATGCAATTAATGCGCTTTCGCTGCGTTGGCGCGAACAGCTGCAGGAAAATTGCAGTGGCGTGGGCTCGAACACGCGTACCGGTTGTTCGTTGAAAAGGCGATATAAAATGGTGTCGTGATCGAGGCTTAATAATTCTTCATCGTTAATTGTATC
>JAYTSJ010000046.1:0-7401 GCA_043745725.1 Gammaproteobacteria bacterium | reverse complement strand
TTAAAACTCGCACGTGATGATGCTGATATCGCAAGGGCACAAGCATTTGCGGCGGGACTTTTGCCCGACCCACAAATATCCTTAAGTCGCGACCTTTCTAATACGGGCGGGCCCGGTTCAACTAGCGCTTACAGCCTTGGTTTGAATTATGACATTAACGCGTTGTTCCTCTACCCATCAACTCGCAAAACTGAAAACTCTGAAACACAAAAAATTGACTTAAACCTTTTATGGCAGGAGTTGCAGGTAGTAGCCCAGGCGCAATTGTTATTCATCAAGCTAACCTATACCAAAAATCTTAAGCAACTATTAACAGAAACTGAAATTTTATTTTCACAGCACCTGGAAAATTCAAAAATTGCGTTGCAGAAAGGGTTACAAACGAGCGACGTTCTGGTCGCGGATTTGAGTGCATTACAAGATGAACAACACCAAATTTTTGAATTAACCCGTACAGAAAATCAAGCTATTTATGATTTTAATACCTTATTAGGTTTAGATACCGACACAAAAGTTAATTTACAAAATAGCAATGAAATTGAAGCAATTGATGAGCAACTCATTCAACAAGAAATAAATGATTTACAGTTTCGGCGCCCCGATTTGCTCGCATTGGAAACTGGCTATAACGCACAGGATCAACGCTATTATGGCGCGATACTCGGGCAGTTTCCGGCGCTGAATCTCGGCCTAACCCGCTCACGGGATTCCAGCGGTATTTACGCTAATAGTGTTGGAGTGGGCATTTCGTTACCACTGCTTAATCGCAATCGCGCCAATATCAACATTGAAAAAGCCACGCGTCAACGTTTATACGATGAATATCAACAACGTGTGACGACTAGCCGCAATGAAATTTCCCTTATTCTCAACGAGCAAAAATTAAATCAACAACAATTGCTCGAACTCGGTAATGCTATCACCGAGTTTGGTAAGGCATTGAAGCATAGTGAGGCTGCTTATCACGCGGGCAATATAGATACCCTAGTCTATACCAATGCGCGCATGGCATTACTGACCAAACAAATCGAATATATCAACCTCCAACAAACTTTGATGGAACAACGCATTGCATTGCAAACATTGCTTGCTGCGGATCTTCCGACGCAACATTTATCGCGGTAAAAGAAATGACAAAACGACAATCATTTATGATAAAAATTACAGTGGCAATCGCAATTGTTATTGTCATTCTCTGGGTTTTTAAATCAGCCATCTCAAATAAAGAGTCAGGTAAAGAAATTTCTACTGATGAGGGATCTGCTGCCAGCGTTTTAATAAAAACTCAAACGGTAAAACAACAAACATTGCCGTCAACCTTACAGGTGTATGGTGACGTAGCCACTGGCCGCGCAGAGTCACTCAGCTTCCCGCAAGCAGGACAGATTACCCAGCTCGCCATTGTTCAAAGCCAACCCATGCATAAGGGCGATGTGATTGCGATAATCACCAGTGATCCTGCGGCAAGGTCTGCATACCTACAGGCACAAACAGCGCTTGAGTTTGCGAAGCGCGAATTACCAAGAATAAAAGATTTATTTGCCTTGCAGTTAGCTACACAATCTCAAGTCGATAGCGCCGAAAAACAATTATCAGATGCGGAATCTGCATTAGTTGCACAAGCCAAATTGGGCGGCGCTAAAGAATCCGTCACACTCACTGCACCCTTTGCTGGTGTGATCACTTCAGTGCTGGTTACGCAAGGTGATCGTGTACAAGCGGGAACGGCAGTTGTGCAATTGGGTCGCACTGATGACCTACGGATACAACTCGGCATAGAACCAGTCGATAGTGATCGAGTACATGTGGGAATGCCGGTCGTTATTAAAAGCGTGCAAGATGAAACTAGAAATGTTGCAACAACTATCACTGAAATGCAAAGCGCCATTGATCCAAAAACGCAAATGGTAACGGCAATAGCTGCACTCTCTGCCAACAACAAAAATAATTTATTGGTGGGCATGCAAGTTGAAGCAGAAATTCAACTTGATAAACAGGCTGTGTGGACAGTACCACGCCAGGCAATATTAAATGATGATAAAGGCGCTTATTTATTTCAGGTATTAAACCATAAAGCTATACGCGTAGATGTTGAAAAAATTGTAGAACTACATCAGTTATACGGTGTTGAGGGAAAAATTAATAATGCATTACCGGTAGTCATTTTAGGTAACTACGAGCTTGAAGATGGATCTGTAGTACGCGAGGAAAAACGATGACCCTCAAAGACTGGACGCAATCACATCGTCGTTCTATTTTATTTTTACTATTAGCGCTGGCATTGGCGGGCAGTATTGCAGCATTAAAATTGCCCGTGTCATTATTTCCTACGGTTGATTTTCCGCGTGTTGCCGTTTCCCTGGAAGCCGGCGATCAACCGGCAGAACAAATGGAATTGTTGGTCTCTCGCCCCGTTGAAGAAGCTGTGCGACATGTTCCCGGTGTGCGCAATGTGCGCTCCACAACCAGCCGCGGCTCGGCAGAAGTTTCCATCAATTTTGATTGGGGGCGCGATATGGCTGTTTCAACGCTGCAAATTAATGCCGCCATTGCACAAATTCTTGCACAACTTCCACCGGGTGTTCAAGTGAATACACGCAGGATGGACCCCACAGTATTTCCCATTATTGCATACAGTCTCATATCGAGTGAGTTATCCCCAACGCAATTGCGTGACATAGCTGAATATCAAATTAAACCTTTGCTATCCAGTATTGATGGTGTTTCGCAAGTACAAATTCAGGGTGGAGCAACCGAAGAATATCGTGTGACAGTGGACCCATTAAAGTTACGGCAGATGGGTTTAGTACCTGATGATGTTGCAAAAGCATTAGCTGCAACCAACGTCATTAGTGTTGTCGGACGAATTGAAGATCACTACAAACTTTATTTAGTTGAAGCCAATACCCATCTGAAAAACATTGAACAAGTGCGCAAAATAGTTTTACCAAACACGGCGAATAAACTTGTGCATTTAACTGATGTCGCCACTGTTGAACAGTCAACGCTGCCGGAATGGACACGCGTAACAGCCGATGGTTTGGATGCCGTTTTATTTTCGGTGTATCAGCAACCCGGTAGTAACAGCGTACAAATGGCGCAAGATATAAAAGCGAAACTTGATAGTTATAAAGCGCAGCTACCCCATGGCGTCAGTATCACAAGCTGGTACGATCAAAGCGAATTGGTATTGGCATCTGCCACAAGCATTCGTGACGCCGTGCTGATTGGCGTAATTTTATCCGCATTTGTATTATTAATTTTTTTACGCAATATAAAAGTAACACTGATTGCCGTAATTGTTGTACCCGCAGCACTCGCGACAACTGCCGGGCTGTTATATGTTCTCAATATGAGTTTCAATATTATGACACTGGGTGGAATGGCCGCATCGGTAGGATTAATTATTGATGATGCCATAGTGATGCTTGAACATATTATGCGACGCTTGCAAGGCAACGAAGGTGAAATGCCTGAACGAGTTAACAATGCTGCATTTGAATTTATGAAGCCACTCGCGGGTTCAAGCGCATCAACCCTCGTTATTTTTGTGCCACTCGCATTTCTTACCGGCGTTACTGGCGCTTTTTTTAAAGCGCTTTCATTGACGATGGCCGCTGCATTATTTATTTCTTTTTTGATTACCTGGCTTGCTATTCCATTGTTAGCCGATCGTTTTTTGCGTGCAAAAGATGCAGAATCAAGACCGGATTCGCGTTTATTAATTTCACTGCATAAATATTATCGCCAAACACTACATATTTTATTAGCGCGTCCGATTTTATTATTGGTGGGTGTATTACCCTTGCTATTTATTGGCATAATTGCTTTTAAATCTGTTGGTTCAGGGTTTATGCCGGCGATGGATGAAGGTGGTTTCGTGCTCGATTATCGCACCGAACCTGGCACAGCATTATCAGAAACGGATCGGTTATTGCGTCAGGTAGAACAAATTTTACGCGCGACACCGGATATCGCCAGTTATTCCCGTCGCACCGGCAGCGGCCTTGGTGGTGGCCTTAGTGAAGCTAACGAAGGTGATTTTTTTATTCGCCTGAAACCAACTGATAGACGCGATGCTGATGAAGTAATGGACGAAGTGCGTACTCGAGTTGAACGCGATGTGCCAGGATTAGACATAGAGATGGCGCAGCTAATGGAAGATGTGATTGGCGATCTCACCGCCGTTCCACAACCCGTCGAAATTAAAATATTTTCAGACAATTCTGAAATATTAATCAAAGCGGGCCGCGCAGTCGCTGAGCATATTGCAAAAATTAATGGCGTGGTTGATGTGAAAGATGGAATAAATCCGGCGGGAGATGCACTGGATATTCATATCGATACGGTCAAAACTGCATTTGAAGGAATGGATGCCGACACAATTACTAAAAATTTAAATAATATATTAAGCGGCACAGTGGCAACACAAATTACCAGCGATGTGAAAACAATTGGTGTGCGAGTATGGGTACCCAAGTCGCAGCGTCAATCCGACACTGATGTGAATAACATTCAAATACGCGCACCAGATGGACATTTTTTTCCGTTGCAACGCATAGCTACAGTGACCACAGTTACCGGACAACCACAAATTCAGCGCGAAAATCTCAAGCGTATGATCGCAGTTACCGCGCGAATAAGTGGTCGCGATCTTGGTTCAGTCATTACTGACATCAATAATATGCTAAGCAAGTCCAAACTTCTGCCGCAGGGAACCTACTATGTTCTCGGCGGATTATATGAACAACAACAAATTGCTTTTCACGGTTTGATAATGGTATTTATCACTGCAGCCGCATTGGTATTTTTGCTCTTGCTATATCTCTATGAAAGTTTTCGTGTGGCCTTCTCTATTCTTGTCACCACTCTACTCGCTGTGTCTGCCGTATTTATTGGTTTATGGATAACGGGCACTGAATTGAATATTTCGGCAATGATGGGGATGACAATGATTATTGGAATGGTGACTGAAGTTGCTATTTTTTATTTTTCCGAACAACAGGAGTTGTGGCAATCATCGTCTAAAGAAAACTCGCTGATTGATGCTGGCATCAATCGTATGCGCCCAATAATAATGACTACCTTCGCGGCAATTCTAACGTTACTCCCACTTGCTTTCGCAATTGGGCATGGATCGGAGATGCAACAGCCTCTGGCTATTGCAATTATTTCCGGCCTGGTGGTGCAACTGCCGCTAGTGCTCTTATTAATGCCAGCCCTATTCAACCTCATGCTTGATCATCAACCAACGCAATAAATTTTTGAAAAAAATATACATTGCTGTTTGCGGTGAGGTGTTTAACTAAACGTCAGATTTATATTGAGTGGATAAATGCTATGCAACATCAATTGGTTTACCGACTAATAGGTTTAATGCTACTGACGAGAATAGTGGCGGTCAATGAAGCTTACTCCGATGAAAATAATATTTCAGACGATTGTCATCCCATAGAAAATTATTCTGAATCTGACACTGCTGATACTCATCCAATCCAGACTATTTCAATCAATATACAGCCAATATTTGACGAATCCAAACCTGAAGAAAACAACTGGTTATTTCGGACAATCAATTATTTACATATAGATACCCGCGAAAGTGTTATCAAAAATGATCTTCTGTTCAATGAGGGTGATGGCTACGATAAAAAATTACTCGAACAAAGCGAACGTATATTGCGCACTCGCCGTTACTTGAATAACGCCACGATTAGCACGCAGCAATCCTGTCATCCGGCAATTGCGGTGGATGTCAGAGAAGTCTGGACATTAGTACCAGAAATATCTTATTCACATGCGGGAGGGAAAAGTAGTTATGGTTTTGGCTTGCACGATTCCAATTTTTTAGGATTTGGTAAAACGGTTAATCTTACCCATACCAGCACCTCGCAGCGCACTGGAAATCTATTTGAGTATTACGACCCTAACTCGGGAATTGCCGACAGTATTATTTCGCTGCAATATGCCAATAATAGCGATGGTGTGGCAAAGGCTGCTTCATTTACCAGGCCGTTTGTTGCATTGGAAACAGAATGGTCGGCGGGCGTTTCCTACGGTGAGCTCAACGAAGAAAATACGCTGTATAACGCGGGTAAAGAGGTAGACCGTTTTGCCCATACCAACCGCAATGAATCAATATTTTACGGTATAAAATTAGATGCCAGCTCGCGCGAATCCATTCACAGAATACTCATGGGTTACACCAGCTGGAAAGATAATTTTTTAGCAACCGGCATAGCGCCCAAGACTTCTATTTTCGTTCCCGATGATCGCGAATATAATTATCCGTGGCTTGAATACCAACATATCCATGATGGTTACATCAAAGCCTACAACATTCAGCAAATTAATCGTGTTGAAGATATTAATCTGGGCAGTGAAATTCACTTTCGCCTTGGCTACGCGGCTTCACCGATTCTCGCTTACGATAAGTCCTATGTAGTTAACAGCACCTATAAAAAAGCTATCTCACTGAGTGAGAATCAATTAATTCTTACTGATCTAGGTGCGACTGGCTATTACCGTGCAGGTGATTTTTACAACAGCCAGATACAAAGTAATATTTCCTATCACTGGCAAAATTTTAATCGCGGCCAATTGTTTGTAGGAATGACAGCCACGCGCGGTTTCAATTTATTTGCCGATTTACCGCTGGAGTTGGGTGGCGATACAGGCTTGCGAGGCTATCCAGCACGCTACCAGGCCGGTGATCATTTACGACTTATCAGTGTTGAGCAGCGATTTTTTGGTGAGAAGGAATGGTTTTCATTGTTTCACATCGGGGCCGCTGCCTTCTATGACGAAGGCCATGTCTGGGGTGAAAGTGTCATTCCCCAAATCCAGACCGGGTTATTGCGCGATGTCGGTGTGGGATTGCGAATTTCCGGCACGCGGACGGGCAACCGTGAAGAGGGTGCACATAATGTTGTGCACCTTGATATAGCTTATCCACTTGATGGCGGAAAAGATATTTCCAAAATGCAATGGATTGTTAAAGTGAAGAAAGGTTTTTAACCATTATTTAAATCATTCTATAGGGAATCCAGAACATGCACTCTTCAGTAAAAATTCTTAAATATTTGCGTCTCATTGCCAGCGCATTATTTATTTTTATTATTCACTTTAGCGAAGCTGAAGAATCCATCGAATATGTTGCTGAGCATTTACTGGAAGCCCCCATGGACACTCGTGCCTTGGCCTTTCCTGTAACACCCACCAATATCCTGACTAGCGAAGCGCGCCTGCAACTAGGTTACACTAGTTTTGATGCTGGCAAGCTTCACAATAAAGTGCCTATGCTAGGCGCTCATTATTTTCTGCCGCTGAATGAACGCTGGGGTTTGCTCGCGGGAGGGTTTTATGACAGCTACACATTTTCCGGAGAGAAAGGGAAAGCAG
>JAYTSJ010000045.1:0-7954 GCA_043745725.1 Gammaproteobacteria bacterium | reverse complement strand
ATATAGGTTTTGCTGAGATCGTTGCGCAGCAGGTCAACAATCATTAAATTTTCGGCGCGATCTTTCGCGCTGGACTTAAGTGCAATGGCATTGGCGAGATCTTCGTCTGGTGTTTTTCCGCGCGCGATGGTGCCTTTAATTGGTTTTGTTTCTACATGGTTCCCATTGATGTGGATAAAGCGCTCAGGCGATAAGCTGAGCACTGCACCTTGTTTAAGCTGCATGTAAGCAGAGAAAGGCGAGGGCAATGCGGCACGTAATTTGAGATAGGCGGCAAGAGGATTGCCTTTGTAATGAGTGCTAAAACGCTGCGCCAAGTTGACTTGGTAGCAGTCCCCATTGCGAATGTAGGTTTGTATTTTGCTATGCGCCTCGGTGTAGTTTTCTACATTAAGTTCTGCTCTGAACTTATTGATATTAAAGTATAATTCATCCGTCTTAAAAATATTTTTAGGTTCGTGAAACCTCGTAATTTGTTCGATTTCCGAAAAGTTATAAGCAGGAGCGAGTGCTTTATTAATAACTAACCAGGCACTTTCCTGCTGGTGATCCTGAACAATTGCCCATGGGTAAATGCCCACGCTCATGTCTGGTAACGCAATATCCTGAATGGCAATTTGGGGTAATTTCTCTAGTCTTCGACTAAGGTCGTAGGCGAAATAACCCAAAGCACCGCCTGAAAAAGGGACTTCACTTAAGGGGGGCGTGGTTATTAAATATTGCTGCAACAACTGAAAGGGGTTGTCGCTTGAGGTAAGTTTTGTGCCATCGTGCAATTCAATCACAGTGTTGGATTCACGAGTCTCCAAGGTGATTGCAGGTGCCGCGCTGAGAATATCAAAGCGCCCATACAGACTTTGTGGGCGTCCAGAGTCCAGCCAAATTGCTTGTGGTAAATGACTTAGCGCCATAAACCAATCGGCCGAATTAACACAGTATGGGATAGCTATCAGTTGAGCATTAGGCAGCATTGAATTCTAATCATCAAAGGCGGGTAAGCATTTTAAGCTCTTCTGAGTTTTGATTGCGATAAAGATGTACAACAATAAATAGTTTTTACTGGCAGAATACATTTTGCACATTTAATAAAATCAAAGGAGTAGGTAATGGGTATTGTGATTGTAGCCACCTTGGTCGGCTTGTTTTTGGGCAACGTCTTTTTGGATAATTTTGGTTCTGAGTTTGGTGTTTTGTTAGGCGGGGTGATCGGTGGGCTGATTGGTAAAGTGGTGCAATTAGCGCAACAACTTAATTCGCTAGAAGCCACAGTTAGCAGTCTGCAAAATCAATATCAACAACTCGCAAAGCGGTTGACGGCCGCTGATCAGATCAAACCCGATGCACATGTACCCGATGTGCATGTACCCAATGCACATGTTGAAGTTACGGCACCAAAACCTCTGGCAGACATTGTTAGAAATAGCCTTGCGCAAGCTGCCAATCCTAATCCATGGGAAGTAGTTCATATTGAATTACCCGATTTAGACGAAGAGTCAGCGCCACTGACAATGGCTACTGCATCTACATCAGCTTCGACTCCGATTCAACATCAAATTAAACCGACTCCCAGAGCAATCACGCCACCAAAATCTTCTGAGCCGAATCTTGGCGAGAAGGTGGTTAATGCGATTCGTCGCTACTTCGCCGAAGGTAATCCCATCGTACTTATCGGTATGGTGGTGATGTTTTTTGGTCTTAGCTTTTTGGTGAAATATGCATCCAGCCAGGGTTTATTTCCGGTTGAATTTCGCTTGTCGTGTGTATTAGCTGCGGCGCTTGTACTGATCATAGTGGGTTGGAAAACTCGCCTACGCACAGGCGGTTACGGCTTGGTGTTACAAGGCGGTGGTATTGCAGCGGTTTATCTAACGTTATTTGCTGCTGCGAAAATATTTAGTTTAATTCCGTTAAGTGTTGCCTTTGGTTTATTGTTTGTTGTGGTGATGCTCGGTGCTGCACTAGCACTTTTACAAAATGCACAAGTGCTGGCGATATTGTCAACCGCAGGTGGTTTTCTCGCCCCGATTCTTACCTCGACAGGGGATGGTAGTCACGTCGGTTTATTTAGTTTTTATCTGGTGTTAAATCTGGGTATTTTGACGATCGCCTGGTACAAAGCCTGGCGCTTGCTCAATTGGGTTGGCTTTATGTTTACGTTTGCCATCACTTCAACCTGGGGTGTGCTGAAATATGAACCCACACTTTACGCCAGCACACAGCCTTTTCTCGCGGCGTTTTTTCTCCTTTATTTAACGGTCGCTATTTTGTTTTCATTTAAACAAGAGCCAAAACTAAAAGGTTTTGTTGACGGCAGTTTAGTATTTGGTTTGCCTTTAATTGCTTTTGGTTTACAAACTTGTTTGCTCAAACATTCGGTGCACGGGTTACCGATTAGCGCTGTCGTCTTGTCTGCACTTTATTTAAGTTTAACGGCGTGGCTTGCACGTAAACATTTAGCAACGCATCGTGTTTTAGTAGAATCATTTTTAGCCTTGGGCATTGGTTTTGCCACGCTCGCTGTGCCTTTGGCTTTGGATGCGAGCTGGACATCCGCTACCTGGGCATTAGAAGCCACCGGTTTGGTTTGGATAGGTTTACGTCAGCAACGTTTGCGTCCGCGCTTTGTGGGTTATCTATTGCATTGTGGTGCGGCAATATCATTAGTCATTAAGGATGGATTTAATACGGGTAACACCCCGATTATAAGCGGTGATTTTATTGATTTAACGATTCTGGCTTTCACCGCATTAGCTATTTCATATTTGCTGCATAAATTTACTGAACGGTTGCGTACCGCTGAAGCAGTGATTGCACCCATGGCATTGGCGTTTGGAATAATCTGGTGGTTTATTGCTGGGATAATGGAAATCAATGCGCATGTTGGCGAGCAACATGCATTTTCCTCCATCCTGTTGTTTGCAAGTATTTCAGCTGCAGTTGCTATTGGGTTGAGTAAGCGTGTGAACTGGCAGGCGTTAGCTTACAGCATGTTTGCCTTGTTACCGTTTGCGATTATTTTTTCTGGGATTAATGTTGGTTTGGATAATGGCGTGCATCCGGCCCATAGTTTTGGTTTGTTGGCACTTATCGTATTTTTTGTAGTGCAATTTCGCTTTTTATTTTTACAAGAATCTTTTGCCAAGCAAGACTTATTAAGTGCGTGGCATGTTTTAACAGTATGGCTAATTTTCGGGCTTATCTGTTGGGAAACTGCATGGCAAGAAAATAGTCATTCACTTCATGGTACATACAGCATCATGTTGTGGCTTGCGACATTTACGCTCCCTTTCGTCACGTTATTAATACTCAGCAAAAAATTGTCATGGCCCTTCGCGCGTTTTGAAAATGATTATAAAAATTGGGCGCCTATGCCGCTGTTTTTATTGTCGGGTATCTGGTTTGTGAATGCATGTCAAAAAGCACAAGGGGTAGGGGAGGCCTACTTACCGTTGCTCAATTTGTTGGATATAGGCCAGCTCGTCATGGTGGTGCTATTCGCTTACGTTTTTTATCGCGATTATTTTAATGTCGGTTTTTTAGCAGAGAAAAAAATACGTTTAGGCTTACTCGGCGCAATGTTTTTTAGTTGGATCAATGTGCTAGTGCTACGCGCCATGCATCAATATCAAACGATTCCTTATGAATTCGATAGCCTTTGGAATGCGGTACAAGTGCAAATGGCATTATCTATTCTATGGACACTTTGTGCTTTGGTCGTGATGAATTTATCGCGCCGGTTACAACAACGTTCGTTATGGATGTTAGGAGCGACGCTGTTGGCTGTAGTGGTGATAAAATTAGCAATCAAAGATCTATCGGGCGCGGGTACCTTAGCCGGCATTGTCTCCTTTATGGTCGTGGGTGGCTTAATGTCATTGATTGGTTATTTATCGCCGATTCCTCCTAAAAAAACTGACAAAGATTTTGTGGATGAGGATTAATAATGATTAATTTTTTACGTGGCGTTGTGTTTTTTTCCTGTTTTGTTGCACTAATTTGCTCGGCAGAGATAACACCGATTTATCGCATCAATGAAGCCCAGAGCACCTATTTGCAAGTGCCACTTTCACATGATATTTATCGATACAGTCAACACGCAGATTTACGCGATCTTGTGGTGATAGATACTAGCAATAATAATTTGCCTTATCGTCTAGTAAGTTTAAAACCAAACATACAAGAACGAGAAACACAAGCAATTGCTGGGCAAAAGACTAACACAGTGCAAAAGAGTGAGACGGTGCTAGATTTTTATCCTATCACCGCTAATGCCACACCAGCTGCCATGCGTGCATTACGCACCACGAATATCAGCGTAGTGGACAATGATGTCCATGTAGCTATCAGCGATAAACCAATGCCTGCTAGCATTCAGCCAACAAACAGCACACCAGATTTTTATCTCATTGATATCAGCACATTAAAAACTAATGTAACTGCGCTACAAATTGAATGGCTACCCAATGAAAAAAATCAATATTTAGAAGTGCAGTTAGAGGCAAGTAGTAATTTACAAAATTGGGTGAGTTTAGGCAGAAGTACATTGTTGCAAATAATCCAGCAGGAGCAACAGTTGAAGCACAATCGCCTAGCGGTTGATATTGCACCCAATGCCTATGAATTTCTACGATTAAAAATAATACAAGGCGGTGATGCGTTGCAAATAATGAGCATAACTGCTTTGCAACTCGTTAACGAAATGAAGCTGGCTGAAGTAGCCAGTGAAAGTTGGTCGGTAAGTGGTTCACTTGCAAGTGTACAAACGACAGTTTATTTTCCCAATGAACACAGCAAAACTTATCCAGTTGCCGCATGGGAATATGTACGCGATGAATCCACGCCTGCCGAGACGCTTTCACTTAATCTTGCCGAAAATACCTATGGTGACTCTGTAATAGTATTCGCGCGCGCGAGTGAAAAACAAAAGTGGCAACTGCAACATCAAGGTATTTGGTTTAATGCGCAAGTTGGTAGTCAATGGCAACAAAGCGATGCAATTAAACTGTATCGAAACAGTGATAAATTTTGGCGAATTGAATTAAAGGAATCGACAAAAACAATCTCAAAACCTGAGTTAGTGTTTTCATGGCAGCCCGCACAACTACAAATAATTACTAACAACAAACCGCCTTACTCGCTAGCAATCAACCCGCAAAATACTGCATACCAAAGTAATCAGGTGTTTAATCAATTGCTTGGAAAAACGAATCCTGTCTGGGTAACTTCAGAGTTGGTGTCTTTGCATGCAAGCCCTCTTGCTGTAACCCTAAGCTCGTCAACAAAGGATTGGCAAAAATATTTATTCTGGGCTTTTTTGTTGCTGGCTTTAATTGTCTTGCTGGGTTTTGCATTGCGGTTGTTTAAACAGGTAAATAAAAATCTCTCATAGAATACAAATTACGCATTAAATATAAGTTACGCATTAAATATAAGTTACGTATTAAATATAAGTTACGCATTAAATATAAATATCAATCTTGTGGATGGTAGGTTTAAAGTCAGCAACGCTAAAAAATGTACGGCTCGCGAGATCTTTATTTTGATTTAATCTTTTAGCCGCAGATTTTGGTTCAGACACTTTTTGCGGTGGCTCAATAGTGTGATGTGATATTTGAACAGCGTATTCATTGGGTGCTTTTGGGTCCAACTTGGCATCGAAGGTAACGGCTTGCCGCGCGGGTGCATGGGCGCTGCGCCCTTGCATAGCACCTAGACCTAGAGAGGAATAACCTAAAAAATCACCTATAACCATAAGCGAAGCTCGTTCAATAATTGATCATTGTAGCTGTTTTTTAGCGCTTATCTATCGTATCCATAACATCTTCGTTTATTTGCCAAGTAGCATATATGTCTTTAGGATGGCTGCACTTTAATAGTGCAGGGCCAAACATGACATTAACGCATTTTATTAACGAAGCTAAGCTTTTCCTGGGGATTGAACGTAACAATACCAGCCACAGAGAAAAATGGATTTCGGCTTTGGGCGGTTTATTCGGAATTTTGGCCGTTTATTGGGGTACGCGTTGGAGTTTCCCTGATAGCTATATGAATAGTGTTGGGGCCTTTGCGATGGTGACATCTATGGGGGCCTCTGCGGTGTTGTTATTTGCCGTGCCACACGGTGCTTTGTCACAACCTTGGGCGGTGGCGGGTGGGCATTTGGTTTCGGCGTTTATGGGTGTGAGCTGCCAACAATTATTTCCAGAGCAAATGTGGACTCCTGCATTAGCAGTAGGCTTAGCCATTGGCGCCATGCACTACCTGCGTTGTATTCACCCTCCCGGTGGTGCAACCGCATTGGCAGCAGTGATTGGTGGCTCACAAATACATACCTTGGGTTACTATTATTTATTCATGCCTATTTTAATTAACGTCACTTTCATATTAATGATGGCCATTGGCTTTAATGCATTGTTTGGCTGGAGACGTTATCCGGCGCACCTTACTCGGCGTTTGCGCGAATCAAAAATGGTTAAACCTTCTGAGCGACAATTTGATTTGACGCAGGAAGATTTTGCGGCAGCGATGCAGCAATTGAATTCTTATGTGGATATCACCGCTGAAAGTCTCACCGAACTGCTGGAATTAGCGAAGCGGCATGCTGAAAAAAATATTACGCATCCTGAAGAAATTATCCCAGGTCATTTTTATAGTAACGGCAAGTTGGGGAAATTATGGAGTGTGCGCCAGGTATTGGATGGTTCTGAAGATGAAATCCCGGAAAAAGATCGCGTGATTTATAAAGTGTTGGCGGGTGATGGTGCCTATCAAACCGACATTTGTTTGCGCAAAGAATTTCGTCAATGGGCACGTTTTGAAGTACAGCCCGCTGAAAATGGCCGCTGGGTTAAGGTTGCGGATGAATTATAAAATTACAATTTACAACAATTAAATGCCGGTGGTATTGCACTTGCTCAGTTATAATCGCGCCACAAAAAAAACCACTTGCGAGTTTGAGGTCTATTCAATGATTAACCATAGTAAGAAAATTGTGCTAGTTCTTAGTTTTTTGTTAGGGTATTGCACTATACAAAACGCTCAGGCGACCATTGTTCAATTCCAAACAGTAATGGGTAATTTCCAGGTAAATCTCTATGACAAGACCACACCTAAAACCGTTGAAAATTTTCTGGCTTATGTAAGCTCGGATGCCTACAAAAACTCCGTTATCCATCGATCAATGCCTGGATTTATTATCCAAGGTGGCGGCTTTCAATGGCCAAATAAATCTCCTTTAGTGCAAATACCGCAAAACCCGGTTGTTATTAATGAACCTGTTTATGCGAACAAGCGTGGCACCATTGCTATGGCAAAGCTTGGCAGCAGCGCTAACTCCGCTACGAATCAATGGTTTTTCAATTTGGCGGATAACAGATCAAACCTTGATGTGCAAAATGGTGGCTTCACCGTATTTGGTGAAGTAATGGGAAATGGCATGGGAATTATTGATTCTATGGCGGCAGTCGCAATTTTTAACGCGGGTGGGGTGGAAGGTTCGCCTACTGTGTTTAGTAATATTCCTTTGCGCAATTATACCGCTGCAGATGTGACAAACGGCACGCCTATCACTGATGCTCAATTAATCATGATCACAAATATTGTTGTGCTGGATGCTAATGTGGATAGTGCCGCTAGTTTAACGCCTGAAAAAGCCACCAGTGCTCCCAAAGAGAGTAGTGGTGGTGGCGGAGGCGGCGGTAGTATTGATTTATTAGGTTTATTGATATTGTTCTCTGTAGCTATCTTACGCGTTTGTAAAAGATAAATTTGTCAGTAAAATAAAACAGCAATTGAATTAAACGACTAATTCACAGAAACTACTTGGACTTTAACAATTGCCAAGTAGTTTTTTCATTTTGGAAATGCATATTATATGATCACTTATCTCTATTGGATTGCTGTTATAGCCACATCACTTTTTATGGGCTGGGCATTTACACGTCTTTTAAAATGG
>JAYTSJ010000044.1:0-19596 GCA_043745725.1 Gammaproteobacteria bacterium | reverse complement strand
TTCTGGAGCATTTTGCATAGAGTCAGGGTGACCTTGCATATGCATTAAGCACACTGGCAAGCCAGTGTTAGCTGCTGCCTCGAGTGCGCCTTCACGTTGAAGGGCACGCACATCGTTAATCATGCCGGCACCTCGACGCGCAGACTCCCGCATAACTGCAGCCGTACTGGTATCGACTGAAACTAACGCACCTAATTTTTGCACCAGCGCTTCAATAACGGGAATGACACGATCCAACTCTTGCTGCTCAGAGACAGATGCAGCCCCTGGACGCGTAGACTCACCGCCTACATCAATAATATCCGCCCCCTCACCAAGCATGAGTTCAGCGCGTTTAAGTACTAAATCCAGCGACAGTTTCCCTGCTTGATAGTAGTTGCCACCATCGGAAAAAGAGTCTGGCGTAATATTAAGAATGCCCATAATTTTAGGCAAAGTGTTATTCGCTGAAGATAGCTCAAGCTTATGAATGCCACATTGCAAGTGCATGCGTAAACCTTAAATTAAGAGGATTTATGAGGACTACAATAAATAACCCCGAGCAAGCTCGGGGTTATTGTTATCAAAACAACTGGATTTTAGTGTGTATTGGCTGGATCGCCGACTGAGCCAGCAGGTTTATCACCTGAATCTTTTTTATGCAAATGACTATTAAAGTCATCGTCACTCCATTCGCGCGGTGGGCGAACTTTACGACGTGCCATCAAATCTGCAACCTGCTCAGAATCAATGGTTTCATATTCCATCAATGCATCTTTCATCGATTCAAGAATATCGCGATTGTCTTCCAAGATTTTCACAGCGTTGGCATAACAGGCGTCAATAATTAATTTAACTTCATCATCAATAATTTTAGAAGTGGCGGGAGAATAGTTGCGCGAACCTGTACCCGGATATGTACCCGGTTCATCACCAAACAGTAATGGACCCAATTTTTCTGATAATCCCCACACAGTCACCATATTACGTGCCATGCGAGTTGCATATTCAATATCGCTGCTGGCACCTGTTGAGACACCATCAGGTCCATTTATCATCTCTTCCGCAATTCTTCCACCATAAGCGGTTGCAATTACACCCAGAAGATAACGCTTACTTTGACTATATTTGTCATCTTCAGGCAAAAAATGTGTAACGCCTAAGGCACGGCCACGCGGAATAATTGTTACCTTATGAACAGGATCATGCTCGGGCACCACATAGCCAACTATTGCATGCCCTGCTTCGTGATAAGCAGTATTCTTTTTTTCTTTCTCGCTCATCACCATGGATTTGCGTTCAGTGCCCATCATGATTTTGTCTCGTGCTTGCTCAAAATCTTCCATAGTAACAACACGTTTATTACCACGCGCAGCCATTAAAGCAGCCTCGTTGACCAAGTTAGCCAAATCAGCACCTGAAAACCCGGGTGTGCCACGCGCAATCACCGATGCTTTTACATTTTCATCTAAAGGTACTTTGCGCATATGTACTTTTAAAATTTGCTCACGGCCGCGTATATCAGGTAAGCCAACGTAGACTTGACGATCAAAACGACCTGGACGTAACAAGGCTTTGTCGAGTACGTCGGCACGGTTGGTGGCCGCAATAATAATCACGCCATCGTTACCTTCAAAACCATCCATTTCGACTAACAATTGATTAAGAGTTTGTTCGCGTTCATCGTGACCACCGCCATGACCGCCGCCGCGATGGCGACCTACAGCATCGATCTCATCGATAAAAATAATGCAAGGTGCTTGTTTCTTGGCTTGGTCAAACATGTCACGCACGCGCGACGCACCAACACCCACAAACATTTCTACGAAATCTGAGCCTGAAATTGAAAAGAAAGGTACTTTGGCCTCACCAGCGATTGCTTTAGCGAGCAAAGTTTTACCTGTACCCGGCGGACCAACCATAAGTACGCCACGTGGAATTACGCCACCAAGACGCTGAAACTTGGACGGATCGCGCAGAAACTGCACCAACTCTTGCACTTCTTCCTTGGCTTCATCCACACCCGCCACATCGGCAAAAGTGGTTTTAATCTGGTCCTCACCAAGTAGGCGCGCTTTGCTTTTACCAAAGCTCATAGGGCCACCCTTGCCACCTGCACCACCCTGCATTTGACGCATGAAGAACCAGAAAATGGCAAGGATAATAAGTATCGGAAAACTAGCTACTAGTAGCTGATTCCATAGACTTGGCTGTTCGATTTCGCGACCTTTAATGACCACATGGTGATTATATAAATCATCAATAAGTTTTGGATCTTGTACTTGGGGGCGAATAGTTTTAAACGCAGTACGATCAGAATAAACACCCTCAATACTGTAACCATCAATGGTCACCTCTTGAATTCGATCATCTTTTACCGCTTTAATAAAGTCGGAATAATTAAGCTCCGAAACATTAGAGGGCTTATTAAAGTTCGTAAATACAGCGAATAAAACCACGGCAATAACAAACCACAGCAGAAGATTTTTGGTAATATCGTTCAAGGAGAGCTCCTCACAAAGACAGCAAAACAATGATTAAAAATATTGGGAATTAGCGTTAAATATTACAGGTTAGCTGCTACAGCCTTTGGCTAACCCTTGAAACCTTTGGCGACCACATAGACTTCACTCGAACGCGCCCGTGAAGCATCTGGTTTACGGATAACGACTTTATCAAAGCTCGTTTTTAACATCTTCAAGTATTGATCAAAACCCTCACCGTGGAAAACCTTCGCAACAAAATTGCCTTTGGGTTTAAGCACCTGCTTGGCCATATCTAGAGCCAGCTCGACCAAATGCATCGCTTGCGGCTGATCAATTGCAACCACTCCACTCATGTTGGGGGCCATATCAGAGATTACAAGGTCAGCAAGTGAATCACCCATAAGCGCCATCAGTTGATCGAATACGGCGGCATCTGCGAAGTCGCCTTGAATGAAATCTACACCTTCCATTGAGTCCATGGGTAAAATGTCTGACGCTACAACGCGACCTTTAGCGCCGACCAAACGACCCGCCACTTGTGACCAACCACCGGGTGCCGAGCCTAAATCTACTACCATCATACCGGGGCGGATAAGCTTATCTTTCTCGTTCAACTCTAGCAGTTTGTAACTTGCACGTGAACGGTAACCATCCAATTGGGACTGTTTAACGTAATGATCGTTAAAATGCTCATCGAGCCACTGATTACTTGTTTTCGATCTCGCCATCTCATTAACGCTCAGAAGAATTACTGGGCTACAATAGCCGCCTGTTTTCTATTTTAACTTGCTACTTACTTTTTCTATTAAAACACTCGTAAGGTAATCATTGTATGCCCATCAGCGCAGACCGCAAAAAACAATTTCGTAGTATTGGCCACAAACTTAACCCGATAGTCACTATCGCTGGCAACGGTTTGAGCGAGGGCGTACTACTAGAGTTAAATCGCGCTTTGGATGACCATGAACTCATCAAGGTAAAACTAGGTATTGCTGAACGCGAAGATCGCAAAGCAATGGCAGCACAACTGCAAGCATTGCCCAATGTTGAATTGATTCAAGAGATAGGTAAAGTTGTTATTCTTTATCGCGGCAATAAAAACGCGAATCCGAAATTATCCAATCTTCATAAGTAACTCTTACATTTAAGTCTAGTCGCAATAAACAAAAAGCCGCCATTCACAGGCGGCTTTTTAATTTCAATTTATCTAAATCGCGCCTAGATATGCTCAACCTTATCGATCTCATATTCCACATCGCCACTCGGCGCTTTTACCACGACTACATCGCCTTCTTCTTTGCCGATAAGTGCACGAGCAATCGGTGAATTGATGGAAATTTTATTGGCTTTAATTTCCGCCTCATCGTCACCAACAATTCGATAGATGACTGTTTTTTCGGTTTCTATATTCAAAATCGTTACAGTAGTGCCAAAAATGACTCGCCCGGAATGGGGTATTTTGGATATATCGATGATTTGTGCATTACTGATCTTGCCTTCAATTTCTTGAATACGGCCTTCGCAAAAACTTTGCTGTTCTCGCGCAGCTGCATACTCCGCATTTTCTTTCAAATCGCCATGAGCGCGGGCTTCGGCAATAGCTTGCACAATGCGTGGGCGCTGTACTTTTTTCAAATCTTCCAACTCAAGCGCAAGCCTTTCAGCGCCGTGAACAGTCATAGGGAATTTGACGCTCATACATTTAGCCTCTTATGTAAATCTTGCAAACGACGAACTTCAGTTTGAGGGCCAACATTTAATGCCATACAAACCGCCTCACCTGCAGCAAGTGTAGTGGTGTAGTAAACACGATGATTTTCTGCATTGCGACGGATCGCGGATGAATCACGCGTTGCCTGGCGGCCTTCCACCGTGTTGATGATCATATCGATTTCATCGTTCTTAATCATGTCGACAATGTGCGGGCGACCTTCTTGTACTTTGTTGACGATCTGTACATCTAACCCTACCGCTTGCAATACTGCTGCCGTACCGCGAGTTGCTACAATTTTAAAACCGAGTGTCGCTAATTGGCGGCCCACATTAACAATGCCAATTTTGTCCATATCGCGCACGCTGATAAAGACTGTACCACCAGATGCAATGCGATTGTTCGCACCTAACTGTGACTTACCATAGGCTTCACCAAAAGTGTCGCCAATACCCATAACCTCACCGGTAGATTTCATTTCCGGGCCAAGAATAGGGTCAACTGCAGGGAATTTATTAAAAGGAAACACTGCTTCTTTCACGCTGAAATAAGGCGGAATAATTTCTGTCGTGAAACCCTGATCAACCAGAGAAGTACCGGCCTGGCAACGTGCAGCCACTTTGGCTAAAGATACGCCAATACATTTAGATACGAAAGGTACAGTGCGCGAAGCGCGAGGGTTAACTTCAATCACATAAATCTTGCCATCTTGATACGCGAGCTGGGTATTCATCAAACCAATCACACCGAGTTCGATGGCCATTTGTTTGACTTGCTCACGCATAGCGTCTTGAACATCCGCAGGTAGAGAGTACGGTGGTAACGAACACGCCGAATCGCCTGAGTGAACACCACATTGCTCAATGTGTTGCATGATGCCGCCAATAACGACTTGTTTGCCATCAGATACCGCATCAATATCCACTTCAATTGCAGCATTCAAGAAGTGATCAAGTAAGACTGGTGCATCCTCAGAAACTTGCACCGCTGTACGCATATAAGTGCGCAGCTCATCTTCTTTGTAAACAATCTCCATTGCCCGTCCACCCAACACATACGAGGGGCGCACAACCAGTGGATAACCAACTCGATCAGCGGCCAACAAAGCTTCTTCGAGCGAGCGCACAATTGCGTTTGGTGGTTGCAACAAGCCAAGCTTTTCAATCATTTGCCGGAAACGTTCACGATCTTCAGCTTTGTCGATAGCATCTGGACTGGTACCAATAATGGGTACACCTTCGGCCTCCAAAGCGCGTGATAATTTAAGTGGTGTTTGGCCACCAAATTGCACAATTACGCCAACAGGTTTTTCTTTGTGAACAATTTCAAGCACATCTTCCAAGGTCACAGGTTCAAAGAACAAGCGATCTGAAGTGTCGTAGTCTGTAGAAACAGTTTCAGGGTTACAGTTAACCATAATGGTTTCATAACCATCTTCGCGCATAGCCAAAGCAGCATGAACACAGCAATAATCAAACTCAATGCCCTGACCAATACGATTAGGACCGCCACCAATGACAAGAATCTTTTTCTTGTCGCTCGGGTTAGCTTCGCATTCTTCTTCATAGGTAGAATACATGTAAGCAGTTGAGGTGGAAAACTCAGCAGCACAGGTATCTACACGTTTATAAACCGGGCGAATATTTAAATTTTGACGATAATGACGTACGGTTTTTTCAGTCGCGCCCAACAACAACGATAAGCGTTTGTCAGAGAAACCTTTACGTTTCAATTGGTATATTGCATCCGCATCCAAATCAGTGATTGATTTACCGCGCAAAGACAGTTCAATAGCAATAAGTTCTTCAATTTGCACCAGGAACCAAGGATCGATTTTGGACAGCGCAAAAACTTGCTCAACTGTCATGCCCATGCGGAAAGCATCGCCCACATACCAAATGCGTTCAGCGCGCGGCGTTGCTAATTCGCTGCGAACTCGAGCTACACCTTCTTCGCTGGCGATATCCACTTTGGATTCAAAACCGGCAGAGCCAACTTCCAAACCACGCAAGGCTTTTTGTAAAGATTCCTGGAAGGTACGGCCAATCGCCATAACTTCGCCCACTGATTTCATTTGTGTGGTTAAACGATCATCGGCATCGCCAAATTTTTCAAAGGTAAAGCGTGGAATTTTAGTAACTACATAGTCAATAGATGGCTCGAAAGACGCAGGCGTCGCTCCGCCAGTAATGTCGTTTTGCAATTCATCAAGGGTGTAGCCCACAGCCAACTTAGCGGCAATTTTAGCAATAGGAAAACCAGTCGCCTTAGAAGCTAACGCCGACGAGCGCGATACCCGCGGGTTCATTTCAATAACCACCATGCGGCCATCTTCGGGATTAACAGCGAATTGCACGTTAGAACCACCGGTTTCTACACCGATTTCACGCAGCACCGCAATCGAAGCATTGCGCATAATTTGATATTCTTTGTCGGTAAGCGTTTGCGCTGGCGCTACAGTGATTGAGTCACCGGTATGCACACCCATTGGATCAAAGTTTTCAATCGAGCAGACGATAATGCAGTTATCGTTTTTATCACGCACCACTTCCATTTCGTACTCTTTCCAACCGAGCAACGATTCATCAATCAGCAATTCATTAGTCGGCGATAAATCCAAACCGCGCAAACAAATCTCTTCAAATTCCTCCCAATTGTAAGCAATACCGCCACCGGAACCCCCCATAGTGAACGACGGGCGAATAATGCAGGGAAAGCCAAATTCTTTCGGTACTTCTTTGGCCTCATCCATCGTGTGGACAATTCTGGCACGAGCGCAAGACAAGCCAATACGCTTCATAGCTTTGTCAAACAGGCTCCGGTCTTCAGCCATGTTAATGGCTTCTTCTTTCGCACCAATCAATTCAACATTGTATTTTTCGAGCACACCATGCTTGGCCAATGCCAAGGCACAGTTCAATGCGGTTTGGCCACCCATAGTTGGCAGAATGACATCAGGGCGCTCTTTTTCGATGATTTTAGCAACGGTTTGCCATTCAATCGGCTCAATGTAAGTTGCATCCGCCATAGCGGGGTCGGTCATAATGGTCGCTGGGTTAGAGTTAACCAGAATGACGCGATAACCTTCTTCACGCAGGGCTTTACAGGCTTGTGCGCCGGAGTAATCAAACTCACAAGCTTGGCCTATCACAATTGGGCCAGCACCGAGAATCAGAATACTGTTTATGTCTGTACGTTTTGGCATGTCTGCTCCGAAAATCGTAACTATTTACTTATAAATTCTACGTATTACGTATAAACGCTACTGGTTACTTACAGCGTTTATTTGCCCGCTTTGTGGGCTTGCATCAATTCAATAAAGTGGTCGAACAATGCATCGGCATCGTGCGGGCCCGGGCTAGCTTCAGGGTGACCTTGAAAACTAAACGCGGGTTTATCAGTCCGATGAAGACCTTGCAAAGAACCATCAAACAGAGATTTGTGGGTCGCCTTTAAATTCGCAGGCAAACTTGACTCTTCTACTGCAAAACCATGGTTTTGCGCAGTAATCAATACCCGTTTAGTCTCTAAATTTTGTACTGGATGGTTGCCACCGTGATGGCCAAACTTCATCTTGATCGTTTTAGCACCTGAAGCCAGCGCCAATAATTGGTGACCCAGACAGATGCCAAATACCGGAATATTGGTTTCGAGGATAGTTTTGATGGCTTCGATAGCATAGGTGCAAGGCTCAGGGTCACCAGGGCCATTGGAAAGAAACACACCATCAGGCTTCATCGCCAGCACTTCAGCAGCAGTAGTTTTAGCGGGGACAACGATTAATTCGCAATCGCGATCAACGAGCATCCGCAAGATATTGCGCTTGGTACCATAATCGTAGGCAACCACTTTGAATTTTTTAGTGCCAGCGGCAAGAGTATGACCTTGCCCAAGCACCCAACTAGTTTCGTTCCAGTTATAAGCTTTACTGACAGTAACTTCCTTGGCTAAATCCAAACCTTTCAAACCACCAAAAGCTTTCGCAGCGGCAAGGGCTTTAGCTTCGTCCAAAGTATCTTCGGCAGTTGCACCAGCCATTATGCAGCCATTCTGGGCGCCCTTATCACGTAAAATACGAGTCAAGCGGCGGGTGTCTATATCCGCAATCCCAACAACATTTCGGGCAATGAGGTAATCAGATAGGCTTTGTTGATTCCTGAAACTACTCGCCAATAAAGGTAAATCACGGATGACCAAACCCGACGCCCAAATGCGATCGCATTCAGCATCTTCGCTATTGGTACCAGTATTACCGATGTGAGGATAAGTTAGCGTGACAATTTGTTGTGCATAGGAAGGATCGGTGAGGATTTCCTGATAGCCAGTCATGGCGGTATTAAATACCACCTCACCAACGGCTAAACCGTCGGCACCAATAGCGGTGCCACGAAACACGCTGCCATCGGCAAGCACGAGTAACGCGGGTCGCTTTTTGAGAGCGGGGTTATTCAAGTCAACCTCCTGACTAAAGTAGTAACTATTAACTTAAAAACAAAGTTGGTAAGTTAGTGACAGTGTTGGCTGCAATAAGTTGAGATATGCATGAGACATATTCATCTTCCATCCACTTTTCACAGGCTCAAAAAAACAATCGCACAGGCTAAAGGCGCGAAAAGCGAAATGAGTTCATGGACAAAAGTGAAGGCCTGGTTGCCCACCTAAAGCACAGGGGCTTAGGGTGTAAAAAAGCGAGATGAAATACATATCTCATCTCGCTTTTTAAATATTTAGTGTTAATAAATTCATGCGAACCGGCCACAATTCTGCCTCGCGCAATCTGGCTGCGAATTCTACGGGAGTGAGGCGAAAGTGTCTATTGGAAAATCGGTACTCTGGGGGATTAACTACTCTTGAGCTGCGCCTTGGGGAAGAGTTTACTCACGACCATTACCAGAGCCAGCACGACTGCACCAGCCAAGATGCCCAAGATGATCTTAATCATAGAGTTGGCAATACCCGCCACCACACCAGACCCAAGATTTAGGGTCAACTCATGCACTAGGGGTAACCCGTGAGCCAATATGCCACCACCCACCAAAAACATAGCAATAGTGCCTAACACAGCAAGAGATTTCATCAACATGGGTGCCGTCAGCAGTAAACCTTTGCCAAGCTTGTGCTGCAAACCCAACCATGCACTCTGCCCTTGTTTACGCAACAAATACAAACCCATATCGTCAAGCTTTACAATAAAAGCAACAAATCCATAAACACCTACTGTCATAATTATCGCAACACTGGCGACAGCAGCTACTTGCGTTATAAATTCAGCTTTTGCGACTGCACCTAACGTAATGACAATGATTTCCGCCGACAAAACAAAGTCTGTGCGAATCGCGCCCTGTATTTTTTCTTTCTCAAAAGCAACCATGTCAATTTCAGGGTTAGCAACCGCTTCCGCTAACTCTTTTAGATGTTCTTGCTCCTCAGCTTCACTGTGCAAATATTTGTGCGCAAGTTTTTCAACTCCTTCATAACAAAGATAAGCACCACCTAACATCAACATAGGCGTAATTAACCAGGGAATAAATGCACTAATTAACAACGCAGCGGGAACTAGAATCGCTTTATTAATTAGTGAACCCTTGGCGACCGCCCAAACTACGGGCAATTCACGATCCGCTTGAACACCGGCAACTTGCTGCGCATTCAGAGCAAGATCATCACCCAACACACCAGCTGTTTGTTTTGCCGCGACTTTGGTCATCACCGCCACATCATCCAGCGCAGCGGCAATGTCATCAATTAACAAAAATAAACTGGAACCGGCCATTTCACTTTCCTAATAAAAAATTCGTAAACATTAACGCAGCCGCAAAACGTCTTGCATATCAAACAAGCCAGATTTTTGTTCTTGCAGCCAAATGGCAGCGCGCACGGCGCCATTGGCGAATGCTAAACGGCTTGTAGCTTTGTGAGTAATTTCTACGCGCTCTCCATCAGCCATAAACATCACTGTATGATCGCCCACCACATCGCCACCACGCACTGTAGCAAAACCGATAGTGTCACGTGGACGCGCACCGATTTGACCTTCGCGACCATAAACTGCAACTTGTTGCAAATCACGATCTAGCGCATGCGCTAAAACCTCTCCCATCCGCACCGCAGTGCCAGATGGCGAATCCAATTTGTGGCGATGATGCGCTTCGTAGACTTCCACATCATATTCATCACCCAAAACACGCGCGGCTATATCGAGCAATTTAAAACAAAGATTGACGCCGGTAGAAAAGTTCGCCGAAAGCAATAATGGAATTTTTGTTTGATAAGAAAGTAATTTTGCCTTTTCAGCTTCGCTAAAACCCGTTGTACCAATCACAATAGCTTTATTATGAGCTGCGCAAATTTTTACATTGGCAAGGGTTGCCACAGGCGAACTAAAGTCAATCAATACATCAAACTGATGAATAGCTTCGGCAATGTCGCCAACAATTTTTACATCGGCTTTCCCAACGCCACCAAATTCACCAGCGTCCGCGCCAATCAATGTACTACCAGGGCGAACAATAGCACCCGACAATATTGCTTCAGAGTTTTTGGAAGTTGCTTCAATTAAGACTTTCCCCATACGACCGGCGGCGCCAGCAATTGCAATTCGTGTGGTCATAAAATTCTCTTGTAAAATTTTAAAAAAATAAATTACTTTTCTTCGTCCGCACTATTGAATAAGTGCCCAAGCTTTCCGGCTTTCGTTTCCAAATATTTTGCATTATGCGGATTGCGGCCGGTTTGATGTGGCAACCGTTCCACAACATTAATACCCATATCTTGTAATGCTTTCACCTTACGCGGATTATTGGTGAGCAATTTTAGTGACTTGATTTTTAAATGTTCTAGCATGGATTTAAGAATTGAGTAGTCGCGCATATCAGCACCAAAACCTAATTGCTCATTGGCTTCAACTGTATCCGCACCGCAATCCTGTAATGCGTAAGCGCGAATTTTATTAATTAACCCAATGCCCCGCCCTTCTTGACGCAAATAAAAAATAACGCCACGCCCCGCCACACCAATTTTATGCATAGCTGCTTGTAATTGTGGACCACAGTCGCAACGCATACTAAATAGCGCATCGCCAGTGAGGCATTCAGAATGCACGCGAGCCAGCAAAGGTTCCTCGCCACGAATGTCACCCAGAGTCAGTACCACATGCTCTTTATCGGTTTCATCATCAGCAAAACCATACATGACAAACATCCCAAAGGGAGTTGGTAGTTTGCAAGAGTCTATAAAACTAATTGTCACGCAATAACCTCAATCATTTTTTAACGCAGTGATATAAAAAAACTAGAGCTACTTTTCTTTTAACACCAACACACCTTGATCAATTTTTAGATCAACTTGACCAAGATAACTATTGCCCAACAAAATAACTGACGGTGAATCTGTATTACTCACTGCCGCCGTGACTTGATGAGCCACAATATTCCCAACAGCAACAGTCTGCAAGGTAACCAGAAAAGCTTTTGAAATACCATTAGCAGTATTGACTGAAATAGGAGCACCACCGCGGTAATCAATACCTAATCGTTCTGCTTCGAAATGATTCATCGCAATTGTTGAAGCTCCGGTATCCACCAAAAAATCAACGCTTATGCCATTAATCAATCCTTTAGTACGAAAATGGCCCCCTTCACCACTGGCAATTCTCATCTCGGCTTTATCGGCTGTACGAAATTGCGTAGAAATACCTCGCGACATTCCTATTATCCGTTTTCTTCCATCAACTTCAATCACAGCTTGTTTGCTAGTCGCTGAGACTAACAACACACCTTCCGGACTGCGCGCACCGTCACGCAACATGCGTTGCTTACCATCTATTTGCAAAACAGCGCTGCCCTGCGCAAGCATTTTTGCTTCTATTTCAAGCGCACTACAATGCGCTGCCCACATTAATATAAAAAATAAAATTCCGTTTTTCATCGGCGCTTACCCATGATAAAAATAAATAAATGCTTGCAAACAAATAAAAGCATATATGCCTGCCAACACGTCATCAATCATAATGCCAAAGCCGCCCGCAACTTTACGATCCAGCCAACTGACTGGCCAAGGCTTTACGATATCAAAAAAACGAAACAACACAAAACCTATAGCTACACACAACCAACTTTTTGGAGCGAGAAACATCGTAATCCAGTAGCCCACAAATTCATCCCACACAATTCCACCGTGATCATGCACGCCTAATAATTTTGATGAGCGATCACACCAATAAACGCCGAGTGCAAATGTAACGATCAGCCAACTAGCGTATATCGGCCAGGTTAAATCCTGCATTAGCCAATAAATTGGAATTGCTGCCAAAGTACCAAAAGTCCCCGGCGCTTTTGGTGCGAGGCCACTGCCAAAACCAAATGCAAAAAAATGACTGGGGTTGGCGAGCAATTCCTTGAAAGTTGGTTTAATCATTGTAAAAATTTCATGCTAGGAAACTCATTTAAAAGTGCTGATAGCCTTGTTGCTCTAATAAAAATGGCTCGCCATTGAGTTCGCACATTACACTTGCACCAGCAACCATTTCACCAATCACAGTAGCGTGCAATTTACCCTGTGCAATTAACATCGCCAGTTCCGGCATTTTTTCAGGCGACACCGTAAAACATAATTCATAATCATCGCCGCCGCTTAAAGCCCAACGACGTGCTTGATCAATATTGTTGGTGGCGATAAGTGCAGGTGACAAAGGTAAATTTTCAACATCAAGTAATGCACCCAAATCACTCGCCGCGCAGATATGGGTTAAATCTGCCACCAAACCATCGGAGATATCCAATGCGGCACTGGCGATTCCACGCAACAATGTAGATTCTATAAATCGCGGCGTAGGACGATAGAAACGGTTATGAAAATATTCTAGCTGCTCATCATTAACAGGTAATTTATGCTGGATAACAGGTAAAGCTGCTGCACCATCGCCAATAAAATTTGTTACACAAATAAAATCGCCAATGCTCGCACCATCGCGCCGCAACGCATCATGGCTTGCAACGGCTCCCATCACTTGAATCGTAATACTTAATGGACCAGAAGTAGTATCTCCGCCAACCAGTGCAATATTAAATTCATTAGCAACACGAAATAAACCGCGACTAAATAACCGCAACCAATCTTCAGAACAAAATTCAGAGTTTTTCGGCAAAGTTAACGCAAGTGTAAACCACAAAGGCTCCGCACCCATTGCTGCCAAATCACTTAAATTAACGCGCAGTGCACGTTCGCCAATATCTTCTGCATTCGCATCCGCTGGAAAATGCACATCAGCGACCAAAGTATCAACTGAAACGGCTAATTGTTTGTGAGGTGGAATTTGCAATAGCGCACAATCATCACCGATACCCAGCACAACACCAGAGTGAGACTTTTCCACTGACAAAAGATCCGCTGGCTCGCGCTGAAAAAATTGTTTGATGATCTGAAATTCATTCATGAGAATTTTTTGATTGCTTGATATTAGCGAGTGTTTTTATTAGCGTTAACTTCTGCCGCTCTTACTACCGCAGCCGTTTTATCTAACACACCATTAATAAACTTGTGACTGTCTTCCGCGCCAAATTTCTTAGCCAGCGCAACCGATTCGTTGATAACAACTTTATAAGGAACATCAATGCGAAACTTTAATTCGTAAGCGGACATACGCAATAATGCTTGCGTTATAGGATCTAACTCATGCAATGCACGCTCAACCAGAAACGGTTCAAAAGATTCTTCAAGATCACTGAGGTGTTGCGGCACACCATGCAAAATATCTTGAAAATATTCCACATCTACATTCGTCATATCGTTATCAACACGAAACTCCGCCTCAATTGCATTCAAACTAGCACCCGCCATTTTCCATTGATAAAGCGCCTGCATAGCGTAATGCCGCGCCATGCGACGTGTCGCCGCCGTTAAACCTTTTGGACCAGTGTTTTTTTGCTCAGTATTTTTTTGAACTGTCATGGAGCTTTTACCTTAGAAAATGGAAGCTGATAAAGAACTGCGAAGGCGTAATGCCGCCGCATTAAATTTTAAAACTAAATATTTTCCAGAAAATTAATATACGTATTTGTCATCATATTTGCCAAATAAAAACATGCCGAGATAGTCATTCCAGCGAATGGTTACTTTTTTAAAGGTACTACCTGGAAGCTCAGTCCATTCTTTCGATGCAGCTAAACTCATCGACAATTTAGTAGGATCGCATTCCGGTTCCGACTTAAACGAATCGCTAGATATCATATAACTGGTATCTAATGCGCCAATCTCAATTGTTTTATCTAACGGTAAACTACACTCACCCCAACTTTTAGAATAGAGAATTAAGGGCAATTCTGATTGCCAACTCAACAATGTTGTATCACTAAAAGCTATTGGTGTAAAAGGAATGTGCGGCTCCAACAAACGAATAGGTGCAGGCACGCCAAATGCAGCTAAAAGTATTTCACCATTCTCCCGCGTTAAGGTTACCTTTATGTGCAACGGCTCTTCGGTAATATTCTTTGGATCAAAATAATAGTTATATTGACAAACATAGCTATGCCAACCAAGTAGATCCCCACATATCTCGGGCACCAACACCTGAGGAGTGTCGTTAACATAAAACTGCAACGAGTCTCCTACACTTTTCGACACTTCAATCTGACTGTTTTCCAAACGTACTTCACCGCCTTCTCCAATCTCGTAGCCTTCTATTCTTATTGAAAAGTTCAACCCCTCACTTTTAATTTTATTATTGCTGTGAGCTACATATTTAGAATGAGAAATTTCGATCCATAATCCAATGTTCGCGGACGTATAATGAGCCGACTGCTCGAAATCTTTCTTGTCAGAACGAATCTCTTCCTGGCGCTTAGCTTCTTCCGCTTTATCTACTGCAGTATTCACTTCCTTTTCCGGGCTTTTACAAGCCAACAAGCCAACAAGCCAAAGACAATAATTAATCCCAGAATAATTTTTTGTATCACTTAAATCTCCGGTAAAAAAGTACGAGCTGGAGAATCTATTCAACATCCAACCCGCACCCACAAAACAATAATTTTATTTGTTAATGAAGCAAAATGGATCATATCACTAACGAAACAAGATTCGGCGCAATTACTTGCAGGCTGGCACCCAACAAAGCGCCTGCGCGTATTGCCATTCAAAAAGTCTTTGCAGTTAAACATTTTTTGGCCAGAGTTTTTTTGATAAGTGCTTTTTCGACCCGTATTTTTCTGACCAATATCTTTTTGATTTAAGCCATCTTGAAAAGTCATGACGCGATTACTTATAAAAAATTAATAGTGATAATTTATTACGGCTGTTCAGCAGGTTCATACACCATAAACGATTCACCATTCCAATAAATATAAGTATCAATTCCCGCCTCAGTAGGAAGGACAATAACATCACCACGAGCATGACCAACCAAACCTTTGAACTCTACTTTATCCAAATTAGCAATTTTGGACACTAACAACTCTGACGCGGCATCAGCATCTAATATTGATGGGACGTTTACATCATAAATTAAATAATTGTGGTATCCAGCATCACCCAAACTCAATTCAATAAATAAACTAATTGTGCTACCTTCCGTTAACTCTGCTGACGGAGCACCTTCACCATAGTAAGGCCAAGGATGTAACGTCGTTATAGTATCTAGCATAGATTGATTTATTGAAACAGAGTTGATAACAGATAAAGTATCTTCAATACTGTCACCATTTAAATCTGCTTTAAATATGTTTTTTCTTCCTACCACTAACTTATCAACTACAGAAAAATGATTCTCTGTTTTTTTCTGTACCTGTTTCTGAGTCTCGCTGGATGCATCTTGCACGACCAGGATGTCGTTTTTATTTCCTGTGCTCGATTTACTACAACCTACAGCTGTCACTAAAAAGAACATAGCAGTGGTAATAGCTTTTTTCATTTGCAAACTGCCTTATCCAAATAAGTGTACAAACTCAGACATTTTTTACACTTATTTCGTAGTTACAATTACTAAATATTACCCAACAACGAAACCATTTCCAGCGCAGTTGTTGCCGCCTCTAGACCTTTATTACCCGCTTTGGTACCGGAGCGCTCAATGGCTTGTTCGATAGAGTCTACGGTGAGCACGCCAAAAGTAATCGGCACACCAGAATTGAGCGATACTTGCGCCAATCCCTTCGTACATTCGCCAGCAACGTAATCAAAATGTGGGGTGCCACCACGAATAACTGCACCTAAAGCAATGATTGCATCAAATTCTTTTTTTGCTGCGATTTTTTGTGCAACTAAAGGAAATTCAAATGCACCCGGTGCGTAATAGATACTGACATTTTCATCTTTAATGCCGTGACGACGCAAAGCATCCAATGCGCCATTTTTTAAACTTTCAACCACAAAGCTATTCCAGCGGCTGACGATTAAAGCGTACTTACCTTTGCAAGCAGAAAATTCGCCTTCAATAACTTTGATGTTGCTCATAGTGTTTTCTCTTTAAATTTTTAGAAAATATTTGTTAAATTCTTTACGCTTCCGGGCTCACGTATTCCACCACTTCCAAATCAAAACCGGATAAAGCGGTATACCGCATAGGCGCAGACATTACGCGCATTTTACGCACACCTAAATCGCGCAAAATTTGTGAGCCGGTGCCAACTTGTTTATAAATAACATCGGCACTGCGACGTTGTTGTTTACCGGAAAGCAACCAATCAATACTTTCTTCTACATCAAAAGTGCTTTCGTCGTGGCAGATCAGCAAAACCACACCGCCTTCTTCACTGACGCGCTGTAAAGCCGCTTGATATGTCCACAAGGTAGCACCTGTTGGCGAATAGCGTTTGATGCAAAAAATATCACGCGCTATATCCATAACATGTACGCGCACAAGCGTTGCGTCATCTGACTTAATTTCACCTTTTACCATGACGAAATGTAGATCGCCACGCGCAAGATCACGGTAAGTGAGCAAATCGAATTCACCGCAAAGCGTTTCTACTTTCCGCCTATTGATACACTCAACAGTTTTCTCTTTTACTGCACGATAATGAATAAGGTCGGCAATGGTACCGATTTTTAAGCCATGTTGCTCGGCAAAAAGCTCAAGATCTGGTCGACGCGCCATGGTACCGTCAGGGTTCATTACTTCAACAATCACTGCCGCAGGCTCAAAACCAGCCAAACGCGCAAGATCACAACCCGCCTCTGTATGCCCGGCGCGGCTCATCACTCCGCCAGGCTGGCTCATTAAAGGAAAAATATGGCCAGGCTGCACAACGTCATTGGCTTTTGCGTTGGCGCGCACGGCTGCACGCACCGTGAGTGCGCGATCCGCCGCCGATATGCCAGTACTCACGCCTTCAGCCGCCTCAATGGAAACCGTAAAGTTGGTAGTGTGTTGCGATTTGTTGTCGCTCACCATCAAAGGCAAATCCAGTTGTTTACAACGTTCAGGAGTGAGTGTTAAACAAATTAACCCGCGGGCATAGGTGGCCATAAAGTTGATATCTTCAGGGCGAACTTGTTCAGCGACCATAATTAGATCGCCTTCATTTTCACGGTCTTCGTCATCCATCAAGATAACCATTTTGCCGTGACGTAAATCGTCGATCAGTTCTTCTACGGTGTTAAGTTGCATAGTCAATCTCATCAAAGCGTAGGTTAGTGCTGAGGCACGAAGCCCAACGCGACTGTGTTTCTGTGCGACTTAGTAATCGCAATATCAATAATTCATTCAGCGTAATTCAAATCAAACATGTTGGGCTTCGCGAGCTCAGCGCCAACCTACGCAAATCCATTCTTTGCTAAAAACTCCATCGTGAGCCCACTCTGCCCTTCGCTTTCAGCAGCTTTATTGCCAAGCATTAAACGTTCGAGATAGCGGGCTAAAACATCTACTTCAAGATTCACCGATGAGCCAACTTTATAATCGCCCATAATAGTGTGCTCAATTGTATGCGGTACTATATTTAATTCAAATTCGGCGCCATCAATTTTATTTACTGTAAGGCTGGTGCCATCGACAGTAATCGAGCCTTTGTGGGAGATGTATTTGGCAAGCGCTTTGGGTGCACGCAAACGAAAGCGCTCGGAGCGCGCATCAGCATGACGGCTAACGACTTCACCCACACCATCCACATGACCGCTCACAATATGACCGCCTAAACGAGTTTGCGGTGTCAGTGCCTTTTCCAGGTTTACGCGTAAGCCAACTTTCCATAAGGGTAATGTGGTGTTGTCTAAGGTTTCACGAGAGACATCTGCCCAATAACCATCACCCGTTAACTCAACCACTGTGAGGCAAACACCATTGGTTGCAATGGAATCGCCCAAACGTACGTCCGCCAAATCTAAACCCAAGGTTTTTATGCGTAGGCGTAGGTCGCCATTTTTAGGCTGAAGTGCGACGACCTGGCCGACGGCTTCGATGATTCCGGTGAACATACTCAACTCACTTTTCAACGGGGGAGATCCAATAGTTCGTACATTCTACAGGAATACGATAAATCCTTTCTTGTGGTAGCAGATTGTAAAACACTTCGTCATATTCAGATAATGTTGTTTAGCTTTTGGGCTGGATAACATCATTTAGATAGAACACAAAAAAGCAGGAGGGGTACACGATAGCGTCGGAGATTAATCAGAACAATGAGACAGAAATAAAAAAGCCTATGAACGCTTAACTATTCACAGGCTTTGAAAGAAAACTCTTTTAGATTTTAGTGATTTTTATCCAGTTAATATTCCAACCGCCTTGGGGTGCAAACACACCCAAACTGTAAGTGCCTGCATTAATCGACACAGTGTGGGAAATGGTTTGCCAGGATTGCCAACCGCCAGTGGCAGGAATTGCAAGCTGCCCTAACTGAATAGTACCCGCGTTTAAATCAAGCGATAAGGTTGAACCACTTGGACTCGCGACACGATATTCGACTTTATAGTTGCCGCTGGTTGGGAGAGTAATATTGGCGTAAGCCAGCCAATCATTGGCATCAATCCAGCCGACATTTTGGCCGCCGCCAGTATCCGTGGTCGCCTCAAGCTGCACACCATTCATCGCTGTGTAAGATTCAGCTTCAATCAGCTTGGTAAAGACAGGTGATGATGAGCTGGAAGATGAACTTGCTTTAGATGAACTGGACGAATTTCCACCGCCATTATCGTTGATCGGCAAGCCATTTTTTTCACGGATAAGCTGGAAAATATGGTCTGGACGAACAACGACATAATCGGAGTTAAGCGAGTTTTTAACATTCAGAAATGTTGTTGGTTTTGCGTCTTGCCAAGGTTGCACCTGGATTATGATGAACTTGGGTGAGTTGCGATCCCAATTTGCGGCGGCGGCGGCAATGGAGCTCTTCATGTTGTCTTCGTTCCAGCAGTAATTACAGTCCAGACCCATAGCAGGAAGCTTGTTGCTATAAATGGTCAGCCCACCGCCGGTATTTTGTGCCGTTA
>JAYTSJ010000043.1:0-12807 GCA_043745725.1 Gammaproteobacteria bacterium | reverse complement strand
AGACATGTGACGAAATACGACCCACCATTTCCATGTAAACCCTGCACAAACCACCCGAAGCGTACGAACTAAGATTTACTAGCAGTTTGTATTTATAACAGTTTAATAAACAGTCACGACTATATATCCAGCAATTTCTATTTACCACCTTTTTGTCTTTCGGCCGTATATATCCTGACTTATCTTTATATTCATGAGAAACAACTCTAATTAAAACAATGGGATATCAGAATTACTCAAATAAACGTGGAAATATACAGTTTATGTAAAGCAAAAAAATTGATTTTTGTAGGTGGGTTGATTAAACTACAGAAAACTGTCTATGCATACAGGCTCGCCATGGAAAATGTTAAGATCCCTATTCCCGATAAACCTATCAAACTGCTTGATCAATTGCGCGAATTTATTCGTTCAGATGGCAAAAGTTACGCTACAGAAAACACCTATATTCATTGGATACGACAATTTATTTTGCATCATGACAAAAGGCACCCAAAAGATATGGGGAATGCTGAAATTGTTAGTTACTTATCCCATTTGGCTGTAAGACGTAATGCCTCTCCGAATACACAAAAGACTGCTTTAAACGCGGTTATGTTTTTATATAATAGATTTTTAAAACAGCCCATTGAAAATTTGGATTTTCGTTACGCAAAAAAATCCGTACGCACGCCTACCGTTTTTACGCATGATGAAGCTTTAATGGTCATTAATAATGTAAGAATGCCTTATAAATTAATGGCGCAATTGATGTACGGAAGTGGTCTTCGTGTTTCTGAGGCCCTACGTTTACGCGTTAAAGATGTTGATTTTAACATGGGCTATATTGTTGTTCGTGATGGCAAAGGTGCTAAGGATCGCACTACACTTTTACCAAAAATATTAATTGCGGAATTAAAACAGCAAGTGATTATTGTTGAAAAACTTTTGGCGTTGGATAAAGCCAAAGGAATTGGTTCTGTTTATATGCCACATTTATTGGAAAATAAATACCCCGCGGTGGGCTATTCATTGGCATGGCAATTTTTGTTTCCTTCCGAGGGAGTTAGTAAAGATCCTCGGGCAAATGTGCTACGGCGACATCACATCTATAGCGCTACACTGCAATCTCATATTAAACAGGCGATTAATAGATCCTCTATCCACAAACAAGCAAGCTGCCATACCTTTCGTCATTCGTTTGCAACGCGTTTGCTGCAAGCTAAATATGATTTAAAGCAAATTCAAACATTGATGGGGCATACGGATATTCGCACAACAGAAATTTATTTACATGTGTTGGACGACTTGGGAGATAAGGTAAAAAGCCCGTTAGATTTTTAAATTCATCACCCAATTCCAGCTATCTATTTCCAGCGTTCTATCTTCACCCTGTATACTCCCGTACATGACGCAAACAGCCCACGCCATTTTAAAGCACGTTTTTGGTTACCACGATTTCCGTGGGCCGCAGGAATCTGTTATCAACGCTTTGGTGGCAGGAGAAGATGCCCTGGTATTGATGCCAACGGGTGGTGGTAAATCGCTGTGTTATCAAATTCCGTCATTGGTGCGCGACGGCACTGGGGTCATTGTTTCGCCGTTGATTGCGTTGATGCAAGATCAAGTGAGTGCCTTGCATGAGCTGGGTGTGCGTGCGGGATTTTTAAATTCTTCGCTCAGCGCCCAGGAGGTATGGCAAACCGAAGTTGCGCTGCAAAATGGCGAGTTGGATTTGTTGTATGTGGCACCTGAACGATTGATTCAGGCGCGCACTTTGGAATTATTGCAGAACGTCAAAATTGCGTTGTTTGCGATTGATGAAGCGCATTGTGTGTCGCAGTGGGGGCACGACTTTCGCGCAGACTACTTAAAGCTGGATATGTTACAGCGCGTGTTTCCGCAGGTGCCGCGAATTGCGTTAACTGCGACGGCCGATGTGCGCACGCGGGATGAAATCATTGTGCGTTTGCAATTGCAGAATGCACAACAATTTATTACTGGGTTTGATCGCCCTAATATTCAATATCGCATTCAACAAAAAAATAGTCCTAAAGCACAGCTATTGCGTTTTTTACGCGAAGAACACAATGCTCATTCGGGCATTGTGTATTGTTTGTCGCGCAATAAGGTGGAGCAAACGGCTGAATGGTTATGCGGTGAAGGTTTTAATGCATTGCCTTATCACGCGGGTTTGTCTGCGCAAGTTCGGCAAAAAAATCAAAGCCGTTTTTTGCGCGATGAACAAATTATTATGGTGGCGACTATTGCCTTTGGTATGGGTATTGATAAGCCCGATGTGCGTTTTGTGGCGCATTTGGATTTACCCAAAAGCATTGAGGCCTACTATCAGGAAACGGGCCGTGCCGGGCGCGATGGCGACGCCGCTACTACATTTTTGTTGTACGGATTAGAAGATGTGGTGAAGCTGCGCCAGATGATGGCGAGCTCAGAAGGTAACGAAGAATTTAAACGCAATGAACAGCAGCGTTTAAATGCGATGTTGGGTTTGTGTGAAATTGCGACTTGTCGCCGCCAAACTTTATTACGTTATTTTGGTGATAATCTTTTACAACCCTGCGGCAATTGCGATTCTTGTTTGACGCCCGCGCAAACCTGGGATGCGAGTGAAGCTGTGCGTATGGCGTTGTCCTGTGTTTATCGTACGGGCCAGCGTTTTGGTGCAGGGCATGTGATTGATGTATTGCGCGGTAGCAGTAATGAAAAAATAAATTCTTTTGGCCATCAACAATTAACCACTTACGGTATTGGCAAACATTTAACTGCCGACGAATGGCGCTCAGTCTTTCGACAATTAGTTGCTCGCGGTTTATTAGATGTAGACCCCAATGGTTTCGGTAGTTTGTTATTAAATGATTCCTGTAGAGCTATTTTGCGCGGCGAAGAAAAAATTCAATTGCGGCGTGATATAAAAGTGACTGCGAATGCTGTTGCACGCAAACAAGGCGTTGCAGTGGATGCTGAAGATCAACCCTTATGGAATGCGTTACGTGCTTGTCGCAAACGTCTCGCAGAAGAACACGGCGTTCCACCTTATGTTATTTTTCACGATGCAACCTTGCGTGAAATGTTGGAACGTCGCCCTACTTCACCGGCAAATTTATTATTAATTACCGGTGTAGGCGATAGTAAATTAAAACGCTTTGGCGATGAATTTTTAGCGGTGATTCGGGCGAGTGAATATGCGGAGTGAGTTAAATAAAAAACCCGACAATGTGCGTCGGGTTTTTTATTAAGTTTGTTGCTGTTTATTTTTATTCCACAGTTACGCTCTTTGCCAGATTACGCGGTTGATCCACATCTGTACCTTTAATAATTGCCACGTAGTAGCTCAACAATTGCAGCGGTACTGTATAAAGAATAGGTGCAAGCCACGGGTGAATATGCGGCACATTTATTACGCGCATAGTGGCATCGGATTTGAACTGCGCATCCACATCAGAAAACACATAAAGAATTCCGCCGCGCGCGCGCACTTCTTCAACATTGGATTTTAATTTTTCCAATAAATCATTGTTAGGTGCAACTACGATGATCGGCATTTCAGCATCGATCAATGCGAGTGGGCCGTGTTTTAATTCGCCCGCTGCATAAGCTTCTGCGTGGATGTAGGAAATTTCTTTTAACTTTAACGCGCCTTCCATTGCGATAGGATATTGATCGCCACGACCTAAAAAGAGCGCGTGGTGTTTATCGGCAAACTCTTCGGCAAGGCTTTCAATTTGTGCAGCGAGAGAAAGTGATTCCTCCAATTTTGCCGGCAAACTTTTTAACGCTGTGACCATTTCTTTTTGGTCCGCAGCAGAGAGGCCGTTGTATTTACCAATCGCCAATACCAACATCGCCAAACCTACTAATTGCGTAGTAAACGCTTTAGTAGAGGCAACGCCGATTTCAGCACCCGCTCGCGTCATAAAGGCTAAATCAGATTCGCGCACGAGCGAAGAACCAGCCACATTACAAATGCTCAAGCTGCCTAAATAACCTAATTCTTTTGCAAGACGCAAGGCGGCGAGGGTGTCTGCGGTTTCGCCTGATTGGCTGATGGTCACAACCATGCTGTTAGGTTGGACAAATGATTTCCGATAGCGGAATTCGCTGGCGATTTCAACGTTGCAAGAAATACCGGCAAAAGATTCTAACCAGTAACGTGCGACCATCGCAGAATGATAACTAGTGCCGCAGGCAACGATTTGTACGTGTTTTACTTTTTGAAATAATGCAGCGGCGCCATTGCCAAAAGTTTCATCCATCACCGAATCATTACTCAAACGACCTTCAAGTGTATTGAGCACTGCGTTGGGCTGTTCATAAATTTCCTTGAGCATAAAATGACGATATTGACCTTTGTCGCCAGCATCATAACTTGCGGTAGATTCGTGCACTTGACGTTCAACAGCCTTGCCATCTTTATCAAAAATTTTAATACTGTGGCGAGTAATTTCTGCAACATCACCTTCTTCTAAAAATATGAAACGGCGTGTTACTGGCAATAACGCAAGTTGGTCGGACGCTATAAAGTTTTCGCCAATACCAAGACCTATAACCAGCGGGCTGCCAGAGCGAGCGACAACTAAACGGCTCGCATCATTACGATCCATTAATACTGTACCGTAGGCACCGTGTAATTGTTTAACGGCAACTTGAACAGCAGCAACTAAACTGCCCGCAGTTGTTAATTCTTTTTGCACTAGATGCGCAATAACTTCAGTGTCAGTATCCGAGGTAAATACATAGCCATTAGCCTGCAACGAAGCACGTAGCGAAGCGTGGTTTTCGATGATGCCGTTATGCACCACTGCGATGTGTTCATTAGAAACATGTGGATGTGCATTGCGCTCACTGGGTTCACCATGAGTTGCCCAACGGGTATGTGCAATGCCTGTTCCGCCTGGCGTTGGGTTAGCGATTACAGCATCCGATAACTCTTTAACTTTCCCCAAGCGGCGTAAGCGTTGCAATTCGCCACGATTAATAACTGCTACACCAGCGGAGTCATAACCGCGATACTCTAGGCGACGCAAACCCTCAACCAAAATATCTACCACATCACGTTGCGCTACAGCGCCCACAATTCCACACATAATTTTTTCCTTACTTAATTGGATAATTTAAAAAATAGTTGTTAATAGAAAATAATTTATTGATCATCGAAAAATTTTGCAATTAAAGTTTGTAGGTTGGGCTGTGGTACGAAGCCCAACAGGTCTTATTCGATCTTTAGAAAAACTCTATCAAAAAATATTGCGTTACTTGTGTTGGGCTTCATGCTTCAGCCCAACCTACACATGCTCAAATATATTTATTCACTGGCAGCACAGATAACCGTTACACCATACTCTTCGATTTTTTCTCTGTCGGCAGGGTCTATACCATCGTCCGTCACTAATACTTTAATCACCGACCACGGCAATTCCAGGTTATGAATTTTTCGGCCAATTTTGTCGGATTCGGCCATCACGATCACTTCGCGCGCAACTTCCGCCATGACACGGCTTAGGCTGTAAAGCTCGTTAAAAGTTGTGGTCCCGCGTGCTAAATCCAGCCCGTCGGCACCGATAAAAAATTGGTCGAAGTTGTACGAACGCAAAATGGATTCAGCGAGCTGACCCTGAAAACCTTCAGATTTTGGATCCCAAGTGCCACCAGTCATTAAAATTGTTGGCTCATTTTCAAGCTCACGTAACGCATTGGCGATGCCAAGAGAATTGGTCATCACCACCAAACCTTGTTTGTGGGATAACTCAGGCAAAAGCGCAGCGGTTGTACTGCTACCGCTATCGAGAATTATGCGGTTGTGATCGCGGATAAGCTGGGCGGCGGCTTTAGCAAGATTTTGCTTACACACAGAAACCTTTTCACTGGCAGGATCGGCCATCAGCTCTTGCGGTACTAAAACCGCACCACCGTAACGACGCAGCAGCAGGCCATTACTTTCGAGAGCAGCTAAATCCTTTCGAATCGTAACTTCTGAGGTAGCAAAGTGCGCAGATAAGGTTTCAACGCTAACTTCACCCTCACTATTGAGCATATCAATGATAGAGCGACGACGCTGTTGGGTATTGCGCTTGGTCATTTGAAGGTTATTTCCTTGCCATAAGTTTCGAAACGAAAGATATTCTATTCGATCGTAACAAATATGCAAGTTTTTATTTTCGCGTCGGAGTTAATTTGGTATTTGTCGAAAGAATATGCTTATAAAAAACATAGTCACTTTCGCCGGTTACGCCAAACTGAGCAGATTTTTGAATGACTCCCGATAACGTCGAGAAAGGACAAGGTCAATCCCACCCAGAAGCCTGACCTGATGATCCCCCGAGTCCAAGGCTTCAACTTCTTTTATATGTTTGATGTTCACGATGGTTGAACGATGAATTCTGAGGAAGTTGTCGGGCAGACGTTTTTCCAGCTTTTCCATGGTGACGCGCATAGGATATACATGGGTCTTGATATGCAGATTGGCGTAATTGCCTGAAGCCTCAATCCATTCAATATCGCTGGTTTTGATTAGGAATTCGCGCCCGAGTTTCTTGATAAGTAAGTGTTCCGGTGGTGATTGCGGCTCGCTGTCAAATTGGCTTTCTGCTTCGTCACTTTCAGCCAGATAACTTGCTTCCCCCTGCAGGCGGCGCACTATCAATCGATAACCAAACACGACCAAGGAAATGGTGAGGTAGGCTTGTGCATCTTTGCGGTACTCGTAAAAAAACTCCAGCGGAAGTTCGCCAAACCGGTATTGGCTGCCCATAAAGCTGTACCAAAAGTAGCGAATGGCGACCATACCGGCCACATGAACGATTGAAAACGGCAGGGTGGCCAGCACGTGTAAAAGTAAGCGCGCTTTAAAAGAAACCTTAGCAAGCCAACGATCGTTTACCCAAATTCCGACGGGGATTAATAACAATACCAAAACGATGCTCGAGATTTCCCAACAAAAAGCTTCCCAGGCTGCCAGTGGTTTACCGTCGCGACTGTGCTCCATCAATATAGTGGTTGCCAGCACCACCATGTTAATAGTGAACCAACCGACCAATAAGGCTGCGCCCCAAAGTTTTTGGTGTTTGAGAAAATTTTGAACGAAAGTTTTTTGAAAATTATCTGACATTATTTCTCCGTAAGAAATTAGCAATAGCACTACTGTGAGGCTTGCAGATCAATCCGTCACTGTTCCCGTCACACCCCGCTGCCGCCTGTCACATATCCATGTAGAACAATCACTTAGTATCACTTTGCCAAACTCACTTCGTCTAGCATAACGCTTTCTCTATTGCTAAAGGAAGTTTAACTATGACCCACTCGGCACCCTCTGTAGCTCAACAAAATTTCACAAGCACGCGCTTGATAGAACTGGATTGGTTGCGCGTTTTAGCATTTGGTTTACTGATTTTGTATCACGTAGGAATGCTATATGCGGAGGGTTGGGGTTGGCATTACAAAAGCACTTACAGCAGCAAGTTCCTCACTAACATCATGCTTTGGTCGAACCAATGGCGTATGTCGTTGTTATTTTTAATCAGCGGTGCCGCTCTATCTTTTCTTCTCGCAAGCCAATCTCACTGGCTATTTTTGCGCAGGCGGGTGCCGTTACTTCTATTGCCTTTGGTCTTTGGAATGTTAGTGATTGTTATACCGCAGGTGTATGTGGAAGCCAATAGTACCGGTGTAATTGCCTGCCCGGATTATTGGCATTTCTGGTACATCTATCTTGACCAAACCAGTGCAGAGTTTGCGCCCCACAAAACCATCGGCAAAATGCAGCTGACCTGGAATCATTTGTGGTTTTTGCCGTATCTACTCGCGTATAGCCTGATCATTTGGGCAATTTATCCACTGATTATTTTTAGAAAATTAATTTCTTTTTGGAAAAAATTAGGCAATCACATTTCCATGCCCATGGTAATTGTTGTACCGATTTTTATTTTTTATGGAATAGGGTGGCTGCTCTATGAAAAAAATCCCGTTACTCATAATTTTGTACAGGATTGGTTTAATCATGCGCGCTCATTGTTTAGTTTTTTGATGGGGTTTGGATTAGTGCGGCTGCCCAGTGTATGGATTCGCTTTTCAGTACAACGTTGGTTTTTATTGTTTGCAGCAACAATTTCTTATGCGTATATTTTATTTGCGTTTAATGGCGGATCACTGGGCGACGGCTTAATCGCAAAGCAAATAAATGGATTTATTTGGTCGGTCAATGCCTGGCTGTGGATGATTTGTATTATTGCCTGGGCGCAATATAAATTCACATCCAGCAATCCGACAATTCGCTATTTAAACAGCGGTGTATTTTGCTTTTATATTTTGCATCAAACGTTGATTATCACCTTTGCCTACTTTTTAGTTCCGCTTAAACTAGGCCCTGCGATTGAGCCTGTGCTCATTATTTTATTAGTTGCCGTCTCTTGTTTGTTGCTGTTTGAAATTATTCGCAAGCTTCCTGTTATTCCCATTTTGTTTGGGATTACTATTAAGGCAAACTAATCTATGCTTTTCCCCGTTATTGATCGCATGGCGGATCTATGGTGGGCAAATTGATTTAACAATACTTACAAGTTAACGTTTTCTGCCCAATTGCTTCTCAACCATTTGCCGTTCCTAATCGGGACTAAAGCTACGAAATATTTCGAAAGGCCTAAAGAAACGCCCTTACATCTGCAGTATTAAAGTCCAGAATATATAAGATTTTACGCCGGCAATTGGCGTTAACGCTGAGTTTCAAGTAATGATGCGAGCCACATGGCATTACACGCAGATTGTATGTCAGGTTATCAATTCAGTTTACGTCAGCCTGCTTTGCAGCAGTTGAGCTTAATGATTAAGATTTTTGATAAGGCGCGTGCTTTAGGTGATTTTAGCAACATAAGCCCCGATCCCAATGCGCGGTTATTACATCATGGTACACCTGAAGAGCGTGCACAAGCTTTTAACAATGGTGTTAATTTAGCACAACAATATGCGGCTAGAAATCACGGCTCACGCTTTGATAGTTTTGATTTAATGAACGATTGCGGTGGCTTTTATCCTGTCCAATATCCTTTGGTGAGTACGCTAATTCAGCAAACAAAATGAATAAAAAATCCGAAAAATTTCGGATTTTTTATTATTATTTTTTTGTGATTACATTATTTTTTCGTTGGCCGTTGCCAGCCCTGAATATTGCGCTGCTTGCCTCGCGCAATTGCCAGCTCAGCAGATTCAATATCTTTCGTAATAACCGAGCCAGCAGCAATGGTACTTCCAGAGCCAATTTTTAACGGTGCCACCAACGCTGAATTAGAACCTACGAAAACGTTATCGCCTATTTCGGTTTTAAATTTATTTACGCCATCATAGTTACAGGTAATGGTGCCTGCGCCAACATTTACATCGCTGCCAATAATGGCGTCGCCAATATAGCTTAGATGATTTACCTTACTGCCCTTGGCAATTACGGCTTTTTTTGTTTCCACAAAATTGCCAATTTTTACACCATCCGCAAGCTGGGTGCCGGGGCGTAAGCGCGCGTAAGGGCCAATATCACAATCAGCCGCTAATACCGAATCTTCTATATGGCTATAGGCCTTGATGTGAGTGTTGCTGCCAATCTTGCTATTAATAATGATGCAGTTAGGTTCAATCACTACGCCATCACCCAGGACTACATCGCCTTCAAATACGCAATTAATATCAATCACCACATCGCGACCGGTTTGTAAATTGCCACGGCAATCAAAGCGGGCAGGGTCCAGCAGGGTTACGCCCGCCACCATTAATTCATTGGCTTTTTGTTTTTGATAAAAACGCTCAAGCGCCGCTTGTTGTTGGCGATTATTGATGCCTTCTACTTCTTCGACCGCATTGGGCTGTTCAACGTGGATGCTCACGCCGCTTTGCTGCGCCAACGCAATAATGTCGGTGAGATAGTATTCGCCTTGGGAATTGTTGTTCTGTAAGTGCGGTAGCCATTGCTGCAAATGTTTAGCTTTTACAGCCATGATCCCAGTATTAATTTCGCTGACTTTACGCTGCTCGTCGTTAGCATCCTTGTGCTCCACAATCGCCTGAACTGCGCCAGAGGCATTGCGGACAATGCGGCCATAACCTGTGGGGTCTTGCATATTAACAGTGAGTAGACCCATTTGTTTATCGTTAACGGCAGCGATTAATTTTTGCAAAGTGTCAGCCCGGGTAAGCGGTACATCGCCGTAAAGAATTAAAACGGTTGCATCATTACGCAACTCTGGCAAAGCCTGTTGCACTGCGTGGCCAGTACCGAGTTGTTGCGCTTGGAGCACAAATTTTACATCTGGCGCAGCCATGCGCTCTTCTACTTTTTCTGCGCCATGCCCAACAATAATCAGGATTTGCTGACCGCCTACACTACGTGCTGTATCCACCACATGCTGCACCAGCGCTTTACCGCCAACGGGATGCAAGACTTTAGGTAAATCAGACCGCATGCGCGTGCCCTTACCGGCGGCGAGGACGAGAATATCAAGCGATGTTGTTTGGCTCACAGGAGGTTCCTTTTTTACAGTAATAGTTTTAACGCAGGCAAACTTTCTATAGGGTTAAAATCATATATCCCAGAATGCAAAAAGGGCAGCTCATGCCACCCTTTGTATTCTTTCTAAAGCAGGCTTATTTGCCAGCCTTTTTGCGAATCGCTTGCAGGGTACGCAATTGCGCAGAAGCTTCTGCCAATTGAATAGATGCCCGAGCAAAATCAAACTCGGTAGATTTATTGTTTAACTCTTGTTGTGCTGTTTGCTGAGCCAGTACAGCGGCGGCTTCATCAACATCACCGGCACGCAAGGCAGTATCGGCTAGTACGCTAATAGAGTAGGGCTGAACTTCAAGAAAACCGCCGGAAACATAAAAAATTTCTTCCGAACTATCTTGTTTGATTACCCTTACTGGACCTGGTCTTAAGCTAGTCAATAAAGGGGCGTGACCATAAGCAATACCTAATTCGCCCAAGGCACCCGTAGCAATTACCATCTCGACCAAGCCAGAAAAAATCTCGCGCTCGGCGCTAACGATATTGCATTGCACAGTCATGGCCATATCTTTCTCTCGTGTTGAATAACAAAAAACCTTACCAAACTCAATGAAAAACCCCGAATGTAAATCATTCGGGGAATTCTTATTACTTCAGTTTGGTGGCTTTTTCTATAGCTTCGTCGATAGTACCTACCATGTAGAAAGCTTGCTCTGGCAAGTGATCATAATCACCGGCTAACAAGCCTTTGAAACCACGGATGGTTTCTTTTAATGGTACGTATTTGCCTGGAGAACCAGTAAATACTTCGGCTACATGGAACGGCTGAGACAAGAAACGCTCGATTTTACGCGCGCGCGATACAGTTTGTTTGTCTTCTTCTGACAATTCATCCATACCCAGAATCGCGATAATATCTTTCAATTCTTTATAACGTTGCAGTACGGTTTGAACGCCGCGCGCAGTTGCATAGTGTTCGTTACCGATGATCATTGGATCCAACTGACGTGACGTTGAGTCGAGTGGATCGATCGCTGGGTAAATACCTTTAGCGGCGATGTCACGGCTCAATACTACGGTTTAGTCCAAATGCGCAAACGTGGTCGCTGGTGACGGGTCAGTCAAGTCATCCGCAGGTACGTAAACGGCTTGTACAGAAGTGATCGAACCGGTTTTGGTAGAAGTAATACGCTCTTGCAGAACGCCCATTTCTTCAGCCAATGTTGGTTGGTAACCTACCGCTGATGGCATACGGCCCAACAGTGCAGATACTTCAGTACCAGCGAGGGTGTAACGGTAAATGTTGTCAACGAAGAACAATACGTCTTTACCTTCGTCACGGAATTTCTCCGCCATGGTCAAACCAGTCAAGGCTACGCGTAAACGGTTGCCTGGTGGCTCGTTCATCTGACCGTAAACCATCGCTACTTTGTCAACAACGTTGGATTCTTTCATCTCGTGGTAGAAGTCGTTCCCTTCACGAGTACGCTCACCTACACCGGCAAACACGGATAAACCGGCGTGTTCTTTCGCAATGTTGTTGATGAGTTCCATCATGTTTACGGTTTTACCCACACCCGCACCACCGAACAAACCTACTTTACCGCCTTTCGCAAAGGGGCAAACCAGGTCGATTACTTTGATACCGGTTTCTAGCAATTCTTCCGAAGCGGCCAAGTCTTCATATCTAGGTGCAGCACGGTGAATTTGCATGCGCTCTTTTTCACCGATAGGACCACACTCGTCGATGGGGTTACCCAATACATCCATAATGCGACCCAAGGTTTCTTTACCTACAGGTACACGGATGGGCTGGTTAGTGTTGGTTACAAGCAAACCGCGACGCAAACCTTCCGAGGAGCCGAGAGCAATAGTGCGCACAACACCATCGCCTAACTGCTGCTGAACTTCGAGGGTCAGGTTGCCCTCAGTAATAACCAGTGCATCATAAACTTTGGGCACTACATCGCGCGGGAATTCCACGTCGATAACCGCACCGATGATTTGTACAATACGTCCGCTACTCATTTCCGGTTCCTCTTAACTTCTATGCTGATTCAATTTCAATGGGGTCACAATGGGTCGGTCATAACAAGGTCAGACACCATTGAAACTAAGATACCGCTGCCGCACCGCCCACAATTTCAGACAGTTCCTGGGTAATTGCTGACTGACGAGCTTTGTTATAAATCAGCTTTAAATTATCGATCAATTCACCGGCGTTATCGGTTGCACTTTTCATGGCAACCATACGCGCAGCTTGTTCACACGCAGTATTTTCAACAACTGACTGATAAACCTGAGATTCAATGAAGCGCGTTAACAGA
>JAYTSJ010000042.1:0-11240 GCA_043745725.1 Gammaproteobacteria bacterium | reverse complement strand
TATCACAATATGGTTCACCAACATTGTGCGGTATATACCTATCCCTATGATGATGGCGTCGGCTTGGCGAGTTGCCCTGCGGCGACTAATTTAAGTTATGAGGTAACTTTCTATTGTCCATAAAGTCGTAGTAAGAGTAAGTCGTAGTAAGGCTACGAAAACGATTTGATGTAACTGAACAGGGATGTTCACGTTTGATAAAAAATGCCACTTTTGATAATAAAATGCCGCTAAAGCCCTTACAAAATCTTCTGCTCTATTCTGTGAAAAATAATTTTATTGCCGACTATGGTTTAACAATTTTAACCATATGTGTAGTGCTGAAAATATTTCTTACAACCACAAAAAACACTGCAATGCTCAAAAATAATATTGAAATTATTAGCAATAATCCAGCAATATAAATATCCATGACCTTTGACTCGCTTTCCGTTTTAAGCAAGCTGCCGCAGGTTTCACATTTATATAATTTATTAAAGCCATTTCGTTTTTGTGCTAACAATGCACTGGAACCGCACTCCGGGCAAGCTTCTACAATTTGCATACCATATACTCCTTGTGTTAACGCGACTATAGAAAAACCTATAGGAAAATATAAACTCGCATTGGTTCCAATAGAGATAAAATATTCAAATTTTTAGTGCGTGTAAACTACTCGAAACGCGCCAACCAATTCAACATGAGTTCCTGGGCTTCAAGCTTATGCTTAAAAAAATGCAAAACTTTTTGCCCGGAAACGGGTGTTAATTTTATGGTTTCAATTCTTGATTGCAAAAATGTGATATTTGCGCGCACTGTATTTGTTGCAGTTTTGATATCTATTGCGGTATTACCAATGTTGAGTTTCGTCATATATATCTTCCTTGGGGGGAACTGTTTAATTGAGGGGCCAGAATACTGCACAACCTCATGACAGAATAGGAGACAAATGCTATTTATGTTGTGAGTTTTGGCTTACAGAACTTAAGCGCCATAAACCGTTGTTCTATACTATTATTCAAAAGTATGATTCAGGTTATCTATTGATTGAGTTAAAACCGCTTGGTCATCATCTTATGCGCGAAATAACGGAGCTAAAAATCTATACCTCCGGAGAGTTAAGAGGATACTGGTGAAAAGTATTTTTCGTTCGCTGAATAATTTTAACTATCGTGTCTGGGCAATTGGAGCGCTTGTATCCAACGTGGGAACATGGATGCAGCGTACCGCTCAGGATTGGTTGGTACTGACGCAACTCACTCACGAGAACGCAACTGCGGTGGGCGTGGTCACAGCGCTGCAGTTTGGACCGCAACTTCTCTTGCTTCCTTTAACTGGTTTTGCGGCGGATTATTTTGACCGGCGCAAACTTTTGTTTATCTGTCAGGCGACAATGGCAGCCCTGGCTCTGGGGCTGGGCATCCTCACCGTTATCGGGGTTGTGCAATTATGGCACGTGTATGTGTTTGCTTTTCTGCTGGGTTGCGTTACGGCATTTGATTCACCCGCACGCCAGACATTTGTTTCGGAGCTGGTTGGGGAGGAGGATCTTTCGAACGCCGTAGCCCTGAATTCCACTTCGTTTAATGTGGGAAGAATGATTGGGCCGGCCATTGCGGGTGTGCTTATTGCTGCAATGGGTACTGGATGGATGTTTTTAGTAAACGCGATTTCGTATGTTGCTGTGGTTTGGTCGCTATACCTGCTGCGCACCAATGAACTACAGCTCAAAAGCAAAGTGCACTTCGCTCAGAGAAGCCTGATTGAGGGTTTTCGCTATATAGCGACACGGCCAGATCTGAAAGCGACCCTGCTCATGCTTTTTTTGATTGGAACCTTTGGGCTCAATTTTCCGATTTTTATTTCAGCCATGGCCGTCACTGTCTTCCACGCTGAAGCACATCAATTCGGGTTTTTAACGTCGCTTATGGCGCTCGGCTCTATTACCGGCGCGTTGCTCGCCGCCAGGCGTGCTCGACCGCGAGTCAAACATCTGCTGGTGGGTGCTGCGGTTTTCGGCTTTGGTTTTATGTTGGCCAGCATCATGCCCAGCTATGGGTTGTTTGCTATGGCACTCATTATTATCGGCGTCTCAACGCAAACGTTTACCACTGCGGCCAATAGTCTGGTGCAGCTATCAACCGAACCGGCGATGCGGGGGCGGGTAATGGCGATCTATCTGGCGGTAGCCATAGGCGGTACACCTTTTGGTGCCCCCCTTGTTGGTTGGGTCGCCGATACATTTGGTGCGCGTTGGGCATTGTGTATTGGCGCTGCATCGGGTTTTGCCGCGGCCCTCGTTGGCATTCATTATTTAATAAAGTATCGTCAGCTAAGAGTGTATTTCGATGCCGGGCGTATTCGCGCCAGCATTGATCTACAAAAGACTGATTTGCAAAAGTACTGATTTACAACAGTACTGATCTGCAACAGCATTGAGCGACATTGATATTGGCTACACTAGTACCCCATAAGGAAAATTTAATTTGTTATCCAATTTATTCGCGTCAAAATTAATCTGATGATGGTAATTTTTTAAACGCAATGTTAGTTTGGGGTTGCCAGTAAATTTTGAAATCCTAATACAATTATCTGTAATTTTTTTACTCCCATCCTTGTTATTCAGCGTTCGAAGAAATTATTTTATGAATAGAGTCCACAGCAAAATTTGGTTAATGGTTATTGTGAGCACATTTTTTTGGGGTAGCAATTTTAATGCAGGGCATGCAGTCGCTAGTGAGGTAAGCCCTTTAACGGCTGCGGCCGAACGCTTTGGTGTGGCATTGATCTTATTTTGGGTGCTGCGTTTTGTGTTCGGTAAAGCTGAATCACAATTATCCTTGAGCGACTCGCTCATATTGGTTCCGCTAGGTGTCATTGGTGTATTTGGTTTTAATTACGCTTTTTTCACTGCACTGCATACAACATCGGCACTCAATGCAGCGCTGATTATGGCCTTATCGCCAATGCTCTCCATTTTATTTTCAGTCGTTTTATTAAAAGTGAAAATCCAGATCTATCAATACCTCGGTATGTTAATCGCTTTTGTTGGCGTCATTTTTGTTATTACGGGTGGACATTTTAGTTTGCTACACACAGCTATTGGTGACCTGTGGATGTTATTGGCATGCACTGTCTGGAGCCTCTATAGCGTTGCATCAAAAAGATACGCGAGTCATATTCCCTCACTACAATTTGCGCGCTGGACAGTTAGTATCGGAGCAATAGCGTTGATTATTGCTGCACTTATTATCGAACAACCCATTACCACAATTGGTCAATTATCGTTTCAAACTCACAGTATCTTAATGTACATGGGCGTGTGTGGTTCTGTATTTGCGTATATTTTTTGGTTGAAGGGTGTGTATTTTTTAGGGCCAGAAAAGTCAGCGATAGCATTTAATTTAGTACCGGTATTCACACTATTGGTCAGTTTAGCGTTTGGTTCTATCCCTAATCTAGTACAAGTCCTGGGTATGTTTCTGGTTTTAGCGGGCGTAGTGGTTTCGGTTAAAAAACAAAAAGATGGCAAGTGATCAATCGTCATCAAACCCGCATGGGCGGGTTTGATGTAACCTGAATGTTATTGACTTGCATACAGCGGTTTTAATTCGGGTGATGTTTTTTTGTGTTGTCTTTCTTTTCTGCATGCTTTCAATAACGCTAATAAAGTGTCTGGATTCCATTCGGTTGATAAATGGTTGCTGTAAAGCAATTCATCGAGTTGTTTGAGTGCTGTGGTTAATGCATCTTTCTGCGCTAGTTTTGCAATTTCATCCAACGTATTAATGTGTTGTGTTGGCCATTGAAATTTTGCCCAGCTTAATACAGCTTTGCGTAGTGCAGGCGCATCTCTATTCGTTGCGGCGTGTTTTAATATATCCCAAATATGTTTTTCTTTTTCCGATAATTCAAGATCAGAAATTTCTTGCGCTGCCTGCCATTGTGCTAAGCGTGTTTTTAGTTGCCAGACATAAACAGCTAAAGCAATGGATAAAAGCGCAAAGAAAATACTGCTTGCCCATAACCACGGCGTTACTGCATCAGGTATTTGAATTGCAACAGGAGGCGCTGTTATTTTATTCGTATCGATACTTGTGGATGAAGTGCTTTGTGTTTGCAAATTTGTTAATGGTTGTAATGCTAGCGCATCGCCTGAGACATGAATTGTTTTGGCGGGCAGGGTAGCAGTTTTTATGGTTTGGCTATTGGTATCCCACCAGTCAACATTAATTTCCGGCAGGGTAAAGTCGCCACCGCGATTTGGCACTATGGCTGTGGTTTCCACACGTGAGCCCTGTACACCTTTGGCATTTTTATTGTCTTTCGTTTGTGCTTGATCCGGGTAAAAAGTTAAACCATCAATTGCATTATTGGCGAGCGGCGCAATTTGGCCGCCGCTTAGGCCATCAGTATTAATCGTAATCGTGCGCGTAACAGGTTCGCCCACTTTTAAATGATCGAGGCTGGCGCTCCAGTTTTCGCTGAGTGTTAGTTGGTTTGCAGGTTGCCAATTTTTACCAGTATTTTGTGAAGGAACGGGCTTTACGCTGATAGTTTGTTCGGTAGTGCGTAAGCGCAAAATATTATTGCGGCTGCGACCAAAAGGGTCGCCCCAGCCATTGCGCGAATTATCAACTGCGACGTTATAACTTAGGCTGGGAATAATAAGCTCGCCACTTTCCTGTGGAAAAATAGCGAAGCTGGTTTCAACGATTAAGTGTGGTTTACCATTGATATTGGTTTGGTATTGTTGCTGATCTAAATTTACTACCAATGCGTTTTTTAATTCCAGCGGTTGCATTTCCGCCTGACTTAAATTGACTTCTGTAATCAGTTTTATTTTTACTAAAATTTGCTGTTGTACAAAGACTGACTTTTTATCAGTTTCAACAGTAACACGTACTTGTTCATTGCTGTCTGACTGATTTTGGTTTTGTTGGGTTACGTTAATTTCAATGGCGTCGCTTACTGCGTTATCCACATTAAATGAAGGTATCAACAATGTGCCTGCATGCTTTGGCGCAAGCGTGATATGCCAATCTGTACTGGATTCGGTGACGCCATTAATCATTCGGATGGATGCGCTGCGCGACGTACTCAGCACTTCAAATTCATTTCTAAGTGCTGAAAAATCTGGCGTATCTTTGGTTTGTTCATCCGCCGTTATTATTAGCGTTAAGGTTTCCTGTAAAGCAATATTATTCCTGTCGACACTTGCCGTTAGGGAATTGGCTTGTGTAAGAGCCGCCGTGCCGAGCATGGTTAGCAAGAAGAGTGCGCGATATATTTTTGGTTGAAAATAGTTAATAGCAAACATAGTCTTCATCTTTTGTGAGTTTATTTACCAGCGTTGATCGGCATTGTTTTTTGGCGACTCAAATTCGCCGTCGGCTTTTTTCTGACGATTTTGCAAATATTGATATTTAAATTTATTGCGCAATAAACCACCCGGATCATCTGGCACGCGACGCAACCATTGTTCAAGCGCTTGTTTTTGTTCTTCAGTCAAATTGTTTTGATCAAGGGTAGCTTGTTGTTGTTTTTGGTCTGCTTTTTTATCATCTTGCGCTTGCGAGCTAGCTTGCGCCATTTGTCGGGAGTCTCCAGACGTTGCAGCAGAAGACGCGCCCCCCTGAGCAGCAGCGGATTGCTGGGCAGCACTGGATGCTTGACCCTGCTGTTGCGAATCTTGCGCAGACGAATTCTGATTTTGTTGTTTATCTTGTTCGCCTTGCTGATCCTTTTTGTCCTGTTGTTGTTTATCTTTTTCTTCTTGCGATTTTTTATCGTCTTGTTTTTGGTCTTTTGAATCTTTTGAATCCTTAGAATCTTTCTGATCCTGTTTTTCCTGATCCTGTTTATCTTGGTCTTGTTTGTCTTTGTCTTGATCTTTTTTATCAGAATCTTTTTGATCCTTTTTTTGTTTATCTTGTTCTTTTTGTTGTTTAAGCGCTTTTTCGACCAGTGCGCGATTTTTTTTAGCATCTTCTAAATTGGCATCGCGTTTTAAAGCTTCATCGTAGGCTTTAATAGCGTCTTCCAATTTGCCGGATTTTGCCAATGCATTACCGCGGTTGTAGTGCGCCGATGCTGAATCGTTTTTGGCAAAATTTTCCGCAGCAGCAACGTAATCGCCAGCACGATATTGAGCTGCAGCTTTCCATTCAGGGTTTTCAAATAGTTCAGCTGCTTTTTTGGCATCGCCAGCGCTAAGAGTATTTTGTGCCTGCTGGTCTTTGGTGAGCCACATTTCTTGTAAATCAGCCGCGTATGCGGATTTTGGTGTTAAGCCCAATAGTGGAATGCAGATTAATAGTAAAATAAAACCGCGCCTAAAGCTCAATAACACTATGGGTAATAATAAGAACACCAGCCAATGGCCTTGATCAAACCATTGGTCGAAATCGCGCTCAAGGGTGGGCTTATTGTTATCCGCTTTTTCTTCGTGCGGTAGTAAAGCGTTAATGTCGCTATTGGTGTTTGCAATGTCGCTATAACGGCCGTGTACTTGTTGCGCTAATGTATTGAGTTCGCTGCTATTGAGCTGTGTGGTAATAATGGCGCCTTGCTTGTCGCGTAAAAATCCGCCATTGCCGCTGGCAATCGGTGCAGGTTGATTCGTGCCTACGCCAAGAATGTTTAAATGAATTTTTTTGTTCGATAACAATTCTTTAATTTTCGGAAAAGCTTCGGGTACTACACCGTCAGTGATTAATAATAAATCGCCTTGGGTCGCACCCGCATCGTGTAATAGTTGAATGCCACGAGCAATCGCGGCTTCGGTATTGCTGCCTTGTAGCGGCATAATATTAGGCAGTAGCGCGGGTAGTAAGCTTACGATAGTCGCACTGTCATCACTCAGTGGCGTTACCGTGTGCGCCTCTCCAGCGTAAACAACTAAAGCTGTTTGACCATCTTTGCGTTCACGCAAAATATCGGCAATTTTTAAACGTGCACGAACTATGCGTGATGGTTTGACATCTTCACTAAACATAGAGATAGAGAGGTCGAGCAATATCACTAATGCATTTTGATTTTTTTCAACCGGAGTAGGGCGTTTAATCCAACTTGGGCCAGCTAAGGCGATGGTGCTAATAAACCATGCGAGTATTAAACCCCAGAGCAATGATTTTTTGGTGGTGATGGTTTTTCCATCTAATAAAAATGGTAATAGTTCTGGTGCAATAAGTTGTTGCCATTGGTGTGCTTGATGTTTTTGTCGCCATAATAAAATACTTAATGCGAGCATGGGAATGAACGCGAGCAACCACCAAGGGCGCAGCCAATGAAATTGTGTAACCATTAATGTGAGTTGTTCGTGCAAAAATGTCATTGCGCAACTCCATTTTTAGCTGTGTTAACTTTATTTAATAATACACTGCGATTTTTCAGAATATTCATTATCGGCCAGGCAAAACTTAGCAGCATGGCTAACGTGAGTGGCCAATAAAATAAATCTTTTACGGGGCGAAACATTTCCTGCTCTGATTCAATGGGTTCAAGGCGGTTTAGCTCCTGGTGAATTTCAGTTAACTCTTCCAGATTCTTTGCGCGAAAATAGTGGCCACCGGTTTTTTCGGCGATGCCACGCATAGTGGGTTCATCCAGGTCTTGTGATGGGTTGACTTTCCGTGGGCCAAAAAAACCGTTGTCGACAATCATTTCATCTGCACCAAAACCTATGGTATAAATTTTTACATGCTCTTGTTGTGCCAATTCGGCTGCGCGTAAAGGTTGTAATTCACCCGCGGTGTTGGCGCCATCCGTTAATAAAATTAATACGCGTTGCGCATCCGGGCGCGCGCGTAAACGTTTTACCGCTAAACCTATAGCATCGCCAATGGAGGTGTTTTCTCCTGCGAAACCAATTTCAGTTTCTTGCAATAAAGTATTTACTGTTTGCCTGTCGTAGGTGAGCGGTGCTTGTAAGTAGGCTTGAGTGCCAAATAATACTAAACCAAGGCGATCACTTTTTCGCGTTTCAACAAAGTTGCCCACCACTTTTTTAACGGCCATTAAACGATTAATGGGTTGCCCATGATCTTTCATGTCTTCAATTTTCATGCTGCCGGATATATCAACGGCAATTAATAAATCCCGGCCACTGTTGGGCATGCTGATAGGTTCGCCAATCCATTGTGGATTAGCGGCGGCTAATAAAACGCACAACCATATTGTCCACAAACACAATGAACGGCCATGATTTTTTAGGCGAGTGTGATGGCTATGCGTTTGTATATGTTGTACGCGATTAAAAAAAGGCACGCGTAAGGCTGCTTCTTCTTTTTTTTGTGCCGGTATTAGCATTATCAATAACGGCAGCGGAGCAAGCGCAAGTAACCAAGGCCATTGCATTTCAAACATGTTGAGTGGCCTCGCTCTTTTTGGTTTCCGTCGCAACGTTCTTGTTAGTGACACTAGATTTTTTTTGCCATTGATTACGATGTTGTTGAATCCATGTTTCAACTAATTTATGGAGTGCGATGCGATCAAATGCAGGGTTTTTTTGATAAGGGCCAATCAGTAGTGCACGGCCAGCACCTTCGCTAAAATCTGTGCTGATTTTTTTACTTTGCGCGTCTAGCCATAGCAACCAATCGCCACCTTTTAAGCTGGCATTAAATGTGGCACCAAAACCGCTGAGAGCAACGCGTCGCAACAAAATACTAATGGCTTGTAAATATTCTGAATTTTTTTCAACAGAGTATTGTGCTTGAATAGTGCGTAATTCAGCGAGTGCAAGTGCACGATAGGCATTGCGCGATTTATGTCGACGCAGGAAATAAATAATGTTGCCAAGGGCTACAATAATAAGGACTAATAATAACCACCAACCCCATGCGGGTGGCCAGAATCCTATGGCCTCAGGTAAATGAATATCCTGAAGCTGGGCAAGTGGGTCTTGTGCAGATGAAGGTATTTGTGGGTTCATAGCGGATTATTTTTTCCCTGAAAATCGTTCACGCAGGGCTTGCTGCACATTGTCGGTGGTGGCATAACTCATTAAGGTGATGCCCAAACGTTTGCTGCTGGCGATAATATTTTCCAGGCGCTCGTCATAAGCCATCTGATAAGCTTGTTGAAATTCATTTTCATCAGTGGGTAACTGCAAGCGTGTTTGACCATTACTCACCGTTAAGCGGGTATTGCTGATCAGCTGTTTCTCCAGCGCATCATAAACGTGAATGAGCGTTACATCGGTATGGCGCGCCAACTCAAATAATTGCTGTTCGCATTCATTACTGTAATCGTGAAAATCACTGACGATAAATAAAGCGCAACCGGGTTTTGCAATACGGCGCGCATCTTTTAAAATATCGCGAAAATTTTTACTACCCATAGGTGCAATGGGTGAACGCAACTGTTGATTAAAATCTTGCAGGTGGTGTAGTAATTCCAACACTGCATGTTTGCTATGACGCGGGCGAATATCGCGCTGGTGTTCATCACCAAAAATTAAGCCGCCAACACGGTCACCATTATTCAGTGCAGCCCACGCTAAATTTGCACCAATGTGTGCGGCGAGTACGGATTTAAAACATTGTTTGCTACCAAAAAAAAGTGGTGAGCGCTGATCCACTAAAATGAAAACAGGGCGCTCGCGCTCTTCGCGATATACTTTGGTGTGGGGTACTTGAGTGCGTGCAGTAACGCGCCAATCAATACTGCGCACATCATCGCCAGCTTGATAAAGTCGCACTTCTTCAAAGTCCATACCGCGGCCACGAAAGCGTGTACGCTCGCCACCATTCAGCAAACTTTTTACCGGGCGCGGGACAAATAAACGCAAATCTTGCGCAGCAAAACGCACGCGTAATAAACTCGCTAAATCGGTGTAAGCGCCTTTTGGATTCAAACTCGCAAGAGTTGCGCTGAGATGATCAAGTAGGCTCATTTTGCCAATTCCATTTACGCGACAGGAACAGCGGCAAGCAATTTATCGATCACCTGATCGCTATTAATGCCGTTCGCTTCTGCTTCAAAACTGAGAATTAAGCGATGACGTAAACAATCGTGAATGACGGATTGAACATCATCAGGGCTAACAAAATCTTTGCCTTGCAACCATGCATAAGCACGAGCACAACGATCGATGGCGATGGTGCCACGTGGGCTCGCACCGTATTCCAACAGTTGTGTTAAATCTTTGTTGTATTGATCGGGGCGGCGCGATGCATTGATCAGTTGAACAATATATTCCTCAACACTGTCGGCCATATGCAACCCAAGAATTTCCTGGCGCGCAGCAAACAAGGTGGCTTGTGAAAGATTGGTGGGGGTCGCAGTGGGAACAGCTGCGGCTTCGTTGCGCACTAATTGTAAAATACGTCGTTCGGCTGCGACATCGGGATAATCTACATTTACATGCAACAAGAAACGGTCAAGTTGCGCTTCAGGTAATGGATAGGTACCCTCTTGTTCAATAGGGTTTTGCGTTGCCATTACCATAAATAATGGTGGCAGTGGATAGGTTTTGCTGCCCACACTGACTTGGCGTTCGGCCATCGCTTCTAATAAAGCCGACTGCACCTTGGCGGGCGCACGGTTAATTTCATCTGCCAACACCAGGTTGTGAAAAATTGGGCCGGGTTGAAATTCAAAGGTCCCTTGTTGCGGGCGATAAATATCGGTACCGGTAACGTCGGCAGGCAGTAAATCGGGTGTGAATTGGATGCGATGGAAGTCGCCTTCAATTGCTTGCGCCAGGGTTTTAATCGCTTTAGTTTTAGCGAGACCAGGCGCCCCCTCAACCAGTAAGTGGCCGTCGGCCAAAAGTGCGATCAGTAAACGCTCAATTAAATGTTCCTGGCCAATAATTTGTTCGTTAAGCCACAGTTTCAATGCCTGAATTTGTTGGAATGTGCTCATAAATAACCTTGCCTTTTTATCATTAAACATAAAGCCATTTTTATTAATCTAACTGCTGTCAAAGCTAGGTGCTGTCAAAACTAGATGCTGTCAAAATTAGGTAATGTCTAGATTGGATACTATCTAAATTAGCTACAGCAGCCAGCCGCTGTAACCCAAGCGGCGAGTAGACATTCCTAAGTGGAGGCAGTTCCTTGGTATTTCAACTTTTTAATCGCTCAGCATTGAATTTTTTTGCTTGCGGTCAAATTGAGCTCATTTTATGAGCTAGGCTTAATCTAATCTGTGTCCTATTAAAGTCCTATTAAAGTCCTATTAAATATAACACCCGACATAAAGACCTCATATTAAGACCCCCTATTAAGAGGAGTTTTTTAGTGAAAAATCCA
>JAYTSJ010000041.1:0-17556 GCA_043745725.1 Gammaproteobacteria bacterium | reverse complement strand
GCTTCACGTGCATAAGGAAACAAAATTTGCGGGCAAAGTGTATTAATAGCGTGACTTAATTGCATGCCCTCTAGTCCAGCAATTACAAATAAACCAGCTTGTTTTATCTCGACTAGAAAAATTGCTTTATTTTCGATGCGCGCGGTTATAGTTAATAGTAATACGACTTCGTGTAGACTTTCGTCGAGCCTATTGACTTGAATATTTAAATCTTGCTGTATTTTCGGGCTCCAAGTTTTACCTAAAGCCTCAAGACCACTTGGAGTTTCAAATGAAATATCTTTCAAATATATTTTCTGAATTGAAAATGCCATTTGTGGTGGCTTTTGTTCGTTATTCTCTGTGATCTTATTTTCTTCAGTCATAACATGCCTCGTAACTATTTATGATGTTCTGTGATCTATGATGTTCTTGCTACCGATAATTGTCAGTAATTTATTAGATATTTATTTTTCTAAAAGCCCGTCAAGCTTGCCTTGTTTGTCCAGCGCCCACAATTCAGTAAACCCACCAACGTGATAATCGCCAATCCAAATTTGTGGTACCGTTCTTTGTCCACTTTTTTGCATCATTTCACTGCGCAATTGTGGATTTTGGTCTACTCGAATTTCTTCAACAGCCACCCCTTTTTGCGCCAAAAGTTTTTTTGCATTTACACAATATGGGCATATCGCCGTGGTGTACATTAAAACGCGGGCCATCTTAACCTCTACCGATATTATTTACCTTTAATTAACGGTAAATTTTGATTTTGCCATTCGCTAATGCCGCCCGATAACCGTCGCACATCAAAGCCTTGCTTAGCAAGCAAACGGCCTACGTGCCCTGAATGCTGACCCATTTTATCAACAACGATAATAATTTTAGTTTTATATTTATCTAAACTGCTTAAATCACTATTTATTTTCTCATAAGGAATATTAACGGCATCGACTAAATGACCCATCTTAAATTCAGCCGTTGCGCGAATGTCTAACACAATTGCTTTCTCTGAGTTAAGCAGTGTTGTTAATTCATGAGTTGATATTGGTAACCCGCTTTTAATTCTTTCTGACCAGGAGTAAACCATTATCAAAGCAGCTAGCCCGCCAACTAATAACCATTCTTGCATTACAAAATTTAAAAAATTCACACGCTATACCTATTTTCATTTTTACATTCTATGGATTACACAGTTTTTGTGCGCGGCTTACATTATACACTCACAAGTGTTTTGTAGTGCTTTTTGTAGACGCCGCTGTATTAATCAAAAAAAATGCCCGCATGTGCGAGCATTTTTAAACTATGTTTGAAAATTACTTTTTGCTTTGGGCATAAATGATCCATAGCCTTGAAAGTCGAGCCAGCTTGGATTTATCTGATACTGACTGCAACGCTTTAATTGCTTCTGCCTTTTTGCCAATATTTATATTGGCTACACCTAAACGCAAATAAGCCTCATCAATTAAAGATACGCCGCCTTTGCTTATTGCACTTTTTAATGCAACTGCCGCTTTATCATTTAGACCATGCCCCAAATATGCAGCACCTATTTTTGCCAAGGCATCGCCATTAGATAAGGTTTGAGCCTCTGCAGCACTTACGTCTAAACTTGCCAAATCTTGTGCCGCTTTGGTTTTAGCTAAATTCAATAACCGAGTCTCACGCTCTTTGTCTTTAGGCTGCCCTAATACACCAGCACTAATACCCGCTTCAAGTGCAGCTTTGGCATCTCCCGGATCGTTCATTGCCAAGGAAAGCTCAGCCATATCAATATATTCTTTCGCATCAAGAATGCCTAAAACTTTCTTAAGCCTTAGAATTTCTATAGTTTCTTTTTCCGAATAACTCGCTTCATTGCTTACATACTTAAACATGTTGCGCCAATATTCTTGCGTAGGATAACTATTCAACAGAGCTTCGAGTGTTGTAGTAATGCCTACTTTATTATCTAACTTAAATTGACAACTCATTAACAATTCATACCAGCCTTTCTCCGGTATTTTTTTAGCTTGCTCAGCTTGTTTAATTAATTTCTGTACTTGCTCACCAGCAGTTTTAAAATCACCTTTTAGGTAATAAGATCTAGCAACTATATCCATAACTTCAACATTAGCTCCGCTATCCTTTAAATAGCGCTCACCATACTGAATAGCCTTTGGATAATCCTTTTGCTGAAAGTAAATTTGTGTCAGCAAAAGAATTCTTTCGGGTATTTGAGCAGCAGGAATTTGGTTGGCCGCCAGCATGGTTTCAATAACTTTTGCCGCACCCGCCGTGTCCTTCATCTGACCGAGGATAGAAATTTTAAATTCATTAATAATCTGATCTTCTTGGGCGTTTTTACCAGTAACAGCCGAAGCCTCATTTACTTTATCAAGCGCTTCTTTAAATTTCTTTTGACCAATTAACTGTTGCGCTTCCTGCAGTGGTTTACCCACTTTCTGGCTAAGTTTTGGCTTTTCCGCCGCAAATACTGCTGGCGACATAACAGCCATCACTGAAGCAAGACTGGTAACTGCAACTACTGCAAACGCCAGATGGCGTAAGGTTGCTAAAATTAACTTTTTAACGGACATAACTCTTTACCATTTACTGATCAATTACCGCGATTTAATTCTTAAATGAAAAAACGCTGGAATTATTATTCCAGCGCTTCATTCCCCACAATACCGATATTGGTTACACCTAATCGCTGCGCAGTTGCCAACACTTTCGCTACTGCATCGTACTTCGCCAGTTTATTCGGCTTTAAATGCAACTCAGGTTTCGGATCCTTATGCGCAGCAGCTGTAAGATAACTTTTTAGCATTTGTGCATTTTCAACTTTCGAACCATTCCAATAAATTGTGGTATCAAAATCAATAAGGATATCAATAACTTCTGGCGTCGTAATTGGTGGCGGATTAGTTGTCACCGGCATATCCAATTTCACCGCATGTGTTTGCGGTGGTAGCGTAATAATTAACATAACAATCAGTACAAGCATCAAGTCGATAAGCGGGGTGGTATTCACCTCCACCATTACATCGCCTTCTGCTCCACTTCCAACATTCATACCCATGATGAACTACCTTGAGAATTTGTGAGCTTAAAAAATTAGTCTTTTCTTGGCTCGGTAATAAAACCTACGCGAACTATGCCTGCTCTTTGACAATAAGCAACTACCCTGCCGACAAACTCATAGCGCGCATTTACATCGCCACGAATGTGTACTTCAGGTTGAGGCTTTTTAGGGGCAATATTTTGTAATCTCTTTAATACTTCTTCTTTTGGAATTTGCGTTGCATTCCAATAAGTTTTACCTTCTGGATCCACTGTAATTACAATGTTTTCAGGCTTGCTTATCGTAGGTATGTTCTCCACATTTGGGAGCTCTACTTTATGAACTTTGTTGGCGACTGGAACGGCGATTAAGAAAACAATCAGCAATACCAACATAACATCAACCAGAGGGGTTGTGTTAATAGTGGCATTTAGTTGATCTTCACCTCCACCAGAGGAAATATTCATTCCCATTTTTGACTACCTCGACTCAAGTGTTACATATGAAGAGAGAGCTGCCTTAGCAACATAATTGCTGATAAGGCTCAGCTCCTTCATTTAGGCATTAATGATCAAGGTAAATTACTTGCCGCCGCCATGAACACCTACTACAAGGTAAGCATGCACATCTGCAGCAAAGTGATTTAAATATTCAGTAGTTACTTTGTTACGGCGAATCAACCAGTTATAGAAGAACACTGCAGGTACCGCTACAGCCAAACCGATTGCGGTCATAATCAACGCTTCGCCTACAGGGCCCGCTACTTTATCAATACTGGCTTGACCGGAAACAGCAATTGCAATCAGTGCGTGATAAATACCATATACCGTACCGAACAAACCTACGAATGGCGAAGAAGATGCCACAGTCGCCAATACAGCCATACCAGTTTGCAGTTCGTTAGTTACGTTGCTGACGGAACGTTGAATTGACATACTTACCCAAGATTCTAAATCTATCTTGTCTGTTAATTTACCATCGTGATGCTTAACAGCATTCATGCCATCTTCAGCAATAGCGCGGAAAGCACTATTAGGCTTTAAGTTATTTACACCGTCTTTCAAGCTTTTAGAGTCCCACACTTTACGCGCTTCTTTAGCTTGGCTATTTAATGAAGATTGTGCCAACAATTTAACTGCTGTTAGATACCATGTTGACGCTGACATTAACACCATTAGGATAAGCACTGATCTTGCTACCCAATCTGGAACACCGTTAGCGCCAGCCCATAAGGCACCAAGACCAAATTGTTCATTTTTACTTGTACTATCGTTAACAGTGTCCAGTGCGCTTGTAGCAGCGTCAGCGGCTGGCGCAGCAGCTTCTGGAGCTGTTGCTTCAGTAGCTGGTGCAGCTTCTGTAGTTGGTGCGGTAGCATCTTGCGCAAATGCTGAGCTAACTAGGAAATGCTGACCACCTAAAGCCAACGCCAAAATCAAAACAGTTGAAAGTTTTTTTAACATTTTATTAACCCTGCAGTTAAATTTAAAAGATCTATTGTTGTATTAAGAGACACTCGTTTTGGATACTTACTTTTTGGCATCATCGAGTCTAAAAGTCATTTTTTTCTGTGTCCAACAAGGCATAGGTTTATCGCCTTGCATACACGGAATGAACTTCCAGCTGCGCTGAACATGCTTTATAGCAGCCTGATCCAAGCGTTCAAATCCACTTGATTCCTTAAGCTGAACGTCTGCAACTTTCCCATCTGCTGAGACATAAATGTTCATTGTTACACTACCAACCTCCCCGAGTCTCTGAGACGCTGGAGGATACTCAGCTATACTAAAGCCTTTTCCCGCTGCTTTAGCTTCCGTCATAGTTGATGGCTCAACTGGCTTCGGTGTCGCATGTTGAACTGCCTGAATCGCAGTTGAATTAACAGGAGCGTCCGGTACGAAATCAAATGATGGCGGCGGCACAAAGTCGGGCGGTGGAATTTTAGTATCTGGCGGAGGCGGCGGCGGTTCAACTACCTCATCTGGCTTAACTTCTTCCACCACTTTAGTCTGAAGAACTTCTGCTACTTTGCTGGACAAATCGCCAGCCAAACCGCTCGCTAAACCGTAAATTAAAATTACATGAAAAATAACTACAAAGAGAAGGCCAAATGACCGTTGACCTGTAGATTTTTGGGTGTGATATGACATAACTGAGCTGCCACCTTTCTGAAATTCACCTGCAAAAAATGAAACTGCTGTACAAATGAAACCGTTTTTTTGGCCGTTGTATTCGCAACTCCATGAAGTTAGCGCCTAAAGCTACCCGCGCCAAGGTTGTAGCATTATAGCTACATCTCAAGATTTAGATTGCTTAATTAGCCGACGCTGACAATTCTTTAGGTTATTTTTGTGTATATATGAGCAGGCTTACTGCCCCCTAAAAAACGAACGTATCTTAACTTCTCTTATTAAACATGAAAAGCGCTATTTCTTTCATTTCTTTATTTAAACCTTAAATATTTGACGCTTAAGCCTACTTTAAGTCCCTGTCTAAATTTTCCTATAGCCAAAGCAACGGCTTTTTTCAGGGCAGTAAAATAACTATTTTAATTTTTGTACGCTCTTAACACGAAACATTCTATTAATGAAGTAGGCTTAAACTTGTGCGCAAGCTGGACGAACTACCCATTATTTTCCGCCACACCATCTGCCAGGATTAAGAGAATACGTAGGCTTATGCTCCAGAGACGTTACTTGGCATTAAGGTTATTCAAACTAACACAGTTGATAATTGGTCTTTGTTCGCCAAGTAACATTAAAAACGATAATCGATATTTACACTGGACATATTGGGCTTGTTATACAAACCATCGCAAATATTTTTGTATTCAAAATTAATATTAAAATGCTCGTCAATTACAAAACTAATGCCTATTCCATAAGAAGCGCCCGAATAGCTCGTGCTAACTTTACCGAGCTCTGCCTTACCTTGAAGGTCTTTTCTTGTTAATGAAGAGCTAGTTTTTGTATAGCCTAGCAAGGCATATAATTTAGCTTCATCATTTACCATTTCTGGCCTGTAGTAAATACTCTCATAATTGCCAATGTCGCGCTCAATCTGCTCCTTAGGCACAGCCGATCCCGGAGCAACGGTAAAATCAAAGCCCTTACCTGGCCTAACACTTGAACCGATACGAATTTCCGCCACCAAAACGTCGTTATATTTATATCCACTTATTAATTCCCCTGTACGAATAGCCGTGGTATCGCCTAGAGTCATTCCATTGGTACGAAGAGTCAGATCTTGCCTATCATCAATACCTGCTGCGCCAATACCAACATAAAAACCTCTATTATTATCAGCCAACGTGGGCATTGCTAATAACGCAAGAGCAAAAAAATAGACTTTGTTCATGGGGTTTCCTTTAAAAAGTTTTAAGCTTTGTTTTATCATTATAGATATGTGTCGCATCATAGCTGAGCATTGCCCATAAAAAAAGCACTGGTTTTCACGCCAGTGCTTTTGATTATTGTTTTTACAGCTTAGCGATTAACGATGTTTGATTTTTTCATTAGCTTTCAAACCAGATATAACCTCAATGTTTATACCATCCGATAGACCCGTTTTTACTTCTCGTTTTTCAAATTTTTGCGGCGCCACTTCGACTTCCACAAAATTAGCTTTGTCTTCAATAATTAAGTTACCTTCATTGATAGCCAACACGTTTTCTTTTTTGTCTAAAACAATATCCGCATTAGCACTGTAGTTAGCTCTGAGAAAAAGTTGATTGTTCAATTTTACTGCTGCACGAATTTGGAATTTAATGGTGCCCTGATCCGAAATACCTTTCGGTGAAATATATTCCAACATAGCGGTAAACGGTTTGCCCTCTAACGCGCCAACATTTAGCACCAACTCCATACCTTCGCGTAACTTTCCTACTTCTGATTCATCTACGTTTCCTTCAAAAATCATGTCGGTCATGTCAGCCAAATTAGCAACACTAGTGCCGGACTGAAAGGTACTTGATTCAACAATAAATGCACCTTCTTTGTTGGGGACATCCAACACCATTCCGGTTACAGTCGCAGGAATCATATTGGATATTTTTTCAGATTTTTTAGTGGCGCCTGATTTTAGCAGCAGCATATTATTTTCTGATGAAGTTACTGCTTCCCGCTGCAAGTTATAAGTTAGTAAAAACTTATTAAACTCCGACGCTGAAATTAATTTTTGCTCGAATAGTTTTTTCTGCCGTTGATATTCAATTTCTGTATTTTGTAAATTGATTTTTGCAGATTCTAATTGTGACTCTGCCTGATTAACTTGCAACATGCTGGGTCGCAAGGTTATTTTTGCCAAAATATCACCTTTTTTTACTTGCTGGCCAGCAACCACAAAAAGCTGCTCAACCACACCCGAAACTTGTGATTTAACCTCAATTTCACGACGCGGAATCACTTTGCCAATAGCGACAGTTTTTTTAACAATCGTGGTTTTTATCACTGAATCTGTTTGATAAACCACCGGGGCCTGCTGCGACTTCTTATAGAGAAATACTGCCGTGCCTATAAACACAATTGCAATTAAACCTAACACTACAAACCACATAATTTTTTTCATTTTTCCCTTCTTACCTTTTGTTAATATTAATTAGTCGTTGATAACACTTTATTCATCTTGCAATGCAACTATAGGGTTTACAGCAGCGGCTTTTGATGCAGGCAATAACGATGCTAGAAAGCCGGAAATAATTAACACCACTAATGCCATAATGGCCACTTTAAAATCTACTGCCGGGTGACGAAACATACCGGTATTAGCGCCGGCTGTATCCATAATTTTATTAATAAGTTCTAGTAACAACACCGCACAAACCAAACCAAAATAACCCGCTACTGCCGTAATAAAAATGGACTCTTGCACAATCATGCTAATAATCGATGCCGGCGTAGCACCTAGCGCTTTACGCAAACCAATTTCGCGCGTGCGCTCTTTTACCACAATCAGCATAATATTACCTACACCTATGGCGCCCGCTATAATAGTGCCTATGGCCACTACCCAACTAAACACTTTTATGCCAATAAAAAGACCTCTAATTTTGTCGAATTCTTTTTGCAGATTAAAACTACCAATGACACCGGAATCATTGGGATCAATTTTTTTAATCGTGCTCAAATATTTTTTTACATCTTTTTCCACTATCTCAGCATGTATACCAGCTTTCGGTATAACAACAAAATTTCCTACTCTGCCCACCTGATTAAATGCGTAACGCAAAGTGTCGTTAGGTATATACAGCTTCTCTGTTTCTAAATTATTTGGGTTAGTTGAAGTGGATTTGAAGACGCCCACGACTTGAAAACTAATGCCGGAAATTGTGATGTCTGCACCTATCACATTTTCGCCAGGGGCAAACAACATCTCCTTTACACGAGTTCCAATGATGGCAACTTTTCGCCTTTTTTCATCGTCGATTTCATCTATGTAACGGCCTTCAAGCATTTTTTGCTGTTGGACATTCGCCATACCCGCGTGAGTGCCCTGAATCGAAAAGCTGCCATTTTTACTTTTATAAACCGTATAGGCCGGTGAACCACCCCAAATACCTAAACTATTTTGCGCATAAATTTTATCAACACTGGGTACATTATTTTTAATGGCTGCGGTATCTTCAGCATTTAAAACCATGTGTCGCCCTACCGGCATACCTTGATATGCAATTTGCGTATTCCCTTGCGACCAAATCCAAACTGCATTGGGAATATCTTTAAATTCTTCAATAACTCCATTTTCTAAACCCTTGCCTGCGCCCAACAATATCGCAAGCATAAAAATTCCCCAGAACACACCAAATGCCGTTAAGCTAGTACGCAACTTGTGTTGTCTAAGCGTGAAAAATATTTCTTGCCACTTTTCAGTATCGATGAACATTCGTGATTCCTTATTCGGCGCGCATGGCTTCAGTTGGCATAATGCGCGCAGCTTTTAACGCCGGCATTAATCCCGCTAAAGCGCCTACTACTACGAGTAAAACAATAGCCGTCAAAGCCACTTGAAAATTTACTTCGGGGTTATCAAAAAACTCAAATTTCGCACCGGCAGAACGCAAGCCAAATGATATTAACTCTAGCAAACCAACACCCAGCACCAAACCGCTATAGCCGGCAATACTCGTTACCAAAATAGATTCCATTAGCAGCGTGCTCACAATGCTAAAAGGTGTGGCTCCCAGCGCCTTGCGAATACCTATTTCCCGCGTACGTTCTTTTACCGTAATAATCATGATATTACTCACACCAACAATACCGGCAGCTAAAGTACCTAAGCCAACAAACCAAATAAATGCATTAATGGCAATAAATAATCCGTTTACCTTTTTTGCTGGCTCTGCCATGTTAAACGATTTGATAGCGCGCTTATCTTCTGGTGAAACATCGTGGCGAAGCTTTAATAATTCGACAACTTTTTTCTCAAACTCAAACCCATCAACACCAGCTTTTGGCCTCAACCAGATAGACCCTGCTTTATTACTTTCCCCAAATAATTTTGCGTGAATAGTTTTAGGAATGTATATACGCTCGGAATCCTGGCCGTGATTTCCCTCGTCATGGAAAACACCTATAACACGCATAGCCACATCATTTATACGAATGGTTTTTCCGACAGGGTTAACATTTTTACCAAACATTCTGTCAGCAACTGCCAAACCAATCGCAGCGACTTTTCTAACTTCCATGTCATCAAACGGATTTGTTTTTCTGCCAAAGGGAAATGGCACACTCTCTTTAATTTTAAAATATTCGTCAGGTACGCCGTGCACCGAATAACTACCGATTTTATCTTCATACTTAATGGTGACACCTTCTGTTGCATAGTCGGCGGCGATAAATCTTACTTCTGGAATTTTTTGTTGGATTGCTTGCATATCCGCTGTCGTGAGTGGAGTGCTTCGCCCCAGACCCAAACCGTTATAGGCTACGGATGTGGTATTGCCCCAGACGATAACGAAATCCATCACATCTGAACCAAAACTTTTATACACACCATTTTGCATACCTTTACCCGCACCAAGCAAAAGAATGAGCATAAAAATTCCCCAAAACACGCCAAATGCCGTGAGTCCGGTGCGCAATTTATTTTGCTTTAAGGTGTAAAGAATTTCTTGTAAACCATCCATATTGATTAACCTAGAATTTCTTCTTCATCTTGATTCGTCATGTGATCTACATGGCCATGCTTGCCTGGCACAATCAAACCATCTTTTAAAATAATTTGTCGTTGTGTTTGATCAGCAACATCCTTCTCATGAGTTACAATAATGATGGTATTGCCAAGACTATGCACTTCCTTTATCAAAGCCATAATTTCTATTGTTGTTTGACTATCGAGCGCGCCCGTTGGCTCATCCGCTAAAATAACTTTCGGTTTAGTAACCAATGCGCGTGCTATTGCGACACGTTGTTTCTGACCACCCGACAATTCATTAGGCATAAAATTAGCACGATGAGAAAGCCCAACCATTTCTAAATATTGTGCTGCGCGATAATTACGTTCTTTGCGGCCAACATTTTGATAATACAAAGGTAAGGCTACATTTTCAGTAGCATTTTTAAACGGCAATAAATTGAATGATTGAAATACAAAGCCGAGCAATTCATTACGTAAATGTGCAGAAGTTTTTTCTTTAAGATTTCTTATTTCACGTCCGGCGAGAAAATAATCACCTTGATCGTGGTTATCCAAAATGCCTAAAATATTCAACAGCGTGGATTTTCCCGAACCTGATGAGCCCATAATGGATACCAATTCACCCTCTTCAATGTGCAGGTCAATTCCTTTAAGTACATGCAAAGGTTGCTCACCGGAATGATAGTATTTATGAATATTGTGAAGCTTAATCATGATAACTTCGGTCCTTTATTCAGATGGCCGGTTAATTAGGGTGCCCATTGAGGGGTGATAGCTACGCTTAATGTGTTTAATCACAATTTACGGGCAGCTATCGGTTATTTGTTGTCACAAACGTTGGTATAAGGTTTGATGCAAATTAAATGACTTTGGATTCAATCTATCCATAATAATTTAATAAATTTATTTCCCGCCATTATTCATCTTGTAATGCCGTAATAGGATTGACCGACGCCGCATTTAAGGCTGGTAGTACCGATGCTATAGCACCGGCCACAATCAGCGCCATCAATGCCATAAGCGCAGTACCTATATTGATATAAGGTGATGCGAACATGCCCTCGCCCTTGCCCATTGTTATTAATAAGGCCTTTATTCCCTCAAGTAAAAAGACTGCAGCTGCCAACCCGGCATAACCAGATAGCACCGTAATTAGCAGCGACTCTTGCACAATCATTAAACTTATTTTTGTTGGCGTTGCGCCTAATGCTTTGCGTAAACCAATTTCTCGGGTCCTTTCTTTCACTACCACCAGCATAATATTTCCCACACCAATTACACCGGCGATGATAGTGCCAATCGCTACCAACCAACTAAAACCCAAAATACCTTTTACTAGATTTTGTTGTTGATGAAACTCTTCTTCAACATTATAGGTTCGCAATACACCTACATCATCCGGATGTATTTTTTGTCGTTCGTATATTATTTTTTTTACGTCTTTCTCTACTTGTTCGGCTGTGTAATTGGGTAAGGGTTGTATCCAAAGATAAATCAGCCTATCCATCTGATTAAAGGCTTTACGTAAACTATTGTTGGGAATGTAAATACTGTTACTTTGATTATTATCGCCCTCATCAGGCTCTGTTGTTATATAAACACCAATGACCTGAAAATAGACACCACGAACATTGATAGATTGGCCAATAGGATCACCGCTATTTTTAAATAGAATATTTCTAACTCGCGTACCAATGACGGCAACTTTTCGAAATTCTTGCTCATCCAATTGATTTATATAGCGCCCTTCAACGATACGACTAGTCTCTAACGACTCCCAACCGGCATGGGTTCCGCGCACATTAAATGAACCGCTGGCTTTTTCATGGACAACATACTGCGCTCCCTCCAATTCATTTTGACCGTCTATTAATTTCACGCCAGGAATTTTTTGTTTCACCGCGTCTACATCACTTTGCGTTAATACAATATTTCGCCCTTTTCCTAAACCTTTGTAGGCCAACTGTGTTGGATTTGATGACCACAAAAACACAACATTTTTTCTATCGCCAAATAACGCATCCACCTTAATGCCATAGCCCGTACCAAAACCCAATAAAATTACCAACATAAAAATACCCCAAAACACGCCAAAAGCCGTGAGTGCGGTGCGCAATTTTTGCTTTTTTAGCGTGCTAAAAATTTCTTGCCATTTATCGACGTCAATTAGTTGTAGTTCCATTATTCGACTCTCATGGCTTCAATCGGCATAATTCGTGCGGCTTTTAATGCTGGAATAAGACCTGCGATAACGCCCGAAGTAATTAACAATATTAATGCGCTGATTGCCACACCCATATCAACTTCTGGTGTTTGGAAATAGGGTAATTCAATATTAAATTTTGTTAACAAGTTCGATATAATTTCAAGCAACACCACGCCAAATACTAAACCACAGTAACCTGCCGTTGCAGTTACCAAAACAGACTCCATTAATAGACTACCAATAATTGCGTTAGGGCTCGCACCTAAAGCCTTGCGAATACCAATCTCGCGAGTCCGCTCTTTTACGGTAATAATCATAATATTACTGACACCAACAATACCTGCGAGCAGTGTTCCTATTCCTACTAGCCAAATAAATAAATTCAAACCCATAAAAGTTTCTTTAATTTCTTGGGTAGATCGTGCGTAGTTGTTAATTCCAATAGCACGAACATCATCGGGTGCAATGTTGTGACGCTCTTTAAGCAGCTTCATTATTTTTTCTTCAAGCGCTATACCATCTTTACCTGGCTTTGGTCGCACAGTAATGAGTGCAACTTCATCGCCACCACCAAAAGTTTTCTTAAAGGCGCTCACTGGTAGGTATAGTCGTTCGGACATGATTCCATGATTGCCTTTATCGTAAAAGACACCGATGATGCGAAAAATAATGCCGCTGATTTGTATTTCTTTACCGATAGCATCTTCGTACGAGTTGAAAAGTTTCTCAGCAACTCGGGTGCCGATGACAACGACTTTTCTACTTTCTTCTTTATCCCAATAATTTAAACGTCGCCCATTATTAAATGGCACTTTTTCTTTAATATTAAAATATTGGTCGCCCACACCAAGTACACCAAACATGCCCGACTTGAGACCGTAGGTGACTAAAATATCCGAACTGGTAAAGTTTCCCAATCCATTTTCACTGGAAATATATCGTGCATCAGGAAGTTGTTGACGAATGGCCGCCATGTCATCATCGTTAAGTCTGATCTTTCGACCGGAGGGATAACCTTTGTAAGGAACAGATGTGGTATTTGCGAAAATCCACATAGAATCTGCAGTATCATTAAACCTGCCTTGCAGAAAGGCTTTTTCCATGCCTCTCCCCGCCCCTAACAACAGGATCAACATAAAAATACCCCAAAATACGCCAAAAGCCGTAAGTGCCGTGCGTAATTTGTTTTGGCGTAAGGTGTATAAAATTTCTTGCAAACCGTCCATTTGTACAATCCAAATTTGTTATAGATTTTCTTTAGCTGCGGCGACAATAAGTTGTCATAGTATAGATTCACAACAATGTTATTTTTTAATATTTATCAAAACATTGAAGGAGATAAAATATAGAAAGCGGCCAACTTCATAAAAGTTGGCCGCTTTCTATGCCCAGTTTACAGATTTTTATCTATTTTGACGATTTACACCATTGATCAACGCTTTAATTGCGGCTGAAACAATATTGCGATCTTTACCAACGCCATAAATGGATTTTCCATTGCTCACTTTTAACTCAACATAACATACCGCTGCTACATCCGAGCCTTCACCTATGGCATGCTCTGAATAATCCACCACGCTAATGGGATTATCTATGTATTGACTGAGCGCATGAGCAGCGGCATCAATCGGGCCATTACCGGTGCCACTAATTTCAACCGATTTATTTTCATGTTGCGCATAAATAACTATATCCACTTGATGTTGGTTATCTTCATCGTTACGCATTTTCGAGCTTTGATAAACAAAAGGTGAATTTATCGAAAAATATTCTTGTTCAAATATTTTTACGATATCCGCACTTTTTACCTCCTTACCCGTTGCATCACTAATTTTTTGCACCACGTTACTAAATTCAATTTGTAAACGACGCGGCAATTGCAAACCCGCTTCTTGTTGCAATAGAAAACTTACGCCACCTTTACCAGATTGCGAATTGACGCGCACTACTGCGTCATAACTACGATTTAAATCTGCAGGATCAATTGGCAAATAGGGCACTTCCCAAAGTCCATTCTTTTTCTGTACCGCAAAACCTTTTTTAATCGCATCTTGATGTGATCCGGAAAACGCAGTAAAGACTAATTCACCCGCATAGGGATGACGTGGATGCACTGGCAATTGGGTGCATTCTTCTGCTAATTTTCGCACGCGATCTATATCGGAAAAATCGAGACCTGGGTGAATACCTTGAGAATATAAATTTAATGCGAGTGTTACTAAATCTACATTACCGGTGCGCTCACCATTGCCAAACAAGCAGCCTTCCACACGATCAGCGCCAGCCATTATCGCCAATTCTGCAGCAGCAACTGCAGTGCCGCGATCATTGTGTGGATGAACACTCAATACAATACAATCGCGTTTATTTAAATTTTTATGCATCCATTCGATTTGATCCGCGTAAGTATTAGGTGTATTCATTTCCACTGTTGCGGGTAAATTAAAAATAATTTTTTTCGCAGTTGTTGGTTGCCAAACTTCTGCAACAGAATCGCAAACTTCTTTTGCAAATTCTATTTCCGTACTGGAAAAAACTTCCGGTGAATATTGAAATGTCCAATCTACTTCGGGCGCCAGGTCAGTTAAATCTTTACACCATTTGCTGCCTTGAACAGCGATATTTTTTACGCCGTCTTTATCCGTGTTGTAAACAATTTTGCGAAATGCCGGCGCAATAGGATTGTACATATGCAAAATTGCGCGCTTGGCACCACGCAAACTATTTACCGTTTTTTCGATTAAATCAAAACGTGCTTGCACAAGCACTTCTATAGTTACATCGTCAGGTATATGATTTTCTTCAATCAATACACGCACGAAATTAAAATCAATTTCAGACGCAGATGGGAAACCAATTTCAATTTCTTTAAAACCAATTGCAACCAATTCTTTAAACATACGCAATTTGGTTACAACTGACATTGGATCTATCAGCGCTTGATTACCATCACGCAGGTCCGTGCTCATCCAGATTGGTGGTTTCACAATAAAATTATTAGGCCATTGACGGTTGGGCAAACTAACACCGACAAAGCGCTGATATTTAGTAGATGGATTGGTAATCATGATTAGCTCCATGTATTCATCGTTTAGAGTTTAAGTTGTTTTACCTGAGGAGATTGTTTGAAAATTGCGGCTGGTGTGCGGCAATTAATAGATGATGCATTTGCGCTGTAACGCCTTTACTCATCCACCCAAACAATTGCTTATGGCTTTGACTCCACACTGTCACTCAGCTTACGAGCGTTAGTGTTGCTATCAGGTTGAGTAAAGTATAAATATTAAGTTAGGGCAGATGATTGCTAAAATTGTTGCTATAGTTTTATTTGCGCAATATTATTTCAATATATAGACTATTATTAGCAATATATAATGTAATGAGCGAGAAACCTATGTCTCTAGAACTTGACCGTTATGATCGTTTGATTCTCGAGGCTTTGCAAAGTAATGGCCGCATCAGCAATCAAGAACTGGCAGACGCTATTAGCTTGTCGCCCTCACCTTGTTTGCGCCGTGTGCGTCAATTAGAAGAGTCTGGTTTAATTAGTGGGTATGTTGCGCTGCTGAATGCACGCAAATTGGGTTTAACTTTAATGGCATTTATCCAAATCAGCATGGATAAACACACACCTGAGCGTTTTGACCTATTTGAAAAAACGGTAGGCAGTTATCCCGAGGTACTGGAGTGCCATTTAATTACTGGGCAATCGGCTGATTATCTATTGAAGGTTATTGTGAAAGATATGGATGGTTACCAGCAATTTCTTCTTCAAAAACTGACCCGTATTGAGGGTGTAAGCGGTGTGCATTCATCGTTTGTGCTGAAGTCACCCATTAACTCTCGTTCATTACCCTTAATCTAACTCCCAAACAACTTAATTTAGCTCCCAAACAAAAAGGAGCCTAGGCTCCTTTTTGTGTAACTACTCATTAACGACTCATTTCTTTTGTGTACGCCTATCGTCTTTTCGACGATTTTCCGAAGCTTTATTAGCGGCTTTCTCTTCATCTGTACGCCTATCCGACCTTTGACGCTCTTCAAGAACGTCTTCTAGTTGGCTGAGAATAACTGGTTGGATTTTCGTTTTCTGCATCGTAATTTCCTCGTATGTTCTCTTTTACACCCTATTATACATTCTCTTACCACCCCTATTAATTGGTTCGGCTTCCCGCAAACCTGCTTTGAGTATAGATCACATTTTTTGAAATGCAGCTTTTTATTAGTTGGTTAAAGTTAATCTTCTTTCACTTTATGCACAAAAAAGCCCGATGACTAATCGGGCTTTTTTGGACGAAATTGCTGGCTCTTAAATCAACAGCTTATAACTTGGTAAATTTAACCCAGTTAATATTCCATCCGCCTGCTGACGCATAAATACCAAAAGTATAGGTACCGGCGTTTATGGTTACTGTTTGAGATACCGTTGTCCAATTTTGCCAACCGCCAGTTCCATTAACAGGGACTGCTGGAAATTGAATTGAATTAGTATTTAAATTTGCCGCGAGTGTTCCGCCACTCGCACCGCTGGCAACACGATAGTCGATGCGATAAGAACCAGTGGTTGGAATAGTTACGTTGGTGTAAGACATCCAATCGCCAGTATCGATCCATCCGACATTACCTCCACCTTCTGTACAGGCTTCGGTTTGAATACCGCTTTGGTTGGTGAAATTTTCTGCTTCGATTTGGGCAGACCAGCTGCTTGTAGAAACTTTGGAAACTACGACCGAGCTAATCATATCGTTGTAACCATCGTCAACAAGACAAGTATCGTCTGCCGTTTTTACGATGCTTGTACCGGTGAAATTATAATCGTTATACATTGTAATTTTATAACCGGCTTGGACTTTCAACGATGAAATATCATCGTTAGCAACTCCCAGAGCATTTAATTGGGCTAGTGTGTAACTGCCTTCATTTAATGAAGCAGAGTAACCGCCATAACTACAATGTTGATATAAAGTCACAACTCCTGTTGGATTAACAACAGACCCCATTGCGGTACGAATGGTTGATAACAAACTATTTGCACCAGACCCATCTTGTGACAATTCCCAAATCATTACGCCAGAACCCTGTTGTATAGCTAATTGAGTCTTGCTGCGAATGGTGGGAATTCCATTGTAAGTAATATAGGCACAACCTGCGCAACGAGTACCAATCACATCATTTTGCGCGGCGGCGG
>JAYTSJ010000040.1:0-14625 GCA_043745725.1 Gammaproteobacteria bacterium | reverse complement strand
TATACCAGCAGGAGGAAGCACCACTAAACTGATTCCCTTTGAAAATTTTAATATTATTAATGCGGGCACAGGCAAGGATACCTTTACGCTTTCTGCTTCCGGTAAATTTGTTGGCACAATCAATGGCGGCGCGACAGCGGCAAATAGTTTTAATGCCTCCGCTTCGCTCCTCGAACAAATTATTTCACTGAAAGGCGCAGCGCTTAATACCACTTATCTAATAGGCTTCAATAATATTACGGGCTCATCATCGGCTAAAAGTGAATTCATTGCATTGGATACTACTAACACATGGAATTTAAACGCAGCGGTAAATGATGTGAATGGCATCGCGTTTAATAATTTTTCTACATTAACCGGCGGTGTGGAGTTAGATACATTTAACGTTAAAAATGTAGATGGCCTTAACGTTATTATCGATGGTGCAAATAAAAATGGCATTATCGATTTTGTTGACCTTTCAACTTTGGCAGTAGATAAGAGTGTAAAAGTGGGTGTCGGCTTAACAACAGATGCGCCAATTAAAATTATTAATATCGAAAAAATTAATGCGAACAGCAATAATAACAACACACTTTTAGCAGACAATGCACTCTTAACCAATTCATGGAATATTAATGGCATCAATAAAGGAATTTTAAATGCACTAGCTTTTGATGGCTTTGGAAATCTTACTGGCTCTGCTGCGAGTAGCGATAACTTTATCTTTACAAGTGCAGGAGTCGTTAACGGCATTATTGATGGTGGCAGCTCTGCTGATTTGAATAGTGTGAGTGCCATAGATACAGTAGATTTGAGCGCTCTGTTAGCCGGCGTAACAGTTGAGATTGGCAATATTAACTCAAGCAATTTAAATGTTAACCATATAGAAACTATTACGGCGACTGAAGCATCACCAACAAAAATAAACCATTTATTGGGGGCTAGTGATCTTGCCTATACTTGGGCCTTCAGTGGCGCTAACAGTGGCTCTATTGTACCCACTTCACCTACATTACCCTTAAAAGAAACAGTCACGTCGTTTATTGGCTTTAGCCAAGTCGAGGGTGGATCGAAAGACGATAATTTTGAAATATCTGACGCATGGACAGGATTTATCGATGGCGGCCTAGGTAATAATTTCGCTGACTATTCAAAACGAATTAATGACTTCACCATCACTGTGGGCGGGGTAGGTAACAACGCTGTTACGAGAATAAACGGTTTTGTGGGTAATGGATCGACTAGCACTATTGCCGTTGAGCGGGGCACTAATACTTGGACTATTGGTCAGATTCCTGCGTCATCAGATGCACGAAATGATGGCGTTAACGATGGTCAAATTAATATTAATGGCGCACCTGCGAGTATATTTTTTATTGACTTTAACAATATTCAAGGTGGCGCGGAAATAGATACCTTCAATGTTTTGTCCGGGGTATTAGCGGGATCAATTCATGGTGGTGATGCGAATGATATTTTTAATATCAATGGCGGTGCTGTTAACGGTAAAGTTTTTGGTGACGCAGGCTTAGATGAATTAAATGTTGCTTTACCTCCTGCTGCTGCAGGTCAAGTAAATTTTTATGGTGGCGCGGATTCGAATAAGGTGACGATTACTGGTGGAGATACAAATTACATGGCCACTCATGAGTCTTCAGCTAACTCAGTAGGGAAATTAAGCTATGTCAATGTAGATAGTCAGACATACAGCATTCTTTATTCAGATGTTGGTGGTATTTTTGATAACTCCATAGCGAACACACTAAAAATTGTAGGAACTAACACGGCAACTGTGTTTACGCTTGCCAATAATCAATACTCGTTAAGCGATTTGTCCATCATTCATTATACCAATAAAGCTAGCCTTGAAGTTCTTGCAAAATCTTCAGCGGATCAAGTTTTTATTAACGGCACTATTATTATTCCACAAACATTACTCATACAAAATGCATCGGTTAATGAAATAAATGGCGGTTTAATCAGGGCTAATGAATTGAGCTTGAGTAACACCCTTAATGTTGGTAGTAAAGATGATAGGTTGCAATTGGATGTCACTAACTTATCCATTAATTCTACAGACGGCGATATTTACTTACGAGAAAACAATAATTTGAATCTCACAAAATTTAATGTTGATGCTAGTGACAAAATTTTTGATGTGGTGTTAGCAGGTGATTTAAAGAGTAGCGTTGCTTTAACTTCAGGAAGTGTTTTTAAAGTTAATAGTGGTACAGGCATTGGGAATATTTTGTTAGATGGCGCGGCAAATGGTTTAAGCGGAGGGCTTACGCTTATTTCGAGCGGAGATATAAAGTTAACGAATACTTCTCTCACCCAGTTAGATATGGTTCAAGCGCAAAACTTAACAATTAGTTCTGGTGCAGGTGACATTGTAAGTGACATTAACGACAGGGGCATTATTAGTGTCGTAAATGTTGCGACCTTTAATACTACGGGCAATATTAATCTGATGAATGCTAAGAATAATTTTGACGTAATAAAAATAACTTCTGCAACAAATGCGTCACTTACTGATACGGGGTTGCTTTCAGTACAAGATCTTACTGCATCGGGTGCTGTAGAATTACATTCTGAAGGGGTAACGGTGACCGGAACAACTAAGGTTAATGTTGCAAGTTTAGATCTTGAAGCGGGCTTCGGTAATGCCGTAATAAGTAGTGATATCTTCGCAACTAATTTTATCAAAATTGTAGCAAAGGACATTAATATAAATAGTAACTTTGAGGCGTCAACTATTGATCTTAAGGCGGCAAATGGCGCCATTAACTTGGTAGGCAATATTTCAGCCGGCAATGGGATTCATCTTGGTGCAGATAAAGATGTTATTCAAACAGCCACTCTTTCAAGCCTTAACGGCGATATTGAAATTAATGCCGATAAATGGGTGATGAATACTGGCGCTATTACTACGGCCAATAAGGGTTCGGTTAAGGCGATAACTGTTGGTGATATTTCAATAAATGAGCTGAATGCAAATGATGGAATGGTCAGTTTATCCACAGCTGCAGGTAAAATTATTGATGTAAACGGCGACAAAACCAATATAGTTGCGAAAAGATTTCAAGTGGATGCAAACCAAGGCATAGGAAGTATGACGGATGCGATAGAAACAACGGTGAGTGAGTTGTCGTTAAGTAATAATAGTCCGGGTCTTGATAGTGTTATTAACATCCAAAATAGTGCTACGGTTGCTGTTGATCGCTTACGTTCTAATGGAAATATATATTTATCTAATCTAGTGGGTAATGTTGTATTAGATAATCATAGTAATGTTGCTACTTCAGATAAAGAAGCAGTCGATGCAGCCGATGCGGACGGCGGGCCAGTTAATACCAATTTCGATATTGGCACCTTAAATTTAAATGTTTCCTTAGGGAATTTAATTGCAATAGGTGCTCCAAATTTAAATAGACCAGACATTACCGCTAATACTATAGTTTTTAATGTGAACGGTTCAATTGGAGCTACCGGAAAATATGATACGAGTGAAAATAAAGGAAGGAAATTAATTCTAAATGTTAAGGATCGTACAAGGGTGGATTCTACTAGTACTAAATTATATCAACCTTATTTCACCGTTGGTTCCAGCAAACTAATTATAGGCGCTACACCAATCCAAACAAAAATTTCCTCCGATGCTGGGCAGTTGGTTGTAGTGGAAGCCTTGGACGAAGTAAATCCAGCTATTTTTACGGGTGTTAGAAATTATGTATATGATGACATCGCTATTCTTATGCCTACAGATCAACTTTATGATGATAAAGATTCGGAAGAATAATTTTTAGTAAGTTTTCATGATGTGTGTAATTTTCTGCGCACTATTTTTAATGTTATTAATGAGTTGATTTTTTTCATGCTTCAAATAAAAATATTTAATAATTTAACAAGTTGCTGCTCTATGTTTATATTTGTTAATGCTAAAAATCTGAAAATAAAATTTATAAATTGTGTAATTGTCGTTTTGTCGTTGTTGCCATTTACTGCAAATGCGGGTTTTCTTGAAATGCCTGATACAACGGAGGCACCTCAGTTTGAGCGTCAAAGTTTGTTAACAGATATGGATATTCCAGGAGTGAAAGATCGTGACCCAGACCCCCAGTCTGGGCCGCGATTAAATGTTAAAGAGTTTCGTATTCAAGGGCTGGTCGAGTTTCCCTACCAGGGTATAACCCGTGAAAAAATTATTCAGCAAGTTGAGGCGATTCGCTTTGATATGATGGGCGAGGGGAAGTTGCTAAGTTCTGGATATACTTTAGACGAATTAGGTAAGGTTTCTGATCTCATCGTGGATATTGAAAAAGAAACGCAAGATGAGCACGTCAGTCCTGTAGAAGTGCAAAAATTAGTATTTCTTATTCGAGAGCAGCGCAGGCAGCGCGGTATTACTTTAGGCATGATTGAAACCGTTGCGAATACTATTACTCGCTATTATCGTGAGCACGGCTTCATCCTTGCTAAAGCCTATATTCCTAAACAACAAGTACGTGAAGGCGTCGTAACATTGACCGTATTGTTGGGCGAATTGGGTGAAGTAACTGTACAAAACAATAAACGTTATTCCGCTAAAACAATTCAAAATGTTTTTAAAGGTGACCTTGGTAAGCCCGTTACCAATGATTTGGTTGAAGAGGACCTTTATTTAATTAACGATCTTCCTGGGCTTTCTGTGCAAGGATATTTTGAGCCCGGTTCACAAGTTGGCGATACTAAATTGAATGTTAATGTCACTGCGGAGAAGTGGTATGACGCCAACGTACGTCTGGATAATAATGGTTCTGACCTCACGGGAAAATATCGAACTTACACAGAGTTCCTATTACACAACCCACTAACTGTGGGTGATGAAATAGAACTGGGTGTACTTGGTACATTCCTCCCCCAAAACTCTATTTATGGCTCATTGCGTTACAATATTCCCGTTCTAGGCCCTAAGTTAAAGTTTTCAGCAGGTATTTCCAGCAACGATTTCATAACGGTTGAGTCGAATGGAACCGATATTTCCGGTAAATCTAATGTTATTGATGCATCGTTTAAGTATCAGTTTAAGAGGAGTCGTGTAAAAAATTACGCATCAGGATTGAAGATTTCACGAATTGAATCTCAAGTTGGTGTTGATAGCCGCGATGTTGGATTTCTTCATGATGTATTGCTGAATACTGAACTTTTTTTTGAGGCGGATCTGCTTAATGAAAAGAAACGCATTCTTCATCAGGCTAGTATTGCAATAATATCTAGTCAATTTTCGCAAGGTATAACTGAAGGTCAGCAAGATAAGCCAACTATTTTCACTATTGACTATTCAAGATTGTCTTTTATTAAAATTCCATTTATCAATTCTGAAGCTAGAATGATATTGAAATTTTCTGGGCAATATGCAGGCACTGCATTAGCATCATCTAATCAATATTCTTTGGGTGGTGCCACTAGGATGCGCGGCTTTGCGGTAAATGAATACTATGCCGAGGATGCGGCATATTTGGGAGCGGATTTTGTATTTAAGGGATTTAGCTTCAATAATTTTAAAATTGCTAGTGAGCGTATAGCTGATGTCATCCAGCCCTTTATTTTCGCTGATGGTGGTTATGGTATGACGCATGGATATATTGCGGGATACAGTGATACTAAGGCCCAACTTGCAGATGTTGGATTGGGCCTTAAGATTAACTACAAAGAAAGTGTGCGTGGAAATTTAACGTTAGCCTTCCCTGTCGTTACAAAAAATGATTTTTTTAGTGGCGGGATAAGCGCTAATAAGAGCATGAACATATATTTTGATTTACAGTACGGTTTTTAATATGTGTTAAATTTTTCGACAATTTATTTGCAGGTTGATTCTTTATGAAACACTTAATGTAAATAAAACAAAATGCAGACTGTTAGGTTTGTGATATTAGTACTATTAATGACAATATTTTTCAAATTAGCGCGTTGTTTGTCTAAAAGTCGGGAAAAATCATCTGCTCATATTGTCTGTAAAATGAAAGTAGTCTAGGATGTCGGTTGTGCAATTAGTGTGATTTTGTTGTTAAGTTGGTAATTGATACAACGCTTTTTTGGCTGAGTAGGAATTATCTTAATGTGTTTTTTATTAAATAAGTAAGGAGTAGTAAAATGGCGATTTATATTGAGTATGAAGGCATTAAAGGAAATGTAACTGCTGAGGGTTATAAAGACCACATTTCAGCTAGTTCTATTCAGTTTGGTGTTGGCCGTGGTATTTCAATGGAGCCAGGTAAGCTGTCAAATCGTGAAGCAACCCGTCCTACCATCAGTGAAATTACCTTGACTAAAGCTGCAGACACCTCTGCAACTGCTTTCTTCAAAGAAGCTGTTACCGGCGCTGCTGGTAAAAAAGTAACTATCAAATTTGTTCAGACTGGTTCTGACAAAGTTGTTGAATTCATGACATACACACTAGAAGATTGTTTGGTAAGTGGTTATTCCATTTCTGCTGACTCTGAAAGTGATCCAATGGAATCAATTTCTTTGAGCTTCGCCAAAATCATGGTCAATTATAATGACTTTGATAAGAGCAATAAGTCTTCAAATCCTCAACGTGTTGGTTATGATTTGGCGGCTGCCAAGCCTCTGTAATCTAGCAATATTTGAGAAAAGCCCTGAAGGTATCACCTTCAGGGCATTTTTATATCTGAGCTCGTATTTAGTTACGGGGCAGGGATGATCCATTCACGATCTGCATGACGGTCATGTTGAGGTTGCTAGCATGAGTCAACTTAGTCAAGATAATAGACTATTATCAATAACTGACTTTTCTCTCGGAAAAGATACCTTTCTATTAACCGCATTTGGCGGTGTTGAATACATTTCTGGGCTGTTTGAGTTTCAGATTGATGTACTTTCTGAAAACCACGAAATAGACCCTAATAAAATCGTCGGCCGCAGTGCTACAGTTACTGTAAAAAATGACCAAAATCGTAAATTTAATGGTTACATTAAATCATTTACTTTTGGCGAAATAAAAGCGGATAGCGTCCGTCAATATCGTATGGTTATGGTGCCATGGCTATGGTTCTTAACGAAAACCAACGATCACAGAATTTTTCAAGAAAAAAATACCAAAGAAATCGTGACGCAGATCTTTACCGATCTGGGTTTTGCTGATTTTGATTTTCGCGCTGCTGGTGGCACCAAAAGAGAATATTGTGTGCAGCACAATGAAAGTGATTTTAATTTTATTTCACGTTTATTGGCAGAAGATGGAATAGCATATTTCTTTGAGCATGACGATAAAAAGCATAAATTAATTTTAGTTGATCAGCAAAATGCGTATGCAGAAGTTGCTGAAACAAATCTTGAGTATTCCAAAGGTAGCACTCCCCATTCGCAAATTACCGGTTGGGAACATACTTATTTATTCAAAAAGGGTAAGTGGTCTTTAAATGATTATAACTTCAAGGAGCCAAAAAAGGATTTAAAGGTCAGCACTAAAACTAAAAGTCAGTTCGCTAAAAATGATGCTTATGAACATTATGAGTATCCAGGTTTTTATGATACGAGTATTGGTAGTGATCTTGTAAAAATTCGCTTGGATGCTGAAGAAACCAATCGGAACTCTATTAAAGGCACTAGTGATTGCAGTAGTTTTTTTGCTGGCGGTAAAGTCAAAGTTGCCAAACATGCAGTAAGCTCTGAGAAGGGCAGTTACGTGCTTGTAAGTGTGACGCACAAAGCATCAGATTCCAGTTATTTCCCTGGACAAGAAGCCGATTCAGGCTACACCAATGAATTTATTTGCATCCCTGCCGATGTACATTTCCGCCCACAAAGCGAACATTTAAAACCCGTAATGAAAGGTCCGCAATCGGCACTCGTTGTGGGTCCTGCCGGTGAAGAAATTTACATTGATGAATTTGGTCGTATAAAAGTCCAGTTTATTTGGGATCGTGAAGGCAAAAAAGACGAACATAGTTCCTGCTTTTTGCGTGTCGTACAAACCTGGGCGGGCAATCAATGGGGTGCGTCATTTATTCCCAGAATCGGCCATGAAGTAATTGTAAACTTTTTGGATGGTGACCCTGATCGTCCGTTAGTTACTGGCTCTGTTTACAATGGTTGGAACAAACCAACTTATCCGTCCAAAACACAAAGCGGTATTAAAACTCGCTCAACCAAAGGTGGCTCGCCGGAAAATTACAATGAATTTCGCTTTGAAGATAAAAAAGGCGAAGAGCAAATTTTTATTCACGCTGAGAAAAACTTTGATACCGAAGTAGAGCACGATCAAACTTTAACAGTTGATAATGATCGTACTAAAACTGTAAAGCATGATGAAAACTCAACCATCAGTCACGATCGCAATAAAACAGTTAGCAACAATCAAACGGAGACTATTGGCAAAAATAAAACTATTGATGTGGGCGACAACCACGCCGAAACCATTGGCAAGAATATGACGTTGAGTGTCGGCAAAAATATTTCTATTGATATCACTGACAATCACACTGAAACTGTTGGCAAAAATATGACCATTGGGGTCACCAAGGATTTACGCGAAACCGTTGAGGGGAAATACACAGAAACCGTTACCAAAGAATATGCCCTGAGCGCAAAAACTATCACCATGACTGCAGATGACCAAATTACCTTGAAAACTGGTTCTGCTTCCATAACGATGAAAAGCAATGGCGATATCACCATTTCAGGAGCCAATATCAATGTTAAGGGTTCTGGCAATGTGGTTATCAAAGGTAGCAAAATTACTCAGAATTAATGGTAATGATGAATAAATCGATTGTTGAACAGACACAGGGAAGTGAAGAGATACTTAACACTATTTCTCTTGATGTAGCACCTGGGGAAATCATTCTTGGCACGCTTACCGCCATCAACGCCGATGGTAATCCTCAAGTTAGTTTTCCCCAAATCGCCAATATGAACTCGCTGGTGGCTGTTTCTACGGTTGCGGTTACCCATCAACAGGTCGGCCGTCAGGTCGCCTTGTTATTTGTGAATGGCGATGTTAACAATCCCATGATTGTCGGATTTATTCATAGCCCATTATTCGATATGCTGGAAAATTTCTCGATCCTGGAAAATGTTGACCTTAGTACTGATCAGCCAGCCGACACAGATCCATTCGATGGCAATGTCACACTCGCCCCTGAAGTATCCACACCTATAGAAACGATCCGGGTTGATGGTAAAAGGATTCTGATCGAAGGTCAGGAAGAAATTGTTTTAACCTGCGGTGATTCGAGTATTACCCTAACTAAAGCCGGAAAAATTCTTATTCGCGGCAAGTATCTTGTCAGTCGCTCCAGTGGTGTTAATCGTATTTTGGGCGGGTCGGTTCAAGTTAACTAGATTCCAGCTGATGCTCGTGTTCATTGCGCGTATCAAAAATACTTGAATAACTCTGTCGTTGATTTAGCTCTCAGGATTTATCTGGATGTTGCAACTCAAAAATAATACGCCATTTGCTGCCGCCTTTGCGCTATTTCCCAATGAGCAAGGTGTAGACACTCTTTACACCATGGTGAAAGCGACTTTTAAGATTGGTCAGCAGTGGACTCTCGCTGAGTCACAGTTGGAGCCACAAAAAGAAGATGTATTTTGGGGCGAGCCCGGTAAATCAAGTTTACGCCTGGCATCTGATTTTCATATCGGTAAAGCAACCACAGACATAGTGATGACCGGCTTAGCCTGCGCGTTAGAGAAACAAGCCGTGCGGCAAATGGATGTGAGCTTGAGTGTTGGCAGTGTCGGCAAAACAATACGTGTGTTTGGTGATCGGCAATGGAATCAAGGATTGATTACTTCACCTCAACCCTTTACCACCATGCCATTAGTTTACGAACGAGCTTTCGGTGGTGTCGATATTGTGGAAGGCAAGATACGCTTAGGTGAAGAACGTAATCCAGTGGGCGGAGGATTTGCGGGTAACAAATCACGAAGCGAAATGGACGGTGTTGCTTTGCCAAATTTGGAGTGCCCTAATCAACTTATTCAATATCATGATGATATACCAATGCCCGCATGCTTTGGTCCAATCGCACCGCATTGGCAACCTAGAGCTGCTTCCGCAGGTACTTATGATGAGTTGTGGCAAACTAATAGAGCCCCTTATTTGCCAGAGGATTATCAACCTCGTTTTATGAATGTCGCGCACCCGGATTTAATTTATCCGAGTTTTGTGCAAGGTGGCGAACCCGTAAAAATTACCGGCATGCATCCATTAGGCGAATTGAATTTTAATTTACCCATACTAAAATTGCGTAACAAAATACAAATGGAAGACAGTGAAATTTCATTTAATTTTAATTGCGAAACTCTTTTGTTAGATCCTAATCAATTGCAGTTGTCCATGGTGTGGCGTTCTGCATTTGCGTGTGATAAAAAAGCACTCAAAGTTAAGCAAATATCCGTCAGTATGATGCGTTAAAACCGTTAGAAACATTTAACAACTAAAAACATAGCAGTAGGAATATTTATGGGCCAAACAACATTCGCAAATACTCGAGGTATTAGCCATAAAGGTAGTGGTGGTATGAGTATGGTATTTCCCGATGTATGCAAAACCCCAACTCCCGGTGGGCCTGTGCCCATACCTTACCCCAATATTGGTCAGGCCGCAGATACCAGCAAAGGTCCTAAAACTGTGTTAACCGATGGCAAGATGCCCATGGTTAAAGAAGCGCAATACTCAAAAAGTTCAGGTGATGAAGCTGGTACAGCCAAGGGATTAATCAGTAGTGATCAAATGGGTGTTTGTGAATTTATGATGTACTCTTTCGATGTAAAATTTGAAGACAAAAATGTTTGTCGCTTGGGCGATCCTTTATTTCACAATAAGAAAAATATAATGGGTTAATGGATTAATAAATGCAGAATACATTTTATTTTTATTTGCTGTCATCTTCTGTAGGAATTGTGTGAAAGCCTATCGCGAAATCTATGATCAATTATCGCAGGATGCCTCTTTTTTGTGGCTGCTGCGTACCAATGCCGTCGATCAACCTAATTTTAAAAGCAATGATTTATTGATATTGGAGCGACGTGTAGATGCGCGGCTCGATGGCCTAATGACCGCACCAGAAGAATCATGGGAGTTCTGTGTCGCCGCCATGGAAACCCAGCAAGCGGGTGAAGTTTTTGCCGCTGCTGTAATCGCTTTTCGCAGTCTCGATGTCAGCAAAATTCAGTGCGTGATTGAAGCGGGTTTAGCCTCACCACAAGGCTTTAAAGGATTGGTCTCCGCATTAGGTTGGCTGCCAGGGCGTTTGTGTCATTCGTGGATAAAAAAATTCCTCACCAGTAAAGACCTCAATCATAAATATCTCGCCGTGGCAGCGTGCAGTGTACGCCGTGAAGACCCACGCGAATATCTCACCAATATTTTCCAACGCGAAGATTGCATTGCGCATGAAAAACTTTACGTGCGTTCTATACGTTTAATTGGCGAATTAAAACGTCGTGATCTTTCGGCCGTGTTACCTATCGCCATGCAATCAGATAATCAGGATATTTTATTCTGGGCGAGCTGGTCTGCAGTCATGCTGGGCGATAAATCTGTTGTAAAAAATCTACAACTCTTTGTACTGAAGGCTGGTGTTAATCAGGCGCGGGCAATTGAGTTAGCTTTTCGCGTTTTACCCGTCGAAACGGCACGGGTATGGATCAGTGACTTAGCAAAAGATCCGGTACAAATTCGCAATGTGATCAAAGCCACAGCGAATCTGGGTGATCCACACGCGATCAACTGGCTGATCGCGCAAATGCGTATACCTGTGTTAACACGTTTGGCGGGAGAAGCTTTTACTACCATCACTGGTATTGATCTTGAGGAGCACCGGCTCGCGCTGGAGGAGCTCCCTGATCTCGATGCATTGCTCGGCAATGCCGCTCCCACCGAAGACCCGGCAGATGCCAATGTGGATATGGATGAAGATGAGCGCTTGCCCTTTCCTGATGTAGATAAAATCGCCGCTGTATGGCAAAAATATCAACAACGGTTTGTCCCAGGGCAACGTTATTTTATGGGGCAGGGGATGGGAGTTGAACATCTCACGGGCGTGTATAGGTCTGGCAACCAACGTCAGCGCAGCGCAGCCGCGTTGGAATTTTCGCTGCTACAGCCCGCACAATTTTTACTAAATCATGCGGCCACACATGGTAGCGAACAAGTTTCGCAATTACCGCAGACAGAATGAATCCTATCGCACTTTTTTTGCAGGGTTTTAGGAATGAAATTAAAGGAAGCAGGCAATGTTGGATAATGCAGGATTAGCTGTTATTGGGACAGGTATGGTTTGTGCTCTGGGAAACCGGAGTAACGCTGTTTGTGCGCTTACCAATGCGGGTATTTCCGGCTACAAAACCAGCAACCTATTAAATCGACAGAATAAGCCGATAGTCATGGCGCAAGTACCTGAAGGTGCCTTGCCGCAATTACCTGATGAGTTCGCATTACTCAATCAACAAAAGCCTGGCCATGTCTACATGGTGCAATTGGCTGCCGCCGCTCTATTGGATTGCCTGAGCGAATCGGCTCGGGGTTATCCACTGCCGATATTTATGGCTTGTCCCGAGCAATTACCAGGCAAAGACCCGCGACTTGAAACTGTTTTCTTTGACCACTTAAAAATCCTTAGTGGTTGCAATATTGATATTGCCAATAGCCGCCGGATTTATTCTGGACGAGCAGGGGGTTTTGCCGCACTCGATACAGCCTACAAATACTTTCAAGCCAGTGGCAATGAATTTGCATTGATCGGTGGTGTTGACTCTTATCGTCACTTCGATGGTCAAGTAGCTGCGCTAGACAAGGAAAAGCGCCTGCTGGCTGAAGGTGTTGCAGATGGCTTCGCCATTGGTGAGGGGGCAAGCTTCCTCCTTATTGCTACGCCACAAGCGGTGCTCAAACACACGCTGGCTCCCAAGCTCTACCTAGGTCGTCCGGCCAGTGGCATTGAGCCCGGGCATAGATATAGCGACATACCTTATCGCGGTGACGGTCTAGCTCAAGCTTTTGCCAACGCGCTCGCTTTAGCTCCACGACTGCCCATAGCCAGTATTTATTCCAGCCTCAATGGTGAATCCTTCTCGGCGAAAGAGCTTGGTGTGGCGCGTATTCGCAATCATCAGAGGCTTGGCCCTCATATACCTGTGCAACACCCGGCAGATTGTTTTGGTGACTTGGGTGCTGCCATGGCACCTATGTTATTTAGTCTAATTGCTCACAACGAAAAAGAGCCCAGTCTTGTATACTGCTCTGCCGACGGCCCTGATCGCGGTGCTGTTTGTGTATGGCAACCTAATTATATGTGTTAATCAATGTTGCGAGATTTACTATGAGTCAGATAGGTGAAGCTGTGAGCCCGCCGGGGGAAATGGAAGAACCCGAAGAAGTCGAACATCTTGTTGCAGAAACACCTAAACGCATGATTAATTTTTCATGCTGATGGTGGAGTGCGGATTAGCATAGAATTTAAAGGATATTACGAGGGCACAAATGTCAGAATTAAAACCAATCAAAAAATGGGCTTACCCTGTTAAGCTCATCGGCACTTCAGCCGATTTTGAACCGGCTATGTATTTTGAAGGCTTGGCAAAAGCTTTGGGGGGTACTTATCCCCTGGGTCGTAATGGTCTATTGCACCCGGCGATTCACTTTGATTTTGGTACAGCAGCTTATATAGATCCGAAAGGGGTTTATGCTATAGCGGATGGCCAAGTTGTGGCATACCGTATGGATGCAGCTCCGTTAGAGATTCGTTACGACGGCGATGCGAACGTGGTGAAATATTCCAGTTCATTTGTACTTATCAAGCATAAATTTCAATTACCGCCAAAACCGGCAGCACCTACGCCCGCAACTCCCGCTTCTACACCTGCAACGCCAGTTCCGGCAACACCCGCCGCTACAGCTGCTCCTGAATGTATTACGTTGTATAGCGTTTATATGCATTTGCTCGACGCTACGGCTTACAATGACACGGTAAGCCCGCTCGCGAAGCCACCCTATATTCCTATCAAATACACTGTAAAATCCAGCGTCACCGAAACCGTAGCAGGACTTCGTATTCGCGGGACACCCAGTGGTCAGCCAGTTCTTGGCGTGCTGGCGAATCTCAGTAAAATTGAAGTTGGTGCTGAGTTTATAATTACACCTCAGCAAGTCGTGCGTGGTCGTTCTGTTCCTGCGAAAACTAATCCTAAATGGAAAAAATATCTCTCGGTCACCGGGATATTAATACCCGCCGTACCTATGCCGGAGGGTAAGTCTCCCGCTACAGATGGCTATGTCTTTAAAGATTCTTTAACGGGCGGGCAAGTTACTAATTGCAACGATACAGAATCCACCTTTGGAGGCACCAAAGTAACTTATGTTTACAGCAAGCTTGTATCGGGTCACAGAAAAATTATTGCTAACCTTCCTGCGGGTGCCGTTGTTGTCTTGGGCGCGCAAAGTAGCGATCCGGATAAATTTTACGAATTAAAATCCGTTGAAAATATGCAAGACTTCCCAGTACCGCCAATAGCCAATGGTATCATGGGTTATGTGGACTATAGCCATTTTGATGCAATGCCATTCCCCACCAGCGGGGCTGTTACCTTAGTCTCACCACCCATTGATATTAAAGCTGGTGCGCTGATCGGCCA
>JAYTSJ010000039.1:0-14044 GCA_043745725.1 Gammaproteobacteria bacterium | reverse complement strand
CTGGCGAAGAAGCTCTGCAATTACTGGAAACAACGCCTGTCGATATGATCATTATGGATGTGGAAATGCCCGGACTAAATGGGTTTGAAACTACCCGCTTAATTCGCGAGTGGCTGGGTGGACATTGGATACCGATTATTTTTGTAACCGGTCGCAATGAAGATGAAAGTTATCAGGAAGGCATTGAAGCCGGTGGCGATGATTATTTAATTAAACCTGTCAGCGCCATGATTCTGAAAGCGAAAATACGCGCATTAGAACGCATCTCAGAAATGCGCGATCAGCTCAACCATCTTAACGCTGAACTTGAAGCCCTGAGTCAGCTGGATAGCCTGACGCAAATTTATAATCGCCGCACATTTTACGAAATGGCCATGCAACAATGGCTAATAGCCTCGCGCAACAAGCACTCACTTAGTGTACTCATGATTGATGTGGATCATTTCAAACTTTATAACGACCACTATGGGCACCCGGCGGGCGATTTATGTTTGAAAAAACTCACGCAATGTTTTCTTGAATGCCTACAGCGGCCGCTGGATTTATTGGGTCGTTATGGCGGCGAAGAATTTATTATACTGCTGCCTGAAACAGATAGTGGCGGTGCACTACGAGTTGGACAATCGATTAACGCTGCTATTGAAAAAATGGGGTTGCGTCACGAAGTTTCACCCACGCACCATACGGTTACTGTCAGTATTGGTGGAGTTACCAGCACTAATACAACTAACAATTCACTCGAAGAATTAATCAAACATGCCGACCGCGCACTTTATAAAGCTAAGCATAGTGGTCGCAATCGTACGTTAGTCGACGATATTGCTATCCACAAATCCATTCTTGTTGCCCACCATGACCCAGCTTATACCCAGTCATTAGCGCAAATGCTTAGCTCGCAATACAACACACTCATTACCGAGAGTGCTGAAGAAGCCTTAGACATTTGTTTGGATATTCACCCCGATGTTATTCTCATGGAAAACGTCATGGCGAATGAAAATGATGCACGGATTTGCCGGCAACTTGCACGCAACCAAAAAACCGGCAACATCCCGATTATATTAATTTCAGACACTGCATGCATTGAACGCCCCACGTCAGACGCAGCCCTTGGTATTCGCGGCTGCCTGGAAATGCCCATAAGTTCAGAGAAGCTCCTGCAAAAAATCCAGCAATTAACTGTTTAAAAAGTAACTTTATCACCTTAAAATCCACCTTTAGCGATGAGTTAATGCTACATAAGACCAACCTAAAAAGGTTGGCAGCAAAAACCTGCAATATCCTGTTAGAATGGCGACCTTTTTTAAACCACTCTTTTTTACAATGCTCTTTAAACTCCGACTGCCACAGCCTGAGAAACCCAATCTTAATGAGCAAACTCTATATTTATTAATGAGCAATCTATGAGCGAACATCAAAACCCTGCCACACCATCCCTAAGCTACAAAGACGCCGGCGTTGATATTGAGGCTGGTGATGCCTTGGTGGAGCGCATTAAAAGCGTGGCCAAACGCACTCGTCGGCCAGAGGTTATGGCAGGTTTAGGTGGGTTTGCCGCGCTGTGTGAAATTCCAGCAGGCTACCGTCAGCCAGTTTTGGTATCCGGCACTGATGGCGTGGGTACCAAATTACGCTTGGCGATGATGCTGCAAAAACACGACACCATCGGTATCGACCTGGTTGCCATGTGCGTGAACGACTTAGTAGTTACTGGCGCTGAGCCGCTATTTTTTCTTGATTACTATGCCACCGGTAAACTCAATGTAGACGTTGCTGTGGCTGTGGTTTCTGGCATTGGCGACGGTTGTGTACTAGCTGGCTGTTCTTTAGTCGGTGGTGAAACCGCTGAAATGCCGGGCATGTATGAAGGTGAAGATTACGATTTGGCTGGTTTCTGTACCGGAGTAGTAGAAAAGTCAGAAATTATTGACGGCAGCAAAGTACAAGCAGGCGATGTGTTAATTGCATTAACCTCAAGTGGCCCACACTCCAACGGTTACTCGTTAATTCGCAAAATCATCGAAGTCACTAATGCTGATTTAAACCAGGATTGCGGTGGCCGCCCATTAGCTGATGCGCTCATGGAGCCAACCCGTATTTACGTAAAAGCACTCCTCACGTTAATTAAAGAATCTCACGTTAACGCTATGGCGCACATTACTGGCGGCGGTTTAACCGAAAATATCCCACGCGTATTGCCCGATAGTTGCAAAGCAGTAATCGACACTAAGAGCTGGGTCTTTCCGCCCGTATTCCAATGGTTGCAACGCGGCGGCAATGTAAACATACGCGAAATGTATCGTACCTTTAACTGTGGTGTCGGCATGGTCATTGCGGTTCCTGCAACAGCAAAAGCAAATGCATTAACATTACTAACAGCAGCAGGCGAAACACCTTTTGTGATTGGCCACATTGCTCAAGCCAATGCTGGCGAAGCCCAGGTTGAGCTACAAGGGCTTTAAGTCGCATGATACAAACTTCGTTAAAATCAGCTTCGTTAAAAACTGCTTCGCTAAAGCCTACGCGCGTAGTTGTACTTATCTCCGGCAGCGGCAGCAACTTGCAAGCATTGATTGATAGCTGTCACGCCGGGGAATTATCAATTGAGTTGGTCGCGGTAATTAGCAACCGCCCTGATGTATTAGGCTTAACGCGCGCGCAGGATGCCAATATTCCTACCGTTGTGCTTGATCACACCAACTTTGCTGACCAAGAAACGTTCGATCGCGCACTGATGCAAAAAATTGACAGCTATCAACCCGATTTAGTGGTGCTAGCAGGATTTATGCGCATACTTTCAGCCACATTTACGCAACATTACGCGGGTAGAATGCTTAACATTCATCCCTCGTTATTGCCCAAGTTTCAGGGGCTGCACACACACCAACGCGCGCTGGATGCCGGTGAAAAACACCATGGCGTAACGGTGCATTTCGTCACTGCCGAGTTAGATGGTGGGCCAGCTATTGTGCAAGCCTCCGTACCCATAGTGGCGGGTGATGATGCAAAAAGTTTGGCGAAACGCGTGCAACAACAAGAACATATAATTTACCCACTCGCAGTAAAATGGTTTGCAGAGGGTAAATTAAAAATGATAGAAGGTAAAACACAGTTAAAAGGTGAACTTTTACCGGCAGCTGGTGTTCAAATTCACTCTGACACCCTATAAAGGACTGCTCAAATGCAGCGATGTACCGTAAAAAAACTGCATTGGTTATTTAGCTGTATAGCCATCAGTATGGCCAGTATGGCGCAAGCAACCGATGCACTCTCTGTTTTTAACACACAATACACAGCCAAGCTGTATGGCTTTTCGATTGATGTTACTAGCCGTTTGACAGCATTAAGCAATAACCATTATGAACTGTACTTCAATGCTGAAGCGTTGTTTGGCAGCATTACTGAAATCAGTCAGCTGCAATGGAACGCAGAAGACCAAACCGTAATGCCACATCATTACTTGTATAACCGCAGTGGCTTAGGTAAAAGCAGTGAAGAGGAACTGAACTTCGATTGGACGAAACACACCATCAGTAACCCTCACAAAAAAACCAGCTGGCCAATGCTCGGCGCACTAAAAATTCAAGATAGCCTCAGCTATCAGTTACAATTGCGTCAAGATTTATTAGCGGGCAAAAAAGATTTCTATTACCCTATTAGCAATGGCAAAAAAATTAAAGAATATCGTTTTGAAATTGTTGGCGAAGAAATACTGAATACGCCGCTGGGTGACGTTAACACCGTGAAAGTAAAGCGCAGTTACACCAATGATGATCGCGAGACTTTCGTATGGTTCGCCAAAAACTTTCAGTACCTGCTGGTACGTTTACAGCAAGAAGAAAATGGTTCTGCTTACACCATCTATCTCAGTAAAGCCTCTCTCAATGGCAAAGCAATTCCACATTTTTAAATTTTAAATTTACAGGTCAGGAAAATAGTTATGAACATCTCCGAACAATGCATTGCCAGCTTTCACTACACGCTAACCGACGGTAGCGGCAAAGTGCTCGATACATCAGAAGGCCAGGAACCTTTAGCTTATTTACATGGTTCAGGCAACATTATCCCCGGTTTAGAAAAAGCATTACTCGGCAAAACTGTTGGCGATAAATTAAATGTCAGTATTCCTGCAGCAGAAGCTTATGGCGTGCGCGATGATACTATGGTGCAAGAATTACCATCAAACATGTTTGATGGCATTGATAAAATTGAAGTCGGCATGGAATTTCACGCAGAAACTGAACACGGTTTGCAAGTTGTAACCGTCACTAAAGTGGAAGGCGATATGGTTTTTATCGACGGCAATCACCCACTGGCTGGTGTTGATTTGACGTTTGATGTAGAAATTACAGAAGTTCGTAAAGCTTCTGAAGAAGAGATGGAACATGGCCATGCGCACGGCGCTGGCGGTCATCACCATCACTAAGCACTTTCTTGCCACGCAAGATTAAGAGTGTTGAGCCACTAGCGTAAAACTTAGTGGCTCATCTTATTACCTTGCTTGTTATTATCTTGCCCCTTATCACCTTGCCTCAACTTTTGTTTCACCGCACCGCTCACACACAAACACAGTCACAAGCTTCCCTTCTTTAACATCAAACTTTTTATCCGTTTTAATTTTCCATTTATGAAAACCACTTTTGCAAAGAGTTTTACCTTTGTGTTTTTCAAAATCACTGGGACGTTTGAACGGAAGTATGTTACTCATCATAAAACCTTTACTTATTAACCCTAAACCAGCCCGCAATACTATTGCGCTCTCTTGTTGCAGGTAAAACTTCGTGGGGAAACTTTTCACTTAAAAAAATCACTATGCGACCAAATTCCGGAAATATTTTTTCTAACACCTGTTCACCGGTTTCACTATAAAGTATTAATTCCCCACCGCTATTGGCTTGCCAAGCCTCGTTAAGATATAACACCGTTGAAAGCACGCGATTAGATTGTGTTTCTTGCAATTGCCTCCGTTCATTATTTTCTCTAAAGGCATCCACATGTTTTTTATAAAATGCACCTACAGGGTAATGGGCAAAATGGCTTTCGTAAACATTCAACCCTAAAAACAACCGGCGATTAAGTCCAATACGCAACGCTTCCATGATTTGTAAAAATTCAGCTGTTGGTTCTTTATCAGATTCAAGCCAATAAATTTTGTCAGTGCGTATGTTTTCTTGTACTTGAAAATCCGCTTGACGGCCAACACCAGCGGGCTTAAATACATCACCGTGCAACCCATTAAAATGTGCAACCAGGATTTTTAACAAGTCTCGATGCACTAGTTTATCCATCACCACATAACCGCATTCTACCAATGCGGTGGCAATTGTATCCAGCTGGATTTCGTCAAGATGATTCATAAACATATTTCACAAATAACAAAAAATAGGGGCTTATACGTCATCAAATGCTGTTTGCATTTTAGTACGATCAAATTCGTGTTCATTATTTGCAATCCAAATAGTGGCTACACCATTACCAATAAAATTAGTGATCGCGCGGGCTTCTGACATAAACCTATCCACACCTAACAACAACGCTAAACCCTCTATCGGAATAACTTTTAATGCGGTTAATGTTGAAGCCAATACTACAAACCCACTACCTGTAACACCCGCAGCACCTTTTGAAGTGACCATTAAAATACCTATCACAAATAGCATCTGCGACCAATCTAGATGGATATTAAATACTTGCGCCAAAAATATAACTGCCATAGAAAGATAGATAGTGCTGCCATCAAGATTAAACGAATAGCCCGCAGGCACTACTAAACCCACAACTGATTTTGCACAACCCATGCGCTCCAGCTTTTCCATTAATGATGGCAAGGCTGCTTCCGAAGATGAAGTACCCAGCACAATGAGCAACTCGGCACGGATAAATTTTAAAAACCCCCAAAGACTTATTTGATAAAACCTTAAAATAAAATAAAGCACGACAAATATAAATATTGCCATAGTGGTGTAGACAGTTGCCATCAAAGACGCAAGCGGGAGTAAAGTTTTAATGCCATACTTTGCTATAGTAAATGCCATGCCGCCGAAAGCGCCAAGCGGCGATAGCAGCATGACTTTATGCAAGCCAAAAAATACTTTTTTAGAAATAGTCGCCAACACAGCAATAATTTTTTCGCGCTCAGAATAATGGCTTAGCACTACTCCCACCACCATCGCTAACATTAAAACCTGCAGCGTTAGATTATCGCCTAGAAATTTTAGCCAACTGAAATCAGTTGCGGTTTTGGTGTATTTGGAAATATCACCCCCCTGTATGCTTGCCGTAACTACACCATCACCGGGACGCAGAATATTGGCTACTAAAATGCCGATAACGAGTGCTGCAGTTGTAACCACCTCGAAATAAAGAAAAGCTTTAACGCCTACTTTGCCGACTTTTTTTAAATCGCCCATGGAAACAATGCCCAGGGTGATCGTTAAAAAAATAATGGGATTAATAAAAAGTTTTACACTGCTAATAAAAATACTACTGAAAAATTCGCTGAAGGTTGTTTTTATCTCAAACTCGGAAAGCAGCAAATTTTGTTTAATGCCCGCAGCCAATATCGGCCTCAATGCAAGTTCAGGGTTGAAATGCCCCAATAAAATTCCGCCAGCAATTGCTGCCAATACCCAAAAAGTTAGATTGTTAAAAAGTTTTTTCATCTGCAAATTTACTCAGCGGGGTTCAAAGTATCCGGCATTTTTTTAAGAGTATAAATATCAAAGCGGCTTGATTTACCTTCTAACTGATACGATGGTATTTTATTATTAACAAAAGGCGCTTTGCGCGGGCGCTTTACCACAACGCGATAATTTGCTTTCAGGAGCGCCTTCTCCAAAAGAGCATCTGCATCTTCATCTTTACCCACAACATGATGAAACGCGGCCATTTCTTTTTTTACATCCGCGGTTTTTTGACGATCGGGAAACATCGGGTCAAGGTAAATCACATCCGGGCGATCAGAGTCGGCAATTTTTACTAGATAATCATGACTGTCTGCACTCAATAATTCCATGCGCGCCAAAATGTGTTTTAATTCTGGATCTTCATAAGCCGAAAATTCTCGCGCTCTTATTAAACCACTGTGCAACAGCGCATGCACACAAGGTGAACGTTCTAACATTTGCACTTTACAACCCAAGGTTGCGAGCACGAACGCATCCTTACCTAACCCGGCAGTGGCATCCAATACGCGAGGATAAACACTGGCTTTAACGCCCACGGCTTTTGCAATCATCTGGCCTTTGCCGCCGCCGAACTTCCGGCGATGGTCCACCGAACCTTCCGTAAATTCAGCCCTGATCGGCCCAGGTGCTTTATTTCCGGTTTGCTGTAAGGCGGCACCCCGTTCATCAAAAACAAATGCAAACGCTGGCTCAGTTAATTTACCTGGATCACAATCACGCAATACCACTATTCCCAAACGCGAAGCCAGCGCCTCTGCTTGCAAACGCTGCGATTCATGATTGCAAATAACCAACAGTGGCGAGCTTGTCATAGGGTGTTTTATGCCTTGAAAAAGTATTCAACAATACGATGATTTAAAAGCACGCGACTATAGCCAAGCGCCAAGCTTATGGCTATCCCCATGATAGGAATTTCCATATAGACAATTTGCCCGCCAATTACCACAATGCACTTGTAATTTGTATTTCAGCCACCATCAACCCTGTTCTTGTAAAACATCTACATCAACTTCAGAGGAATATCTCTATGTCTACAGTAACGCTCAAAGGCAACCCTTTTAATACCAACGGTAAACTACCTGCTACTGGCAGTACTGCCCCTGCTTTTAATTTAGTAAAAACAGATTTATCTGAAGTTACCAGCGCAAGCCTTGTGGGCAAACGCGTAGTGCTAAATATTTTCCCGAGTGTTGACACGCCAACTTGCGCACAATCTGTACGCACTTTTAACGCTCAAGCAAGTGCATTGGACAACACAGTAGTCGTGTGCGCATCGCAAGATTTGCCGTTTGCTTTGGCGCGTTTTTGCGGCGCAGAAGGCTTAAGCAATGTAATCCCCGCATCCGCCTTTCGCTCTAACTTTGCCACTGACTTTGGCGTAAAAATGGTAGACGGTCCTTTAGCTGGATTGACTGCGCGTGCAGTTGTTGTGTTAGGTGCCGACGGTAAAGTGTTGCACACTGAATTAGTCAGCGAAATTGCCAACGAACCTAATTATGATGCAGCATTGAAAGTCTTAGCGTAATTCCTTGATGAGCGAAAAATGCCAACGTATTTGCGTTGGCATTTTTTATGGGCCACGCACTTAAAAAATTCATGACGAAAAAATCCCGCCATATAGACCTTGCCGAAAAAATTAAAAAATTTAACGCCTAACTAATAAATCTAATAAATATTTTTTAATTTTTACCTTGTAGATATTCATTATGCTAAAACTTTCAAAATTAATAATGACTTTTTTTCTCGCAGCGCTTGCCATCTTATTGGTATTGTATTTCTGTTTCGTCATTTGTTTAGGTGTCGTCATGCCTCACCAATGGTATGCCGATGTCACGCAAACACAAACCCTGGAATTTCCGCAAGGCTCCATCCGTTATACCGAATCAGGCTCCGGAGAAAATGCCGTCATACTGCTGCACGGTTACAATAGCCAAATTAATATTTGGAATCACATCTGGAGCGACATGGATGCTTGCACACATACCATCCGCCTCGACTTGCCAGGTTTTGGCGGATCACAATGGCAGACAAACGATTATAATCTCAATGCACAAGCAACCAGAGTTGTGGCTTTTTTGCAGACAAAAAATATAACTCGAGTTACTTTAGTCGGCACATCCATGGGAGCTTCTTTAGCAGTCATGATTGCTGCCAAGCGCCCTGACTTAGTCAGTTCGTTAATTCTTATGGCGCCTTCAGGGTACCCGGGGTCGCTCACCTATACCGGAATTTTTGGTCTGTTTGTAAAAGCGGGTACACTCAACCGCATCTCCATTTGGGTGGCCAAAACGCTATTATTTCAATGGATTTTTCCGCATAGCATCGCATTACAGTCGTTAACAACCGTATCATCTTATACCGACGAATGGGTTAATGCGCTGGTACAAATTGAAGCACCCGTCGCTCTTCTCTGGTCTACAGGCGACACTACAGTACCCTATACTTTTTCTGGTGCGATATCACAAGCACTAAAATATGAACGACTTTTGTCTTTAGACGCCAATGTAGGGCACAATACGCCAATCAAAGAATCTGTACGCGTGGCGCACCTCGCTTGCGCTATGGCACCAGAGAAAGGGGTTGTCTCGCTTGAACAATTGGACCTCATCATCAGCCACATTTTTGGCCGTGATTTATAACTATAAATTTTTGTGAAAGGAAGGAATATGAGTTCAACCCCGGCTTTTGTTTTTAATCACATTGGTGACGCGAATAGCAAAGGACACCAACTGAATCTCTCCACACTGGCAGTGATTCGCTCATTAGGGCGCAGAGGAATTCCAGTCATACTCGTTACCACCAATAACCGCGATGAGGCCGCACAATCGCGGTTCGTGACGCAGGTAGAGTACTGCCCTTATATGCATGAATCCGAAACAAAACTGCTGGATTTTTTCACTGCATTAGCTAACCGCTATCCTGGCCCAAAAGTACTCTTGCCGACGGTGGATGAATGCGCCTGGTTTGTAGGGAAACATTACGCACAATTAAGTCAGCAGTTCCTGATACCCGCACCTGATGACAATGCAATGAGCAAAGTCAATAATAAGCGCATTCAATACGAAACTGCCGAGCAATTAGGCATCCCCATTCCTGAAACCTATTTTCCAGAAACACTGGAAGATGTTGAAAAACTTTCGCGCTCTATTACGAACTACCCCTATGTCATAAAACCCAATGTATCTTTTGAATGGAAACTGCAATCCGCGCGCTCCGGTGCAAAGGGCAAAAAGGGCCTGCGGGTTGATTCGGCGGCAGAGTTGTTAGCAACCGCGCGCGAAATTTATGTACCAGAACATGATTTTATGATTCAGGAAGTCATTGGTGGACGCGATCAACGCCTGGTCACTTTTTTAGGATTTTTCTCAGAAGAGCATCAACCGATTTCCTGGTTTATTCGCAAAAAAATTCGCCAGAGCCCGATTGATTTTGGTTATTGCACCATGACAGAATCTTGCCACAACCCCGTGGTTTTAGATCAGTCTGTGCGCTTATTAAAAGCTATCCATTATCACGGCATTGCCGGCGTAGAATGGAAACTAGATCCCGCCACAGAAACGTATAAATTAATTGAGATTAATGGCAGACCCGTCAACACCACCGGCTGTGCCGTAGCATCGGGAGTGGACTTACCGGCAATTGCTTACTTTCATGCCATTGGCAATCCGCTACCACCAGTTACTGACTGGCAAGACGGCCAACGCTGGGCATGGTTGTCGATGGACTTTTGGGCGGCTCGAGAACTAGCCGCACTCGGTCAATCCTCTTTCAAACAATGGTGGCACGAAGCTTGTTCTATTAAAGCCGATGCCGTTTTTGCCAGCGATGATTTAGCTTTTTCGTTACGCTACTACATTCACGCCATCTGGAGCGCGGTTGCAGCAAAAATCAAACATGCGTTTTAATGTGTTTATCATTATTTTATGGTAACGACTCTGCTCATTTAAAAAAATCCAGAGAAAGGAAATACACTAATCATGCAGTGGAAAGATCAAGCACAAGACCGATTTTCAGATGAAAAGGATGCAACCAAATGGTCGAATATTTACACCACCAACAACCCGAATGTTGACGCTCTCAATTTTCGTAAGCGTCGCGACTTCACGGTTGACTATGTACTAACACATTTGCCTGAAGGCGCGAGCATTCTCGATTTGGGCTGCGGCGCGGGACCAGTGCTCGTCAAACTTTGCGCATATAATTACAACTTGATCGGTATTGATTATTCCGATGATATGTTGCGCCTGGCACGCCAACAACTTGGTATCGCCGCAGAAAAAATTTCACTGTTGCAAGGCGAGTGTGAGCATATTCCGCTTCCCGATGCCGCAAATGATTGTGTTGTTTGCCTAGGTGTTATTAGCTACGCGGAATCGATTGAAGCCGCGCTTAGAGAAATTTATAGAGTTCTTAAGCCAGGTGGTATTGCCATAGTCACTTATCGCAATGCGTTGAATGATTTATTTATGGATCCAGTTGCGCTTATCAAGCATATAATTACCCTTCCATTTAGAATTGGAAAAGCGCCAAGGAAAACCATTGGCCGATCAATACCTAGAAAAGAAGTATTAGAAAACATATACAAAACAGACTTTACATTATTGACCGAACACCAAATTGGCTTTGGCTCAATAAGATTTAATCGCAAAGTGATTATCGATGGCAAGCTCGCCATTCGTATCAATAATCTATTGCATGGAGTATTAAAAAATATCGGTTTCAGGTGGCTCTACAAAGCCACAGCCGATGTACATATTATGGTTTTGCAAAAATAATTTATTTGTCAAAGTCAAAACCCCACAAGGAGAATTGATATGATCAGCTACAGCATTCAATGTGCCATTGTTAGAGGTGGTACCACCAAAGGGATTTTTATTAATACGAATCAATTGCCTGCCGATATTGCATTGCGCGATCGCGTGTTGCTGACATTGTTTGGCAGCCCGGATGTTCGCCAAATTAATGGCTTGGGTGGCGGTGATCCCCTCACCAGTAAAGTTGCTTTAATTTGTGCATCAACAGAACCCGATATTGATATCGATTACCGCTCAGGTGAAGTAGGTATCGACGAAGGCATCATTAATTATTCAACCATGTGCGGTAATCTTGCTTCTGGTGTCGGATTATTTGCACTCGCGACAAATATGATTAAAACGGTAGCGCCAGAAACCAAAGTACGCATCCGTAATCTCAATACAGGAAAATTATTGGAAGCCTGTATTCCAATTAATGCTGACCACAGTGTGCCGCAAATCAATTGCCTGGCCGTCGATGGCGTAAAAGGTTCTGGTACCGAGATTAAACTCACTTTTCTGGAACCGGGTGGCTCCATTACTGGCGAATTATTGCCTACTGGAAATGCGACCGATCGGCTCGTTGTTGATCACCATGAGTATCCTTGTTCGATTGTGGACTGCGGAACACTTTATGCTTTTTTTCCAGCGAATTGTTTTGGTTTAATGGGCAATGAGCAACCCGAAGTACTGGATGCAAATGTACCCTTTAAAGAAACCATAGAAGCATTAAGAGAAAAAGTGGCACTGCTAATTTCCACGCAGCTAAAGAAACCACTTGCCGCGAAGCAGATTAAAATAGCGATATTTGCGGATACATTACCGATTAAGAAAAATAATGCAGAGATTATTGCTCGCGTAATTAATCGCTATAAAACCCACAAGGCCTTTCCTGTAACAGGTGCTATTTGCATGAGTGCAGCGAGTGTAATTCCAAATACGTTGCTAAATGTAGATGACAATGTTGATCACACCGAACACACCGTATTTATCAAACACCCTGAAGGCATTATTGCGACAAAAAGTTTGTGTGAATGGCACCATGAAAAAGTTAATGTGCTTTACACCTCTGTAAATCGATCAGCTCGAATTTTAATGATCGGAACGGCTGACTGTTTTATGTGACTGTTGTATGTGATTGTTTCATGAATTTAAAATACAATAATTAAACCTTCTTCACTTTTATTTTATCGAGATTTTGCCCTATGGAATTTAATCATAAAAATAACGCGAAAGTACTTTTTACCAAGGAAAAAATTGGGCAATACTGGAATGATTTATATAAACATGTGGCAACCTGTTTGGATTACCACTTTATACTGCGACTAGAATCCTCAGCAAAAATTATTACTGAGAATTTCCCAAAAGATGCAAAAATACTCGACTTGGGCTGCGGTGCAGGGGTACTTTCTGAACGCCTGCTTGCTGCCGGCTTCAGCGTTGATGCTGCCGACATGTCTGCGGATATGCGCGAGTTAACAACGCAACGCCTCGCAAAATTTGATGCTAATAAATATAAAATTTTTCACGCTGAATGTGAGAAATTAGAAATTGCCGATTCAACCTATGATCTGGTTGCCTGCATAGGTGTGTTTGGTTATATCGATGATGTAGACAAGGCACTTAGTGAAATAAATAGAGTTCTTAAACCAGGTGGTACTTTTATTATGAGTATTCGCAATGAAGACAATCGTAATATTTTCGATCTGGCGAACTTATTCAAATTTGTATTCTATAAATTACCACGAAAAATATTTAAAACACTAACGCCTACCAAAGCGCCTCACACATCCAACCCATCAGGGACAGCAACACCAATAGCAAATAAATTTTTTATTGATATTTTTGATAGACCGAAAGATGTAATCAAACTCATCAACCAATTTAACTTCTCAGCAACAGAATTTTATGGGCTTGGTTACGGGCCACTGCAATTCAACGGCAAAACACTCCTGCCTGAAACTATGGCAAAAGGTATGAGCCGTATGTTAAGTAGTGTTGTTAGAGTATGTAGATTGGAAAAATTTACAAAATGGGTTGCGGATATCAGTATTTATGTTTTCAAAAAACATTAACTCTGTACATTAAACTATTAAATTGAACCATTACATTTAACACTTTGCCGCAAGTCGCCACAGTTACGAGGTGTATTTTTGTTCCAAAAATCTATTTCGTGGCAAACCACAGGGAATTTAACTCTCGCTTGCGATTAAACTATGACTTAAACAAAGATCTTTTCACAATCCGCAGCATATCTTTTAACTGATATGCCCTAATAATCCATGGGCTTTTAATAACAACAAGACAAACGAATTCGGCTTTAACAGTAGCCAGGGATTCTTTATAGTTAGCGTATTTACCCCGGCCCGCCATTAAATCGTAAAAATCAATTGCTGGATTGTTGAACGCAGCTTCAATCTGATAACCCAAATGCAGAGTACCTAAGGAAACACCATTAATTAAATTTTCTTTGTAGCCTGATTGTAAATTAAAAACTCTATTGCCCCAATGAATATCAAAAACCGCAGAACTAGGCTCGCCATTAATAGTCATTACAGAAAAATC
>JAYTSJ010000038.1:0-20528 GCA_043745725.1 Gammaproteobacteria bacterium | reverse complement strand
ATTAAAAGACAAGTTTGAAAACATGGGCGCACAAATGCTGAAAGAAGTTGCTTCACGCGCTTCTGATGATGCGGGCGACGGCACTACAACTGCAACTGTTTTGGCGCAAGCAATCGTCAATGAAGGCTTGAAAGCGGTTGCTGCCGGCATGAACCCAATGGATTTAAAACGCGGCATCGACAAAGCCATTATTGCTGCTGTTGCTCACGTTAAATCTATTGCTCAGCCATGTGTTGATAGCAAATCTATCTCTCAAGTAGGCAGTATTTCTGCAAACAGTGATACCTCAATCGGTAACCTTATTGCAGAAGCAATGGAAAAAGTAGGTAAAGAAGGTGTGATCACCGTTGAAGAAGGCACCAGCCTCGACAACGAGTTGGACATTGTAGAAGGTATGCAATTTGACCGCGGTTACTTGTCGCCTTACTTCATCAACAATCAAGACAACATGAGTGTTGAACAAGAGCACCCATACATTTTGTTGGTTGATAAAAAAATCTCCAACATCCGCGAATTATTGCCTGTGCTTGAAGCTGTTGCAAAATCTGGCAAGCCATTAGTGATTGTTGCTGAAGACGTTGAAGGTGAAGCTCTGGCGACTTTGGTAGTGAACAACATTCGCGGTATCGTAAAAGTATCTGCTTGTAAGGCGCCAGGTTTCGGTGACCGTCGTAAAGCTATGTTGCAAGACATCGCGGTATTGACTGGTGCTACAGTGATTTCTGAAGAAGTAGGATTGGATCTTGAGTCAGCAACTTTGGAACACCTTGGTACTGCTAAACGCATCACCATGAGCAAAGAAAATACCACTCTGGTAGATGGTGCTGGCAATGCAGAAGAAATCAAAACTCGTGTAGCGCAAATTCGTGTACAAATCGAAGAAACTTCTTCTGATTATGACCGCGAAAAATTGCAAGAACGCGTAGCTAAATTGGCTGGCGGTGTTGCGGTTATTAAAGTTGGTGCTGCTACCGAAATGGAAATGAAAGAGAAGAAAGCTCGCGTTGAAGATGCACTGCACGCAACTCGTGCTGCGGTAGAAGAAGGTGTAGTACCTGGCGGCGGCACTGCATTGTTGCGCGCTGTTGCGGCAATTGCTGGCCTGAAGGGCGATAACGAAGATCAAAATGCAGGTATTGCTATTGCACGTCGTGCGATGGAAGCGCCTTTGCGTCAAATCGTTGCTAACGCAGGTGATGAGCCATCAGTTGTTGCTGATCAAGTGAAAAAAGGCACTGGTAACTTCGGTTTCAATGCTGCTACTGGTGAATACGGCGACATGTTAGAGATGGGTATTCTCGATCCAGCGAAAGTAACTCGTACTGCATTGCAAGCTGCAGGTTCAATCGCTGGTTTGATGATTACCACTGAAGCTATGGTTGCTGACATGCCAGAAGACAAGCCTTCTGCACCTGATATGGGTGGCATGGGCGGTGGCATGGGTGGCATGGGCGGAATGATGTAATTGTTCCCCAATTTGGGAATTTAAAATGTACGCTGCTGTTTTTATAAACGCTTGGTTGATAGCGCCCTCATCGGGTGCAAAGAGCAATATTTTATAAAATTGCGTTATAGTTACGGCCCCGAGTGGGCCGTAACTATTTATATACAGTGCGTTTGTTTTTTATTTGCTGTATTGAATATTAAAAAATTGTTTTGATTAAACCTGATCTTATTTGATTAACCCTGACATTAGGAGAAGCATCATGGCTTTCGAATTGCCCGCATTACCCTACGCGAAAGACGCATTAGCGCCACACATTTCAGCTGAAACTTTAGAGTTCCACCATGGTAAACACCACAAAACTTATGTTGATAAGTTGAATGGTTTAATTCCCGGTACTGCATTTGAAGGTAAAAGCCTTGAAGAAATTATCAAAACTTCTTCTGGTCCTGTATTTAATAATTCAGCACAAATTTGGAACCACACATTTTATTGGCATTGCTTAAGCCCTAATGGTGGCGGTGCCGCAACAGGTGCAGTGGCAGAAGCTATCACTAAAGCATTTGGTTCGTTTGATAAGTTCAAAGAAGAGTTCACCAATTCAGCCATTAATAACTTCGGCTCAAGCTGGACATGGTTGGTGAAGAAGGCTGACGGTTCAGTTGCCATTGTGAATACCAGCAATGCAGCTACACCGCTGACCGACGCAACAGTGACCCCAATCTTGACTGTGGATTTGTGGGAACACGCATACTACATCGACTACCGTAATGCTCGTCCTACTTACATGAACGCTTTTTGGGCGTTGGTAAACTGGAACTTTGTGAACACAAACTTTTCTAAGTAATTATGTTCGTAAATGCGCTAAAATCAGGCTTCGTGCCTGATTTTTTTTGTCTTAAGATTTTTTCGTGGTTTCGTTTTTAGTTTTATCTTGGCTTCATTTTTAGATTATTAGCTGTTATAAAGCGCAGCAGGTTTTTCTCTCCCCATTTCTTATTTCCCAGGTGATTCTCAATGGAACGCAAAGAGCCCACATTATCCAGCGGCATCAGCGCTAGCAATGCCAGTGAACACGAAGATCCGTCAATCCGTCGTCCTGCGGCGGATCATAGCGAGCCACGCCAATCGCGACCAATTCAGGTACCTCCAGCAAGTAATACCAGCTCGCTGCCCGCTATTGCGTTAGTCATTGCCTTGTTGGGTGTTGGCGGAGCTGTTTTTTTAGGTGTGAAGTTGACTGAAGCGCAGGCTGCTTTGCTAAATGCGGATGGCCGAATTACCCAGCTGGAAAATCAGCTGAATGTTGCCTCCACTGAGTCAACTGCTTCCCTGGGCTCGTTGCAAGTTAATATCAGAACTGTTGATAGCGACGTAAAAAGTTTGCGTGAAAATACGCGTAAAGCTACAGCGGAAAACACTGAAAAACTGAGTGGTTTAGGTAAAAGTCTCGATGCTATAAAAGCTGAATTGGGCAATGTTAAGAATGATGCTAGCTCGATCAAGCAAGATGTATTGGCAAATAAGCTAACGTTTGATGAATTGCCACCGCGTGTGGATGCTGTTGAAAAATCCCTTGCCGAACAAGGCAAGCGTGTACAGGATGTTGCTAAAAGTATCAGTACCCTGCAAAACCAGGTGAAAACCGTGGAAGGCATAACAGCGCGAGTCACTTCCGCAGAAGAAGCGATTGATGCGATTGATGATAACCGCAAGATTATTAACCGTGATTTAGTGCAAATTAAACAGCAGCTCGGCATTAAAAATTAATAGCAGAATAAATATAGATGGCGTCTTCGGGCGCCATTTTTTTTACAAAGTATTTTAATTTTCCCGCAATATTTTCGCGTCACCTCCTCGTATTATTACGCCGAGCATCGAGTGTTATTTTTTGATGGTGTAGAATAAACGAGTAATTATTTCCTCATATGAACAAGAGTATTTATCATGCCTACCGTGATTCGCCAGCAAGACCTTATTGACAGCGTTGCTGATGCGCTGCAATTTATTTCCTACTATCACCCCGTAGATTTTATTCAAGCTGTCCATCAAGCCTACGAGCGCGAAGAAAACAAAGCCGCCAAGGATGCCATGGCGCAAATTCTAATTAATTCACGCATGTGCGCCATGGGGCATCGCCCAATTTGTCAGGATACGGGCATAGTCACCGTGTTTGTTAGCGTGGGTATGAATGTGCAATGGGATGGAGACTTAAGTCTTACGGATATGATTAACGAAGGGGTCCGTCGTGCCTACATGAACCCCGACAACCTATTGCGTGCATCGATTTTGGCTGACCCGGATGGTGCGCGTAAAAACACTGGTGATAATACCCCTGCGATCATTCATTACACCATTGTGCCCGGCAATACCGTAGACATTCACGTAGCAGCCAAAGGTGGAGGCTCGGAAGCAAAAAGTAAATTTGCCATGCTGAATCCATCTGATTCCGTGGTGGAATGGGTGCTGGATATGGTGCCCAAAATGGGTGCTGGCTGGTGTCCTCCGGGCATGCTGGGTATTGGCATTGGCGGCACTGCGGAAAAAGCCATGTTGCTCGCGAAAGAGTCGCTGTTAGAACCGGTAGATATTCAAGAATTACAAGCGCGCGGGGCGAGCAATCGCGCTGAAGAATTACGTATTGAGCTTTACGATAAAGTAAATCGCTTGGGCATTGGTGCACAAGGCTTGGGCGGATTAACAACGGTGCTGGACGTAAAGGTTAAAGATTTCCCTACCCACGCGGCTAACAAAGCCGTCGCCATAATCCCCAATTGTGCGGCAACACGCCATGCACATTTTGTGTTGGATGGTTCTGGCCCCGCGCTTCAAACTCCGCCTTCTCTCGAAGATTGGCCGGAAATTAGCTGGGATATTGGCGAGAGTGTACGTCGTGTAAACCTCGATACAATTACTCCGGCGGATGTGCTGGATTGGAAATCTGGCGAGACAATTTTACTCAGCGGAAAAATGCTTACGGGCCGCGATGCCGCACACAAAAAAATGATCGACATGCTTGCCAAAGGTGAAAAATTACCAGTAGATATGACGGGTCGTTTTATTTATTACGTCGGCCCGGTAGATCCAGTACGCGACGAGGTGGTAGGTCCTGCTGGCCCGACGACGGCAACACGCATGGATAAATTTACCCGTACCATGCTAGAGAAAACCGGTTTGCTCGGTATGATTGGTAAATCCGAGCGCGGTACTATTGCTATAGAGGCAATTCGCGATAATAAATCTGTTTATTTAATGGCTGTTGGCGGTGCTGCTTATTTGGTTGCGCAAGCGATTAAATCATCCAAAGTGCTCGGCTTTCCTGAATTGGGAATGGAGGCGATTTACGAATTTGATGTAAAAGATATGCCGGTTACTGTGGCGGTGGACTCTCGCGGTGAATCCATCCACATTACTGGCCCAAAATTGTGGAAAGCTAAAATTGAAGAACATGCAATGATCTTGAAATAAGCGTCAGTATGTTATCGGATGTCGCGCCGCAGGTCGCACAATTACTGAGGTAGTGGGCAGTGTTGTGCGGGGCGAGTTTTTCTTCGAGCTTTTACTATTGATCATTCACTTTGCTGGCTAAGGGTAACTCAAAAAAGAAGCTACAACCATTTTGTTGGTTGGGAGTAAAGCCGATGTTTCCATTCATTCGTTGAATTAATTCTTTGCTGATCGCTAAGCCTAAACCGCTGCCTCCTTTTATGCGTGTGTCGGAGCCGTCTGCTTGAGAGAAGCGTTGGAAAATTTTTGTTCTGAATCCCTCTGGAATACCTTCACCTTGATCAGTGATGGTTACTCTTGCAAATCTTCCTTTAATATTAATGCCAATTTCTACGATGCCGTTAGCAGGTGAAAATTTTGCGGCATTCGATAATAAATTGACACACACTTGTTGAATTCGATCAGCATCTCCGAAAATCTGGGTCGATTTTGGAGTACTCACTAGCTTCAGCTTTACATGATATTTGTCGGCATACATTTGATTGACTTCTATGGCTTTGGTTACCATCTCAAGAATGCAGAGAGACGCAATATTCAGATCCATCTTGTTGGCCAATAATTTTTCCATATCCAATAGATCATTAATTAATTTTTGTAAGCGAATGCTGTTGTTCAGTGCAATATCAATTAATTTTTGTTGTGGCTCTGCATGTTTGCCAAGTGATCCGCTATTCAGTATTCCGAGTGCACCCGTAATTGATGTTAATGGAGTACGTAATTCATGACTGACGGTGGATATGAATTGATTTTTTAATTCTTCATTGTGTTTTCGATCACTGATATCACGCACTACACCAATGTAAATTGGGTCATTTTCAATTGATAATTTTGAAATGGAAAAATCAATTGGAAATTCTTTTCCGTTGCGTCGCAAGCCTGATAACTCTTGCCCGGCACCAATAGTGTAACTATGTGTTGTTTGGTATATGTCTGGGTTAGATTTGAGCAGCTCAGGAATAAGACGATCAATATTGGTATCAATTATTTCTTTTTCTTGATAGCCGAAAATGGTTTCTGCCGCGTGATTAAACGATTGTATTTTTCCATATTGGTTAATGGTCATAATTGCATCAAAAACATCGTCTAAAATAGCTTTTGTATGTTTTGTATTGTTGTGGATTTTTTCTTCATACAGTTTTTGCTGGTGAGCGTGTCTTGTAGCTTCAATAAATTGCGCGATGGTGTCAGTGACTGGTTTCAATAATTCCACCACTTTTTCATCGTAGCCATTAATTTTATTGGCAATACCTAATAGCGCTACTTGAGTGGTGCCATTAAAAATGGGAATTCCTACAAAGGTAGAAAGAGCGGGGTAACCATCGGGCATGCCACCACCACGCATATCTTTACTCGTATTATTGCTGATAATACTTTTGCCTTTTAATATGGCTGTGCCTAATAGATTGTTCATGTCGGTTAATACAAGATTTTCTTGCGCCTGTTTTTGATAGAAAAAATTAAATTCTGGATCTTCCGTAACGCTCTGTAGGGTGTGTATTTTTAGTTCTGGTTGGTTATCGTTATTGAAAAATATTTCTCCAATAAAGCCAAAGGTGCTTTCTGTTAAGGTTAATATGTCTGTCAATAATTGCGAAAAAATGTTTTTTATATCTGCATCTTTAATAAATTGAGCTTGCGCCTGACTAATCGATTTACTCAATTGTTGCTGTTTAATTCGCTCTTTGCTCCAGGCAATTAAACGAGCATTTTTATTGTATTGATCTTCCAGGTTGTTACGTGCTCGAGTTGATACTGACAATACAAAAATCATGTAAAGTACAGACATCAGCCCCATGGGTAAGGCGATGGGGCCGTGCTCCAAAAACAAACGTAACGTTAATGGACAAATGCTTAGAACGACAAATCCAAGAGCAGATTGCTTATCTATTGCCAGAGTAGTTAATGCCCCACCGGTGACACCCGCAATAGTGAACGAGAGCAATGCTTGATAGGTTTGATTAAAGGTAGCCAGCATGAAAAAGGCACTGGAACCCCAGGCGACTCCCCCAAGCCAAACGCCACAGCGAAAAATAGTTAACCAGCGCGTTGTACGGATATGTTGATTATGATTGCGCCAAAAAAACCAACAGGTAATTCGCAAACAAATCGTGAATAGCATGACGCTATTCCAAAGTATTAATTCGGTGTGCCCAATGACGCGCCATTGGGCAATGCTGAGAATTAAATCGAGTGCAACCGTAGCCCCGAGCGAAACAGGAATGCTATTAAAGAGCGCACGTACTTGCTCTTCTTCCAGAGTAGTCTCGGGTATGTTGTGCTGTTCGAGTTCAATGGGCTGCGTGGTCAACGGCATGGAGTTATTAGTCTTAAGCTGTGTATGGGCTATTTTGAAAGTATAGACCAAGGTTTTGCGCGAGGGATATTGGTTGAGTTTTAGTTCTACACTTTGCGGCTTAAGCTCAACCTTCATTAAGCTCACAGAAATGCTTACTGAAGGTTGGTGTTGCAGATGTTTATCCTGTAGCTAATGCTCTACTAATACAGACGATATTGTTCAGGGATCTGCTCTGCGGAATCGATGGGCGAGCGGAGTTTGTGCAAGATGCCATCGTGAATATCATAAATCCAGCCGTGAATACTCAGCTCCTGGCCGCGCGCCCAGGCATTTTGGACAATATTGCTGCGAGCAATATTGTCCACCTGTTGCAACACGTTTAATTCACACAGGCGATTAACGCGTTCATCAGTGTCAGTTAGCTCGTCCATGATGGCTTTATTGTTGAAATACACGTCGCGAATATTGCGCAGCCAATAATCAATTAAGCCTAATTTGCGATTTTCAAGTGCTGCTTTTACACCGCCGCAACCATAATGGCCGGTAACCATTACATGCTTTACTTTTAAAAATTCTACGGCGTAATTGAGGACTGTCATGCAGTTAAGGTCGGTGTGAATCACCATATTGGCTACATTGCGGTGAACGAAAAGTTCGCCTGGTGCTAAGTCGACAATTTGATTGGCAGGTACGCGACTATCGGAGCAACCGATCCATAAATATTCTGGTGCTTGTTGTTTAGCGAGGTTGGAGAAATAATCCGGGTTTTGGGTTTTGATATTGTCTGCCCACTTAATATTGTTAGCAAACAGGCTTTCTAAATCGCTCATACAGGACTCCAGTATATTGAATTTACGTCTTTTAATCTGTCCGCAGTATAGGGGAAACGGGTTTATAGGTGTTAGATTGCTCGGATTATCTTGAAAAACTAAACGGGATGCCATCATGAAAACCGAGCCACAAAATACGCTCTATTGGCACGATTATGAAACCTGGGGCGAGGTGCCAGCACAGGATCGCCCCTCGCAATTTGCGGGTGTGCGCACGGATGAAGATCTCAATATCGTCGGTGAACCATTAATGGTCTACTGCCGGCCTGCACCGGATTTGTTGCCCAAACCTGAGGCCTGTTTGGTGACGGGTTTGTCACCGCAGTTAGTGTTGGCGGAGGGGCTTCCCGAGGTTGAATTTGTCGCTAAAATTATTGCTGAACTCGGCGCGCCAGGCACTTGTGGGGTGGGTTACAACTCCATTCGTTTTGATGACGAAGTCACGCGCTATGCTCTTTACCGTAATTTTTATGACCCCTATGAACGCGAGTGGCGCAATGGTAATTCGCGCTGGGACATTATCGACGTGGTACGGATGACTCGTGCATTGCGTCCCGAAGGTATTGTATGGCCAAACTACGAAGATAGTCGCCCTTGCTTCAAGTTGGAAATGCTTACCATCGCCAACAATATCAAACATGAAGCTGCGCACGATGCGCTATCGGATGTGTATGCCACTATTGCCTTGGCCAAACTCATCAAAACTAAACAGCCCAAGCTTTATGATTATGCCTATCGCCTGCGCGACAAACGTTTCGCGGGGAGCTTGATTGATATCGCTCATCATAAACCGTTACTGCATATTTCCTCGCGATTCCCTGCCGAGCAGGGTAATGCTGCATTGGTGTTGCCCTTAGCAATTCACCCGAATAACAAAAATTCGGTGATCGCTTATAACTTGAGTGTTAACCCGCAGGATTTACTCCATTTGTCGGTAGAGGAATTGCGTTTGCGTTTGTTTACGCGAACTGAGGATTTACCAAATGGTGTGGAGCGCTTGGCGCTCAAAGAAATTCATCTCAACAAAACTCCCATGTTGCTGCCGCCCAATATGCTTGACGACACAATTGCTGCGCGCTTGCAGATTGATAAAGCTGTGTGCGAACAGCATTGGCAACTGCTTGCTAACTTGACGGTGCAGCAACAGGAGCATCTGCAGCAGACGCTATACAAACTCTACAATGAGCAAAGTTTTGCTGAAAAAACAGATCCAGAACAAATGCTTTACAGTGGATTTTTTGATGAATCAGACAAGAAATTAATGATACAAGTACGGCGCTCTTCGTCTGAGGATTTGGCGCAAAAAATATTTCATTTTAAAGATAAACGGCTGACAGAATTATTGTTTCGCTACCGTGCGCGTAACTTTCCACATTCTTTAACTGAGGCTGAAAACCAGCGTTGGCGTGCCTTCTGCCATTTGCGATTAACCGATTCTGCCGCAGGTGCAAGCCTGGTTTTTGATGAGCTGAGTGCCCGTGTGGCGGCACTACTGGATGCTGGGGTGATCACCGAGCGCCAAAAAGAAGTCTTAAAAGATTTGCGAGGTTATGCTGATAGATTAGTCGCAGCGTGTCGATAAGTTAATCTGCGAACTTTTTTGACGCACATTTCATTATCCGTGGCTTTATCCGTGCGTTTTTTTGTGGTTGAGCTATAAATAAGTATCAATAAACAATAAATAATTTCTAATAGAGTTTTTGTCCGGGGGCACAATGTTTGCACAATGGTCATTAAGAAGAAAAATCAGTGCCTCTGTAGGTATTTCTCTATTACTGGTTGGTTGTGCAGTAGCCTACCTCTCCTACACCTCAGCAATGAAAGCGATGGAAATCAGCATAGCGCGACAAGTTGTAGGTATATCCTCCACCTTTAGCAAGTATGTTAGCGATTGGTTTACGCTGAAAGGAAAATCATTACAGAGTTTCCCCGCTAATTCCGATGATGCAACTTACAACGCACATCTGGTTCAGTTGAGAGTTGCTGCCGATGTCGATAATGTTTTTCTAGCCTTTGCCGACGGCAAGCTAGTGAATGCTAACAAACTAGTCATGGCGCCTGGCAATGATGACCCGCGTAAATGGGGTTGGTATATTCATGCCATGCAAGACCAGAATAAAACGTTTATCGATAACCCTACCGTTGCTTCTGCAACCGGTAAGTTTGTTGTGTCGCTCGGGCGCGCGGTACTTAATAATGATGGTTCAGTCAAAGGCGTATTAGGTATAGATGTAGGCCTCGACAATATTGTGCAGCAGTTGCGTGATATTGAATTGCCCGGTGAAGGATATATGTTTATTGCTACTCGCAAGGGCAGTGTCTTTGCCCATGCTGATGAAAAATTGCTTAATAAACCACTGACGGATGTTGCTACAGAATTCACTACTTCGTATGTCGACAAACTGATAGCCACCAATGAAGATCTGCACTTGGTGCAAGTGAATGGCAGGACTAAGCAAGTATTTGCTTCGGCAATTCCCAATTCAGAAATGATTTTAATCATGGTTCTTGACCGGGAATTGTTGGTCGGCCCTGTGCAAACGACACTCATGTATCAAATGGTGGCCACATTACTGCTGTTATTTGCCACCATCATCAGCATCAATTGGTTTAACGGCCGCCTGTTACAGCCGTTGCATAATGTATCGCAAGCGCTTTCGGATATAGCTTCTGGTGGCGGTGATTTATCACGTCGCCTGCCAGTTTCTTCGAATGATGAAGTTGGCCAGTTGGCCGCCAATTTCAATTTATTTGTCGATCACATGCATAGCTTGGTGGAAAATATTCGCCATCAGGCTGAAGAATTGCAAGATAACGCTCGTTCTATGGCCGATCGTGCCAGCAGCTCAGTGAAAGAGCTTGGCGTGCAACAAGATCAAATCGGCATGGTGGCGCAGGCGATGGGGGAAATGGATAGTGCAACGCAAGAAATTGCCCATCACGCTGAACGCACTGCATCATCGGTAGATGAGTCTGTGAGTAGTGCGGAAGAAGGCAAATTGCAAGTGGATAAAACTCGCGATTCGATTGTTGTGCTGGCGGATAAAGTAGAGCAAGCCGGAAATGTTATTTCTACGCTCAACAAGCATGCGCAGGAAATTAACGGGATTCTCTCGACCATTCAGGGAATTGCTGAACAAACTAACTTATTGGCACTTAACGCTGCTATTGAGGCGGCACGTGCAGGCGAGCAGGGCAGGGGGTTCGCCGTAGTGGCTGATGAAGTGCGTGTGCTGTCGCAACGTACACATGCTAGTACGGGAGAGATTCAAGCCATGATTAGCTCGTTGCAAAGCACGGCAAAAAATGCAGTGTCCATTATGAGTGACAGTCGCATTTTGGCTACCGGTAGCGTACAAAATGCCGACAATGCTTCACGCTCGCTCAACAGCATCAACTCGGCAGTTGGAGAAATTAGCAGCATGGCGGCCCAAATTGCGACAGCGGCAGAACAACAAAGCCAAGTGGTTAAAGAGGTGCTGCAAAATGTGACCTCTATTCGCCGTGTTGCGGATAGCTCATTTGAAGAGGCTCATGCTAGCGAGGCGCGTGCCAAAGTATTGAAAGATCATGCGCGCACGCTTAACGATCAGGTGTCTACTTTTAAACTTTAGCATCAGCTGGCTTTAAACCGCTCGCTCCTTTCGATGATTTAACTGCCAAAAAAGCAACTCTCGGGTTGCTTTTTTTATGGGAATTTTACTGGCTTGAGGGTACAATTCTGCCCCCAACTAGCGTCCAGCCTTAAGCTGTACGCGGGTTCACAGAATTTTCCAGCGGGAGTGCCCTATGTCATCTAGCAACAATTCATCATCTACTAAGCCTTCATCATCAATTAAAAAAGTCGTGCTCGCATATTCAGGTGGCTTGGATACCTCAGTTATCGTTAAGTGGCTGCAAGAAAATTATCATTGTGAAGTGATTACTTTCACCGCTGATATCGGCCAGGGTGAAGAAGTAGAGCCGGCACGTGCCAAAGCTAAAGCTCTCGGCGTACAACAAATTTATATCGATGATTTGCGCGAGGAATTCGTGCGTGATTTCGTTTTCCCTATGTTCCGTGCGAATACGGTTTACGAAGGTGAATACTTGCTTGGCACTTCAATTGCCCGCCCATTAATAGCCAAGCGTTTAATTGAAATTGCTAATGAAGTGGGTGCGGATGCTATTTCTCATGGCGCAACTGGCAAAGGTAACGATCAAGTGCGTTTTGAGTTGGGCGCCTATGCACTTAAGCCTGGTATTAAAGTTATTGCACCATGGCGCGAGTGGGATTTGACTTCACGCGAAACCTTAATGGCCTATTGTGAAAAGAACAATATCCCTGTCGATTACGCTAAAAACAAGAAAAAATCTCCTTACTCCATGGACGCCAATTTATTGCATATCTCCTATGAAGGTGGTGTGTTAGAAAATACCTGGACTGAAGCTGAAGATGATATGTGGCGTTGGAGTGTGGCTCCAGAAGCTGCGCCTGATGCGCCCACTTACTTGAATTTAACTTATGCCAAAGGTGATGTGATTGCTATTGATGGCAAGCCCATGTCGCCCGCAACCGTGCTTGCTTATCTTAATAAAGTCGGCGGTGAAAATGGCGTAGGTCGTTTGGATATAGTGGAAAACCGTTACGTAGGTATGAAGTCGCGTGGCTGTTATGAAACTCCTGGTGGCACCATCATGTTGCGTGCGCACCGTGCGATAGAATCGATTACGCTTGATCGCGAAGTTGCGCATTTGAAAGATAGTTTAATGCCGAAGTATGCCGAGATGATTTACAACGGTTACTGGTGGAGCCCTGAACGTAAAATGATGCAGGTAATGATCGATGAGTCGCAACATTACGTAAATGGTGAAGTGCGTGTGAAACTCTACAAAGGTACCGTTTCTGTTGTGGGCCGCCGCTCTGTGGATAGTTTGTTTGATGAAAAAGTGGCGACCTTTGAAGATGATGCCGGCGCGTACAATCAAAAAGATGCAGAGGGCTTTATTAAACTCAATGCGTTGCGGATGCGCATTGCGGCCAATAAAGGGCGCACCTTTTTAAATAAATAGTTTAATAAATGGTTTAATTAATAGTTAAATAAATCGCTTAATAAAAAATTAAACAACCGCTTTAGGCAAAAACCCAAAGCCTGCCCTGCACAGCTTTTATTCTTGGTGTGTCAGGGCATGTTGTGAAGGGTTATTTTGTAGCTTGATTTGCTCAGTATTCGTTGCTCTTGATCAATATCAACGAATACTTGGCAACCGTAAGGCAGAATGCAGTGTTACTTAGCCTGCTGGCCATTCGTTTCAATATGATGTTTGGATTAGTTGCCGTAAAAACTCAAAACAATTTATTTTCATTAATCGTTAATTAGGAATGCCGTATGGCTAGTCATATGACTGTGGCCGGTGATCTACCGGTCTACGACTTCGATGTAGTGCGCAAATTTACCATTATGGCCGTGGTCTGGGGCATAGTGGGTATGGCGGTGGGTGTGCTCATTGCCTCGCAACTCGTATGGCCGGAAATGAATGATTTATTTCAGCCCTATACTCATTTTGGCCGTCTTCGTCCGCTACATACAAACGCAGTTATTTTTGCATTTGGTGGCTGTGCTCTGTTTGCAAGTTCCTATTACGTAGTGCAACGCACTTGTCAGGCAGCACTGTTTGGTGGTTGGTTAATCCCATTTACTTTTTGGGGGTGGCAGTTAGTGATTGTATTAGCGGCTATTACATTGCCGCTGGGATATACCTCCGCTAAAGAATATGCCGAGTTGGAGTGGCCAATTGATATCCTGATTACGTTTGTATGGGTGAGTTACGCCATTGTATTTTTCGGCACGATTGTTAAGCGCCGGACTGCACATATTTATGTTGCTAATTGGTTCTATGGCGCCTTCATAATTACGGTTGCGGTGTTGCATGTTGTGAATTCGGCAGCTGTGCCTGTTACTTTCTGGAAGTCTTACTCAGCCTATGCCGGTGCTGCTGATGCGATGGTGCAATGGTGGTATGGCCACAATGCCGTTGGATTTTTCTTAACCGCAGGCTTTCTCGGCATGATGTACTATTTTGTGCCGAAGCAAGCAGGTCGTCCTGTGTACTCTTATCAGCTGTCTATTGTGCATTTCTGGGCGCTGATTTCTATGTACATTTGGGCCGGTTCACATCACTTGTTGTACTCCGCGCTGCCAGATTGGACGCAGTCTTTAGGCATGGTAATGTCGTTGATTCTGCTCGCGCCAAGTTGGGGAGGAATGATTAACGGTATTATGACTTTGTCGGGTGCCTGGCATAAATTGCGCACTGATCCTACCTTGCGTTTTCTCGTGGTATCCCTCTCTTTTTATGGAATGTCTACCTTTGAAGGCCCCATGATGGCGATCAAAACTGTAAACGCCATGTCGCATGATACTGATTGGACCATCGGCCATGTGCACTCAGGTGCCTTGGGCTGGGTGGCCATGATTTCGATAGGTGCTATTTATCATATGCTGCCATTACTCTACGGCCGTCAATCAATGTTTAGCGTCAAATTTATTAATATTCATTTCTGGTTAGCTTCGATTGGTACTGTGCTTTACGTCTGCGCTATGTGGGTTAATGGGATTATGCAGGGCCTAATGTGGCGGGCTTTTAATCAGGACGGCACCTTAACCTATAGCTTTATTGAATCTGTACAAGCAAGCCATGCTGGTTATTTAGTCCGCCTAATAGGTGGAATTTTCTTCTTGTCAGGTATGTTACTGATGGCCTACAACATGTACCGCACTATTAATCAACCAGCTATTCAAACAGCTGTTGAAGCAAGCGATCAAGATCGTCTTCACGCTTCTGCTGTCGGCTCTCAAAACGTTTTGGGGGGGCTGTCATGAAAGGTCATAATATTATTGAACAAAATATTGGCTTGATGACTGTGCTGGTAGTTATCGCTATTAGTTTTGGTGGGCTAGTTGAAATATTGCCGCAGTTTTTTCTGAAAGAAACTACCACGCCGATAGAAGGCTTAAAGCCTTTACCAGCGTTGCAGTTGGAAGGCCGCGATATCTATATTCGCGAAGGCTGCCACGTTTGTCATACACAAATGATTCGTCCATTGCGCGCTGAAGTTGAGCGTTACGGTCACTATTCAGTTGCCGGAGAATCTGTTTATGAGCATCCGTTTTTATGGGGTTCAAAACGTACTGGTCCAGATCTGGCACGGGTAGGAAAACGTTATTCCGATGATTGGCAAAAAGCCCATTTGTTCAATCCACGCAGTGTGGTTCCTGAATCGATTATGCCTTCATTCCCCTGGTTGTATAACAACAAGCTGGATGGCAAGCACACTGCAGACAAAATGCGTGCTTTGCATTCTGTTGGTGTTCCCTATACCGAAGAAGATTATGCGGGTGCTGAAAAAGCGGTGAAAGGTATTACAGAGATGGATGCATTGGTTGCTTACTTGCAACAATTGGGCATTCTTCTAACCGAGAAGCGTTAATGATGGACATAGGCACGCTAGGCATAATTTCAACGCTGTTGGTAACTATCGCCTTTTTTGGTGTGTGTTTCTGGGCGTTCTCGCCCGCACTAAAAAAACGCTTTGAAGAAGATGCGAAATTACCATTTGCCGATGAGTTAAATGTTTCTGAAAAATTAGACGAGAGTAAAAAAATCATCAGCCTTGATGATAAAAAGGTGAAATAGATTATGAGTAATGTTTGGAGTTTATGGATTGTTGTTCTGACCATCACCAACATTGTGTTGTTGTTGTGGGTGTTGTTGGCAAATCGCAAGCAGGCTGTTGTTGAAGATGATCAACATGATAGTCATGGCGAAGTCAAAACCACCGGTCATGTTTACGATGGTATAGAGGAATACAATAATCCGCTGCCCCGATGGTGGTTTTATATGTTCATCGGCACAATTATTTATGCAGCAGGTTATTTGATTGTGTATCCGGGCATGGGAGCCTATCAGGGGTTAAGCATCGGAAAAAATAAAGCCTGGACATCGACATCACAATTACAAGCAGAACAAGCACAGGCGCAAGTGCAATACGAAACAACTTTCGGTGAGTTTGCAAAAACTCCCATTCCTGAATTGGCAAATAATGTTGATGCGATGAAAATGGGTTCGCGTTTATTTCTCAATAATTGTGCGGTGTGCCATGGTGCGGATGCGAGTGGTAACCCTGGCTACCCAAACCTCACCGATAAAGATTGGCTGTATGGCGGTAGTCCTGAACGGATTAAAGAAACGATTACGCTGGGCCGCAAAGCCATGATGCCAGCTTGGGGTGCTGCACTCGGTGAAACTAACATCGCGAATGTTGTGGAATTTGTCTTGAAGCGCGCGGGCCGCGAGCATGACAAAACCAAAGCGTTGCTCGGTGAACCGCTGTTTGCAAAAAATTGTGCAGTTTGTCATGGTGCTGATGGCAAAGGTAATCAACAAGTGGGGGCTCCTAACCTTACTGATGATGTGTGGTTATATGGTGGCGAGCCGCAAGAGCTGCGCCAAACTCTGCGTAATGGTCGCAATGGTGTAATGCCAGCGCATGAACAAATGTTAAAACCTGAACGCATACATTTACTCGCCGCTTATGTCTACAGTTTGTCACAGGAAGATGTGGCGCAATAAAATTTATTGTTTTTTTTGAGCATTTTTTTGTATCACCTCATAGTATGTTATCGTCACTCCGTCCTGCGAGAGTGACGATAAATAGTATTTAAAAACGCGCTAAATAATTCATTTTTCTTTTTTGTATTTCCCGCATTATTTTTTGTCGGGCTCATGAGGTAGTCGTCAGTGAGCAAAAAGATTCAACCATCTCCAGCAACAACTCCCGCGCCAGAGATTCGCTATGTCAATTTATATGAAGCTGAAGATAAAGTGTATGTTCGGCACATAACCGGCTTTTATCAACGCTTACGACGCTATACCGGCATCCCCCTATTGCTCGGTTATTTGCTGATGCCGTGGTTGATTATTGATGGCCGTCCCGCCATGTTGTTTGACTTGCCCACGCGAAAATTCAATGTGCTTTGGATAACCTTTTCACCACAAGATGGAATTTATCTTGCGTGGTTGCTAATTATTGCCGCTTTTCTTTTATTCACTATTACCGTTATGGTGGGTCGAGTTTGGTGTGGGTTTACTTGCCCGCAAACCGTGTGGACGCAAATGTTTATGTGGGCAGAATTAGTTTGTGAAGGCGATCGCAATAAGCGTATCAAATTAGATTCACAGCCATGGGGCTTGCAAAAAATTCTCCGAAAAGCAGCGACCCAAACAATATGGATTAGTATTGCGCTAGTCACCGGGCTAACATTTATCGGTTACTTCACGCCTATTCGTGCGCTATGTGTGAATTTTTTTACCTTCCATTTAAGTTTAAGCGTGGCTTATTGGGTATTGTTTTTTGCCAGCGCAACTTACATGAATGCCGGTTTTATGCGCGAACAAATTTGCAAATACGTGTGCCCCTACGCCCGTTTTCAAGCAGTCATGTTTGATCACGACACGCTTACTGTGTTCTACAATAAGCTGCGCGGTGAAACACGCGGGCCGCGCAAAGTTGGCGAAGATTATAAAGCCCAGGGTTTGGGTGATTGTATTGATTGTTCCTGGTGCGTGCAGGTTTGTCCGGTCAATATTGATATCCGCGATGGTTTGCAAGCGGAATGTATAGATTGTGGTTTGTGTGTGGATGCCTGTAACAGCGTGATGGAGAAAATGAATTATCCGCTGGGTTTAATTAGTTTCACTACGGAAAATTCGGTCGGTAAAAGCAAAATAAATATATTTCGTCCGCGTGTATTGGCGTACGGTGCTATGTTGTTAATCATGATAGGTTTTTTTGTTTACTCCATCGTGAACCGAGTACCTTTAATTATTGAAGTGCTAAGAGATCGCGGTGTCAAAATGTATCGCGTAGTAGATGATAATATTCAAAATGTGTACACGATAAAAATTGAGAACATGGATCGCAAACAACACATTTATGATATTCGTGTTGATGGCGATTTTCCATTTGAAGTGCAGGGTTATAAAGCACCACCTTTAGCCGATGGCGAAATTCTCACTGTGCCAGTACGTGTGGTGGTAAAACGTGAAGTTTTAAGGGGCGAGAAAAATAACATTACCATCACCCTGGTGGCGCGCGATGATCTTGCCATTAAAGCTTCACATCGCACTACTTTTATTGGCCCGACACATTAGCTGTTTTCTTCTACAGGCAAAAGACATATGAATCAAACTGCAGAACATCTATTGCCCTGGTATCGTCAGGTTTGGTTTTGGATGGTGTTTGGTCCGTTGATTTTTATTATTGTGCTCTGTGCTTTCACAGTAACAATGGCTTTCCATTATTCCGATGATGTAGTGACCGACAATTACTACAAAGAAGGGCTTGCCATTAATCAAACCTTACAGCAAGACGAACGCGCATTGGCGTTAGGTTTAACGGCGAACATAAAATTTGATAACACTACCCATGAAGTATTAGTCTCCATTAAAAGTGCTACACATTTACCGCAAAAATTATTATTGTTTCTGGATCATCCCGTTAAAAAAACCAAAGATCAGCATATAGTATTGCAGGAAATTGCAACGGGTGAATACCGTGCAGAATTAACCACACTGTCGGAGTTCTCCTGGTATTTAGCATTGGTACCTGAGGCAGATGTTAGCAAACGCAAACAAGCTGAGTGGTTGCTGAGTGGCGATATAGATTTTTCAAAAACTGCGGGAGCTCTTTTACAGCCACGCGTTAAATAATATTTGTGAGTGTATTTCTCTGTGACTCTTTCTACTAATAAAGATTGCTCGATCTGTTATCACTGCGGCTTACCTGTGCCTGCGAATATGGATTATAGCGTGATGATTGCAGGCACAAAGCAATCAATGTGTTGTATCGGTTGCCAGGCTGTAGCAATCGCCATTGTCGATGGCGGGTTGGAAAATTTTTATCGTTTCCGCTCGGAAACAAATCAACGAAGTCCACGCTTGGCACCTAAAACAGATTGGGAAATTTATAATCTTCCTGAAGTACAAAGTGAATTTGTGACTGAGTACGATGCCGAGTCGCTTCAGGCCAATATATTGCTCGAAGGAATTTCTTGTGCTGCGTGTAGTTGGTTAATTGAAACCCATCTTAAAAAAAATCCCGCGATAAAAATTGTTAACGTTAATATCAGTACACACCGTTGCACTATTGTATGGTCTCCTGCACAAGCGCAATTGAGTGAAGTACTGCAAGCGTTGGAACAAATTGGTTACAAGGCGCGCCCCGCGACTGATGCGCAACAACAAGAATTTATTCAACAAGAAAATCGGCTTGCGCTTGTTCGTTTAGGGGTCGCCGGCTTCGGCATGATGCAATCGTTAATGGTGGCGGTAGGGATTTATACCGGTGCAACTGATTCATGGTTGGATTTTTTGCGTTGGTTAAGTATGTTGGTGGCAACTCCGGTCGTGTTTTTTTCTGCTGCGCCATTTTTTAAAGCAGCATGGCGCAGTATTCAAAGCCGCCAATTAATTATGGATGTGCCAGTCGCGTTGGCGATAGGTCTGGCGTATCTCGCCAGCACTTGGGCATGTATTCATGGTGGTGGTGAAGTTTATTTTGAATCAGTTTCCATGTTTACCTTTTTCTTATTGCTGGGTCGTTATATTGAGCAGCGCGCACGTCATCGCAATAATTTAGCTTTTGGTAATCTCGCGCAATTAATGCCGCTTACTGCTTGTTGTATTACGCAGCAGAACGGTCAGGAAGCTACGCACAATATTCCTTTGAAGTTGCTTGCACTGGGCGATATGGTGTTAGTAAAAGCAGGCGATACATTTCCCTGTGATGGTGTTGTAGTCGAGGGTGAAAGTGAAGTGGTGGAGGCGCTTATTACGGGCGAAGCTGTTCCTCGCATAAAAAAAATCGGTGACAAAGTGATTGCCGGTACGCTTAATAGTCAAAGCGCATTACGTATTAAAGTCACCGCTGTTGGCGGTGCTACACAACTTTCCGGTATAGAACGTTTAACGACACAAGCCGCTGAAGAAAAACCAAAGCAAGTATTAATGGCGGATAAAATTGCGCGATTTTTTGTCGCACGGTTATTAGTAGTCTGTATTGGTGTATTTATTTTTTGGTGGTTTAAAGATTCAACCCGCGCCTTGTGGATTACGCTCTCAGCCTTAGTCGTTACTTGCCCATGTGCGTTGGCACTGGCTATGCCTGCTGCGCTCTCTGCGGCAACCGCAAATTTACGCCAGCGTGGATTTTTAGTAGCGCGTGGCCATGTTATTGAAATGCTACCGCAGATTACTCGCGTTATTTTTGATAAAACCGGAACCCTGACTCAAGGAAATTTTTGTGTTAGCGATGTGCAACTGTGCACACAAAATAATGTTGAATTAACTTTTGATCCTAACAAGGTGCATAGTAAGCAGGTGGATCGCGACCAGGTGTTAGCCATTGCGG
>JAYTSJ010000037.1:0-11727 GCA_043745725.1 Gammaproteobacteria bacterium | reverse complement strand
GCGTTAAGTGCAACCTTGCTTGCCAATTTTGCACAAATAGAACTTGCGCAAGCAGACGCATCGGTCGACGTTGGCGGATTAATCGATATGCGTGCCGTAAATACTGATAGCACATCAGGTTGGCTCTACGAAGGTTTGGGCAAACAACGTTTTGACAGCGAACACGACGGACTAAAACTGGGGCAAGCAATCCTCGAGGTTAAAGCACAATTAGCAGACACGATCAGCAGCAAGTTGGTATTGAATGGCTACGACGAGCGCAATCATTTTGCCGATATTACCGAAGCCTATTTGCAATGGAAACCTTTACCCATCGAAGGTTATCGCTTCAAAGCAAAGCTTGGTGCATTTTTTCCGACGCTCTCATTAGAAAATAACGGCACCGGTTGGACCAATCCCTGGATGCTCTCCACCTCCGCAATTAATACCTGGGTAGGCGAAGAGCTGCGCACCATTGGCACCGAATTTTCATTCAGCCGTCCCGGTCAATTGCATGATTCCGCACATGATTTTGAAATTATTTCATCCATATTTACCGCTAACGATCCTGCCGGGGGCCTTATCAGTTGGCGTGGCTGGACTGTTGGCGACAGAGTTACCGGTTTAACCGAAACGCTGCCCTACCCCAACATGCCCAGTGTTTATGGGCCAACAGGAATGTTCAGATCACAAATCAGCGCAGAAAAACCTTTCTACGAAATTGATCATCGCTATGGCTATTACCTGGGCGCAAATTACGGTTACAACAATTGGTTTAGCCTGCGCGTATTACATTACGACAACCGCGGCGACCCAATGGCAATTAACAAAGGCCAATGGGCATGGTTAACAACTTTTGATCACCTCGCCATGCGCATTGACTTCGCCAACGATGTTTCAATACTCAGCCAAATCATGCAAGGCAACACTCAATTCGGTAACGAATATTTTGGTGTCAATGCTGACTATGATGCATGGTATTTGTTAGTCAGCAAAACGTTTGGTAAAAATCGCATCAGTACCCGTTACGATAAATTTAAAGTAACCGACCTCGACCACATGCCGGGCGATAACAACGCAGAAGATGGTCATTCAATTGCATTGACCTGGCAGTATAAATTGAATGAATTGAATCAAACGGGTATCGAGTATTTAAAAGTAATCAGCGAACGATCCGCGAGGGAATATCTGAGTTATTCATACGATGAAGACGCTGGGGCAATGCCAATTACAGAAACGAGTGTGCAAATATTCTATCGCTATAAATTTTGATAGCTAAATTGTACTAATCGCGACTTGATCTGACACTTCTGCTTGAAAGAAGAGAGTTACCGGTTTTGAATATGGGTGTCGAATCCTGTATCAAAACCAACGGGGGTAACTCTCATGCTACATACTACCAATCCCATTATTAAACACAAAGCAGGTTTGCTAAATCTTGCGGAGGAGCTTGGAAACATTTCTAAAGCGTGCAAGATTATGGGCTTCTCTCGCGACACCTTTTACCGCTGGTGATATCACCTATTTGAAAACTGCGGAAGGTTGGATGCATTTAGCAATAGTCATGGATTTATTTTCGCGTCGCATCGTGGGCTGGCGGCGCAAGGTAGCCAGCAATTGGACAGGGGTAATTTCAGCAACAGGTCTACCTCCGATAAAGGGGCATAATTTTTTATCTAAATCCAGATAAGCTTTTCAATAGTAACGGGTGCAGCACCTTCGTGCTTTCGCTTTTCGACAAGCTCATAGGCTACTGCTTGAAAACTATTCGCGTTTGAAGTTTGCTTAATGAGTTTATTTTGTTTTTTATTTCGCTTGGGTCATTACCTTCAGCAAGAATTTCTTTGGCGGCTTTTATTTTATCGCGAGCTTTGCTCAGGGTGATGGTTGGATACACGCCAAATGCTAAGCGTTTTTGTTTACCATCGTAACGGTATTTAAGTCGCCAGTATTTGGAGCCTGTGGGCATAATCTCCAGATACATGCCATTCCCATTAGGCAGCTTGTAGGACTTTTCCTTTGCTTTAGTCTGCTTAATTGCGGCTTCTGTGAGCTTATTACTGCTCGCCATTTATGCCCCCAGCCCTTTTTTAGATGCCCCCTATTGTGCCCCATGCAGTATAGGCTGTAATCGAATATTAAAGGACTACACAGGAATGTCAGACATAAAAAACCCCGCATTACGCGGGGTTTAGGGGGATACTGGACAGTATCGACTTTGCATTTGGTACCAGTGGTCGGACTCGAACCGACACGCTTTTAAGGGCGCGGGATTTTGAATCCCGTGTGTCTACCAATTTCACCACACTGGCAAAGTGGGGCGCATTATATCAACGAGTTTTGCTGCGTCAATGTTAATTTGTGTTTTATTCAAATCAAGAATGACAGCAAAATATCTTAGCGCCGACTAATTCTATTCATACCGTCCAGGGCGGCGACACGATAGGCCTCGGCCATGGTGGGGTAATTAAAGGTAGTGCTTAAAAAGTATTGGATGCTATTGCCCTCGCCTTTCTGACCCATGATGGCCTGGCCGATGTGAACAATTTCCGCCGCCTCGGCGCCAAAACAATGTACGCCCAGTACCTCTAAAGTATCCACGTGAAAAAGTAATTTCAGCATGCCTACATTTTCACCAGAAATTTGCCCGCGTGCGGTATTTTTAAATAAGGCACGGCCTACTTCATAAGGTATACGCGCTTGTGTTAATTCTGTTTCAGTTTTACCGACAGAACTAATTTCTGGCAGCGTATAAATTCCTGTAGGAACGTTGGCAACTCTAACGCAGGTATTACCCAAAATTCCATCCGACACCGCGCGACCCTGACCGTAAGATGCGCTTGCCAAACTAGGCCAACCAATCACATCACCCACTGCATAAATATTTTCAACTTCTGTGCGATAACATTCATCGATTTTTAAATTGCCGCGATGATCCGCTTTTATACCCACTGCATCAAGATTCAAACCATCAGTATTACCGCTGCGGCCGTTACACCATAAAATGGCATCGGCTTTTAAATGCTTAGCCGATTTTAAATGCAACGTTACGCTGTTATCGTTGGCCTCGATACTTGAAAATTCTTCGCTGTGCCGCACCGTTACACCACTATCACGCAAGTGATAACTTAAAGCATCTGAAATTTCGTCATCCAAAAATGATAACAAACGGTCGCGGTTATTAATTAAATCAACACGCATACCCAAGCCAGAAAAAATGGAAGCATACTCACAACCTATAACACCAGCACCGTAAATAATAATATGACGCGGCGTGTGCTGCATGTCTAAAATTGTGTCGCTGTCATAAATACGCGGATGGTTAAAATCTACATCTGCGGGGCGATAAGGGCGCGAGCCAGTGGCAATAATAATATCTTGCGCCGTAAAAATTTCGGCAGCACCATCCGGCAACACGACACGCACATTATGTGCATCAACAAATGAAGCATCGCCAATATGCACATCGATACGATTGCGCACATAAAAATTTGTGTGCAATTCCACTTGCTTCGGAATAACTTTAATTGCTGATTGTAAAACACGAGGAAAGGTTAAGCGGCGACTATCACCTATTTCGCGAAATAAACTATCCGCTTTAAAGTGAATGATTTGTTTAACAACATGGCGCAGTGATTTAGAAGGAATGGTACCTTTGTGTGCACAGTTGCCACCTACTAGCGCACTATTTTCAATGATCCCAACAATTTTGCCAGACTTTGCCGCCGCTATTGCAGCGCTTTCACCAGAAGGGCCAGAGCCAATTACCAGCACGTCATACATATAATTTGCCACTTTTTTGCCCTTATTCAGTTTCAGTCATGCATAAATGATTCCATTGTAGCAATGAAAACTACACTCCGCTGCAAGAAATATCTGAAAACTAGAAAGTACCAAACCAAAGCCAGCACGGATAACCTATATGAATAACTAATCTGCACGAATAAATAACCCCCACGAATAAATAATTCCCCGCTATTAACAATGCTCACTTTTTTCAAAATACAAACCTGTTAACTTTTTACACTAACTGGGCCAGTACTTTGCCGCACGATTAATTGATGCGGCAAAGTACGCTGAATGCCTTGCATTTTTTCACCGTTTAATTGCGGCAATAATAATTCCATGCAGACGATACCAATTTCTGTCATGGGTTGTGCAATGGTGGTGAGTGTTGGGTAACAATATTGCGAATAAGAAATATTGTCGAAACCCATCACGGAAAAGTCTTGCGGAATTTTGTAACCAAGATTCAACAATGTAGCAATGCAACTCATGCCCATTTCGTCACTGAAATTAAATATAGCAGTGGGGCGATTTTTTAATGCGGCTAATTTACGTGTCGCTATTTCTGCTTTAGGTTGCGAGTAATCAGCCACTGTGACCAACTCATCCTCATAAAGTAAACCCGCTTTGAGCAGTGCACGCCGATAACCTTCCATACGCGATAAAGTACTGGGTGATGTCATATTGCCAGCGATAACAGCGATGCGTTTATGGCCCAGCGATACTAAATAATTTACTGCATCTTCCGCAGCAGCAGCGTTGTCAATATTGACCTTGTCCAAACCATCCAACGCTATATCTTCGCAAGCATTTACCAACGGCGGCAATTGATCAGCTAGCGTACGATCAGGATCAATATCAAACGGCAAACGCGAACAAAATAATAACAGGCCATCCACTTGACGCGAACTTACCATGGCCGCAAATGAACGCTCGCGGCTCTCTAATTCTTGCGTGTCACCGAGCAATAAATTGTAACCATTTTGCAGTGCAATACTTTCAATAGCACGAATCACCGGGTAGTTAAAACCACTGATTAAATCCGGAATAATCGCCATTAAATTATAAGTTTTGGATTTGCGTAAACTTACGCCGAGGCTATTAGGTTTGTAGCCATATTTTTTGACGGTGGCAAGCACCGCGATGCGCGTGGCTTCGGCCACTAATGATGGATTACGTAACACACGGGAAACAGTTGCTGGTGATACTTTGGCCTCTTTGGCAATTTCTTTGATGCCTATCATTATTCCCCCTGCACCCGTTAATAGGTTCAATCTATTATAGTCGTTATTTATGCCCACCGAGTTATAGTGGTGCTAGTAACTGACTAGCTTGTTTAAGACTAACCTAAATACCCCACATGACCAAGTTTTCAATATAACTGACGCCCTATAGGGGCCCAAAAATAAAGGCGCAGACCGTTACCAGTCTGCGCCCCTACCCCTACTAACTATAACTAATAGGTTAATACTACTTACATTTTATTGCGTAAGCATATTACCAACCCACATTACCCGTTGTTTTGTTGAAGAAGGAACTTGGTGCGCCGCCATTATTGAGCGGGGCAATAGCCGAGCCCGATACTTTGACGCCTTCAAAAGTCACCGAACCACGACCACCACCATCGATCACATCTATGCCGTAAGTACCGGCATTGATAATGTTGATGTTGCGCAAGGTTACATTCCTCAAAACCGCTGCATCAGCACCCGCTAACACTTCAGCCGAGAATTTTTCACCTGGCGGAACATAGGCAGTACCAAAACCGCGGAACTCGATGCCTGAATACATTGGATCAATAATATCTACGTTCTCCACCAGGATATCGTTGACATCACCTTCACGCATGTAGAACTTCAATGCACCGTGTTTCCAAACATTGCCGTTCTCAAAGAACATAGGCCCACCCGCACGAAGCAAGGTGATGTTCTTGAAGGTAGTTAGCGCTGGTCCAAATGGATAGGACGAGAACTCATTATCAATCAAGATACCTGGATAGGTCAGCACGTCTTCACACATCAAGTTCTCGAACGTATTGTCATAACCACCGTAGGCAGCAAAACAGTTCGCACGCCAAGGCATTTGCACAGTAAGGTTGCGGAAACGGTTGCCGTGGCCAATACCTTGATCCGGTGCATTTCTAGCTTCTGGTTTAATGAAGGTAGGGCCAGCATTGGCGGTCTTGTCACGCACCCACGCAGTCCATTTAATCGACCAGATAACAGCGGCATCATCTCCAGTGTTACGGAAGTGAGAGTTCTCAACCACACTGTTCGAAGTACCGTTATCGAGGTTTATACCGTCAGCATAAGTATCGCGAATACGGACATTGCGAATAGTTAAACTGTCGGTTGGTGTAGTTTGGTACGGTGGATCATTACCTACCCAGATTGCACCCACAACGTGTTCGATCCACATATTCTCGATAAGGGAACCCACACCCATTGGGCCGGCAAAGGCTTTTTGCACACCCTGAGTTTCTTCAGCACGAGCTTTGGCTTCACCACGAATGGAGAAGTCACCAAACACGCATTTCACGGAACCAATACAGAAGAATATTGATTTAGCGCCTTTGATAGTCGTGTACCACATACCGGCACCACGAACTTCAGCACCCTTATTGTCCATACCGGCATTACCCGAGGCAAGTTTTGCCGCAAGATACTCACCCGGTGGGAACCAGAGTTTTGCACCGCCATTCATGATGGTCGATATTTTGTCTGCATAATCAATACCCGTATTAGGCAGAATACCTAGCGTCGTAACATCGGTAAAACCTGCTGGCATAGTCAGTGGCGGTGCCACTTGCTCTAAATCGATCAAGTCAACCACATAGAAGGGTGCGTTATCCTGTGAATCGCGTTGTAATTTAACTTCTGCGCCCAACGGAATATCCACCAACACGGCTACTTCATCGAAGAAGGTGTGTGGTTGTTCAGCCGGAGTATCCACAATCGGATCGCCAATTAATCCACCTTTGTATGACCAGGAATATTTTGAGGTCAACGCAAGTGATTTAACACGGGTACCATTGATATAAAGACCTAAAGTAGCGTCTATACCACCACCAGTGGCCGAGTCTGGAATTGAGAAACGAAGTACCAGAGAGTTAGCGGCTTTGGTATTGGTGATAGCAACAGAATCCCCGGTGTTATCAAGCTCCACCGCGCTACGACCAATGGCTTCTGCCTGGATAATATTTTTATCCCACTTGGTACGGTTCGGCGCTAATACTTTTGCAGACCCACCTAAACGTCCAGCTTCCAATTGATACTCAACCCACGGTTCTACCATACCGCGTACAGGTAATGAAGTGGATGAACCAGAACTGCTGGCAACAACACTCGACTTGGAAGACGCTACAACTGAAGCAACAACACTACTCGCGACGCTTGATTGAGATGAGCTAGCGACAACAGACGCAACAACACTCGACTTGATGGAACTCGCTACTGAAGCAACGCTGGAAGAGCTGGCTGCTACAGAACTTGGAGTGCTCGTCGTTGTACCCGTAGTGATCTGCCATTGCGCACTCCACCAACTTGGGTCAATTCCACCGTATTGCGCATTACCAGTTTGGTTTTCTACATTGATATATTGTGTAGATTGCCATTTGCTTTTGATGCGCGAATAAGTGCCATCCACAGATTCTAATTGCCACTTCGAGCTATCCCATGCGGCATCGCGTGCGGTGGCTTGCACTGAACCGGTAAGATTTTCAATGTTCATATATTCGCCGGTAGCCACGTTGCGTATTTCAACAAAGCCACCCGCTACACTTTCAACTATCCACTTACAAGCTGTTCCAGTAGACGTAGCACTGTAAGTTACATTAGCGCCGCCATCACACAAGTAAGTATTTTTCCAACGGTTGATAATGTTAGAGCCCAGTGTTGCTACGGTTGAGCTTGCAACTGAACTTGCAGTTGAGGTTGGCGTTGAGGCTGGAGTAGAGCTTTGAACAGTTCCAACAGCTTTGAACTGCCATTGCGCGCTCATCCAACTTGGATCAATTCCACCGTATTGCGCATTGCCAGTTTGGTTTTCTACATGAATATATTGTGTAGATTGCCATTTGTTTCTAATGCGAGAATAGGTTGCATCAACAGTTTCCAGCTGCCACTTCGAACTATCCCAGGTTGCAGTACGTGCTGTTGCTTGTACTGAGCCGGTGAGATTTTCAATGTGCATGTAATCACCGGTGCCCACATTGCGGATCTCGATGAAACCACCGGCAACACTTTCAGTAACCCACTGACAAGCCGTGCCGTTAGCAGTAGCACTGTAAGTTACCGATGCACCACCATCACACAAATAGCTATTTTTCCAACGGTTGATAATGTTAAAGCTGGTACCAGGTGCAACGCTACCAACACTGCTTGAAGTGGTAGTAATAATACTGCTACTGCTAGCAACGACAACTGCACTGCTAGTAGAACTTTTTGAACTACTGGCAACAACGACAACACTGCTTGAACTGCTAGTAGTAGTAGCAACACTGCTTGAGCTACTCGCAACAACCACAACACTTGAACTGCTACTTGAAGGATTAACTTGATTCACTATCAAATTAAAACCGGTGTTTTGGTTGACGATAGCCGCATCTTCAAAATTAACAATTGATGTATTGGTAAAGGTTGCGCCGCCAGAATTAGCTTCAGCATAAATACCAACACCACCATAAACATTTGCCGGAACATTACGCACAAACGCATCAAGACCCGTACCGTTAATCGCAATATTGTTAAAGGTAATATTGTCAAAGCCATTGCCTACAAGTTGAATAGCATGGCGCGGTGAATCGGTAATATTGATATTTTCGAACTTCATGTTACGTACACCGCTAGGTGTATTGAATTCGATAGCGCCGCGTTTTTGGTGCCACAAATCGTAGCTGGTGCCACAGTGAGAAATATCTATATCATGAATGCTGTACACGCCCTGGGTACTAAAAGTGTAGCCAGAGAAATCTGTGGTAAAGCGAATCGCTGAACCACCAAAACATTCGCGAATCAGCATGTTGTGTACTTGGTGATTACTACCACCAAAAATTGCAACACCACCGGCGCGGAATTGGTGCTCTACGGTGTTGTAACGGAAAATATTATTTACTTCTTCCGGCACTGCCGGGCTGTTGGAAGGCCACATCGCCAAACCATCGTCACCACCGTTACGAATATTGGTTTGCTCTACAACAGAGTTCATGGTGCCTTGAGAGAAGTTAACGCCATCTGCATAGTTGTTGCGGAAACGCGCTTGCGAAATCACTAAACCATTAGTCACGTCTACCGGGTATGGCGCATCGTAGCCACCCAACCAGGCGCCCACTTCAAAGTGTTCAGCCCACACACGCGTAAATTTGGAGTTATTTCCCCAGGTACCCATAAACGCTTTATAAATTTGGTAGATGCCGCCGATAGGACAATTACCGCGACACATACGTTGAGTATTCGCTGTGCCGAAATAAATATCAGACACTTCAACATTGGTTGCGCGCGCAAGAATACCGCCGCTAAATTGTGCCGGGTTAGAATAATATATTTGCGTGTACCACATGCCGGCGCCTTTAATGCCGATATTGCTGGTGGTGAGTACAACTTTATTATTGAAATCCCACTTACCTGGTGGCAAATAAACTCCGGTGCCCGCAGAACTTGCTGCAGCCAAAGCAGAATTAAACGCAGCCAAATCGGATACCGAGTCATTGGGCGTAGCGCCAAAATCGGCAATGGAAACATAACCTGCTGGTTTAGGTAGTGCCGCTGGAACTGCTTCTAATTCGATAAAATCTATGCCGTATGCAATCGCATCATTGGTTTTCTTTTGAATACGAATTTTATCGTTAACTTTCAGCGCAGTTTTTAACATGAAATGAGTTTCATCGAAACGCATCGCAATATAATCAGTTCCAGAAAAAGGCGTTGGGGTATTTTCAGGATCTTTATTGAGAAAATACTGCCAAGCCCATTTCGATGTAACAGCCACGGTTTGATCAAAATTACCGTTTACATAAACATCTACTTCACCATTCAAACCAGTACCATCGCTAGAATCTGGCATTGTATAACGCATGGTCACACCGTTACCTGGTGTAGCGACTGTCCATTCAACCGAACTACCCGCACTCGGTAACGTGACAAACTTTTGTTGTGACGCTTCAGAAGCCGTTGTCGAAATATCAAAATTGGTTGTTTGTAAAACTTGTGCACTTGCAAGTGTTGCCACATCCGCTTCATAGCGGGTGTAAGGCATCAAATAAGCACCGCGAGATGCAGTTGATTGAGCAAACACCGAATTCGCGCACGTGATGAGCTGCATAGCCGCAAGGCCCAGCCCTATACACACTTTTGTGACTGGAAAGCCACGCCTCGTAGATGTTGTTTTCATTTCATTTAGCCTCGTTATTATTACTAAGTTACCCTGAATGATAACCACCAAAAAAACATTACCGACTACCGACAACGGCAATGACAGCGGCGAACAACATGCCAATACAAAGCATTCACCTTTGTTTACCAACATATAAATGAGCATTGTGTAAACGGTCATTTATCGTTATAAAAATAAAAATTATTTAATAAAAATGTAAGAAAACAGGGCAGCACTGCAATGCATCAACCAACAACATTTGATGCATTACCTGCCCACAATAACGGGAAATTGTGCAACCAACCCCCATCGAGGAACACTGTTAATAGCGCGATAACAGGACTGAATAGTGAGTTACACCATTATCGTTCCAGCTAAAAAACTCTCTAAAAAAATACTTAAAAAAACATGTCTAGTAAAAAACGACTTAACAAAAAATGGTTTACTGAAAATAGATTTAAAAAATAGAGCAGTACAACGGCACAAAAATCAACAATAACCAATTGATATACCGCCTGCTCTCAATCGAGGGTCATGAAAAAATTCCTCCGAGGGATCTAATACTTTTGCAACACATTCACCACGCACTTTGGTGAAATTACTTTTATTGTTATTCCAATGCTTTTTTTATAAATATTTTTACATACATTTTTAAAACATATGTCACCGATCTTATTCTTACCGAAGAGCAATGCGCCCTCCAGATCAATGCATCTTTTCCCAGATAATTATTGCGCTATTAAACTAATAGCCACGCCGCCACCAACAACCAATTGCGCATCAATTTTATCGTTGGCTGTCACCAACTTTTCTTCAATGGTATAAGCACCTGGGTTAGTAACAATGTCAGCATTGTTTGCGTCGCGATAAATACGTGCCTTATAGGTTTTATGAGCATCCAAAAATGAGAGCGCAATAGTTGTTTTATGCGGTTTATCACCCGCAACACCACCTACGAACCAGTTATCACCTTTACGTTGTTTGCGTGCGATAGTAACGTAGTCACCAATTTCACCTTCCAATACTTTTGTGGTTTCCCAGTCTGTCACCACATCGCGAATAAACTGAAATGCATCCAAATGCTGTTCATAATTTTCTGGCAAATCAGCTGCCATTTGCACCGGAGAATAAAGCACTACATAAAGCGCTAATTGATTCACCAAGGTTGAATTTACTTGTGTGGATTTGCCAGGAATTTTTGCGCGTGATGGCAGCGTTAATTCAAAAATACCTGGCGTGAAATCCATAGGGCCCGCTAAAAACCGCGTAAAGGGTAATATCGCCAAATGATTGGGTGGGTTGCCACCATCCTTTGCCCAGGCATTATATTCCTGACCGCGAGCAGCTTCGCGCGAAACCATATTGGGATAAGTTCTGCGTTCGCCGGTATCTTTTATATCCTCGTGTGCATCCAACATAACGTGATGTTTAGCAGCCATATCAATCACTTTTTGTGCGTGGTTCACAAAAAATTGGCCGTGATGATATTTACCATTCATTAACACTTCGCCAGTCTCCACGTAACCACTTTTTACCGCTTTCATTCCGTGGTCTTCCAGAAACTGATAAGCATCTTCCATCTGGCTTTCGTAA
>JAYTSJ010000036.1:0-3155 GCA_043745725.1 Gammaproteobacteria bacterium | reverse complement strand
GCGATTACAGATTTAGAAAAAATTAAAGCAGATAAAAAGTTGATAAAATCTTTCTTTCAAGCAAAGACGGTACTCTTTGCTGCGGCCTAGTTAGTAAATGAAAATATATCGCTCAAGTCGGAGACACATTAAAAACCGCTGAAAGCCTTGCTCTTCTTGGCTTTCAGCGATCCGAGTGGGGTTTTAACCGGACACTAGTGTTATTAAATAGTTAATTTATTGCACGGTTTTTTAAATAGTTAATTACGAGGAAGGCTGAAAGTGGCGGACTTAATGTTGCAAGGTGTTGGCATGACTTCCGCGCGAACACGCGATCGTTTAATTCAGCGTTTGGTTGAGCAAGGCGTCACCAATATGCGTGTGTTGGACGTTATGCGTGATACGCCACGCCACATTTTTTTGGATGAAGCACTATCGCATCGTGCCTATGAAGATACTGCTTTACCTATAGGCCACGGCCAAACACTTTCTCAGCCTTACATAGTTGCGCGCATGACGGAGCTTTTACTGGGAGCTGCAGGAAAGTTAGAAAAAGTTTTAGAAGTCGGAACGGGGTCAGGTTATCAGACGACTATTCTTGCGCAATTAGTGTCCCAGGTTTATAGCGTTGAGCGCATCAAGCCGCTACAAGACAAAGCTCGCGAACGCTTGCGTCAATTGGGGTTACGTAATGTGCAATTGCGTCACGCTGATGGTGGTTTTGGTTGGCCTGAAATGGGCCCTTACGATGGCATTTTAAGTACTGCTGCTCCACATGCTGTACCAGAAGAGCTACTGAAACAATTGGCGCCATCTGGCGTTTTAGTGATTCCGTTGGGCGGTAAGACGCAACATCTCAATTTAATCATGCGCGATGGCGATAGTGAAAAATTTATTACTCGTGTTATAGAGGCAGTTAATTTTGTGCCCTTGGTTACAGGTACGTTACGGTAATTGTGCAGTATTTACGTTCATTTATTCTTGTCGGTTTTGCCTGTGCTTAGTGCGCTGCATTTCAAAAAAAATACGTAATTTGGTTTATTGATGTGACTTCGTTCAGTTTTGGTACATCTTTATATAAAAATATTAGATAATTTTAAAATAAATTTTATATATTAAGCACTAAAAGTTATAAAAGAGGTCAAAAAATAATCAGCGCTTCTGAGTTATTTTATGTCGCCGTTCTTTAGAAAATGCTTAATAAATACACTGACAATGGTCAGTATATTGTCCACTTTATCTTTTTTGGGAGGCTGCAGCTCTCAGCATGTAGCTGATGTTAGTGATAGCTCCATTAGAAAAAAATCAAGTCAACATATTCATATTGTTGCTCAAGGTGATACGCTTTACTCTATCGCGTGGCGCTATGGGTTGGACTATCATTCAGTAGCAGCTTTTAACCATATAAAACCGCCTTATATCATTCATTCTGCTCAAAAAATTCGCATTGATATAATGCCTAATATAGCTAATGTTTCTGGACAAAGACCAAATCCCAATCTGCCCGCGACTAAGTCTTCTGATAGCAACCAGAAAACGGCTTCAGGACGTTCAGTTTCAGTTGATCAAGATAAAGCACCAACAATAAAGCGTTCAGATATAAAGACGAAAGCTGTAGTTTCACCTACTAATAATGCCGTTATACAAAGCACTTTAAAATGGCAATGGCCAGCCACCGGGAAATTGCTTGCCGTATTTCAGGGCACAACTGGTTTCAATAAGGGTATTGATCTTGAAGGTAAATTGGGGGAGTCTGTAATCGCAGCAGCAGCTGGACAGGTTGTTTACTCTGGAAGTGGTCTGCGTGGATACGGCAATCTACTCATTATAAAACACAACGAAATATTCTTGAGTGCCTATGCCCACAACGATAAATTGTTAGTGAAAGAAGGTGATTTTGTTAAAGCTGGGCAAAGAATTGCCGATATGGGTTTAAGTGGTACCGATAGGGTTAAGCTTCATTTTGAAATTCGTAGTGAAGGTAATCCGGTAGATCCACAAAAATATCTACCCAAGCGTTAACTTAATTACTAATGAGGAGTTAAAGATCTAATAAAGCTAGTTGGAGAATAACAATAACCGGAGTCTATTAAACGACCAAAACCTGATTCAAAAAAACGTAGTAGGCTGTAAGCTAAAGAGAAGGTACAGCTTGGTGAATTGGTGAATACACCAATTAAATTTGATGATTTAAGGGGCAGAAAAATGACTTTACAAACTAGGGAATCAAGCACATTTGAGCGCGACGACGCATTTATAGTACCAGATATCGATTTTGATGAAAGTGAAGCTTTATTAGCTGAAGATGAAACTGATAGTCCGAAAGTGAGCAGATCTTCAGGTGGAAGTGAACGAATTCTGGATGATAAATTTAATAAAACACTTGATGCTACGCAGATTTACCTAAATGAAATTGGTTTTTCCCCGTTGTTAAGCGCTGAAGAAGAAGTTTATTTTGCGCGCAAGGCTTTAAAAGGTGAAGAAGCTGCGCGTAAGCGTATGATTGAAAGTAACCTTCGTCTTGTTGTAAAAATATCCCGTCGTTATGTAAACCGTGGCCTTGCCTTACTGGATTTAATTGAGGAAGGTAATTTAGGTTTGATCCGTGCGGTTGAGAAGTTTGATCCCGAGCGCGGGTTTCGTTTTTCAACCTATGCGACTTGGTGGATTCGCCAAACTATTGAGCGTGCCATCATGAATCAAACGCGAACAATTCGTTTGCCGATTCATGTGGTAAAAGAATTGAATATTTATTTACGCGCTGCTCGTGAGCTTTCACAAAAACTCGATCACGAACCCTCCCCTGAAGAAATTGCACGTTTGTTAGAAAAGCCTGTTGCTGATGTTGAGCGTATGCTCAGTCTTAATGAGCGTGTAACCTCAATTGACACACCTGTAGGTCCATCTTCTGATAGAACTATTGTTGATACTATTGCTGATGCTCATGTGTCTGATCCTGCCTCAATTCTACAAGACAACAATCTCACCATGAGTTTAGATGCGTGGTTGGATGAGTTGACTGAAAAACAACGTGAAGTTCTTTCTCGTCGCTTTGGTTTACGCGGTCACGAAGTTAGCACCTTGGAAGAGGTGGGCCACGAAATTGGTTTAACTCGTGAGAGGGTACGTCAAATTCAGGTAGAAGCTTTGAAGCGTTTGCGCGATATTATGGAAAA
>JAYTSJ010000035.1:0-8617 GCA_043745725.1 Gammaproteobacteria bacterium | reverse complement strand
ACTACCAACCTCAATTACTGACTTATACACATCTATGTGTGTTTGCGCACTGACTTGCCAGGAGGTTGACGGCAATCTTAGCTCCGGAGCTTAACTCTTTACCTAACTTTAGGAGTGTGATTAGGCACCAAAACCAAAATGATGATTTATGATTGCCCGAACCGGCAAAAAATTGGAGAGAAAACCATGCTCGAAACTATCGCAGTTATCTTACTTATTCTCTGGGTGTTGGGCCTGGTATCGGCTTACACTTTAGGTGGATTTATCCACATATTGTTAGTCGTAGCAGTCGTCATGATCCTATTGCGAGTTATTCAGGGCAGACGCTTATAAATCACGCTTGTAGATTAATGAGTGTTTAGTTTATTCGCTTTGGTCGCAGCAAATTCCAGCACCATATTAACGTATTTATAAATATGTTGATGTTGATGTTGATAGGTTTGGTAAGGTAACAGAAAAATCCGGTCTCCAGACCTTTTTCGATATCGCTGGGAATTGCATTTGCGTTAACTGCGATCACCGGTATATGCGATGTCAACGGATCTTTTGCTAGAATTTGTAGCGCTTGGATGCCGTTTATACCCGGTAAATTGATGCCCGTTAAAATGATATCCGGCTGGGCTGCTCTCGCCAATTTAATATCGGTCATGGCATCTGTTGCCGTCAATAAGCGCAGGTCAGGGCTGTTGTGTTTGATTGCGTTGGATAGCAGGTTAATCATGACTTGTTTCAGTCTGGTACGGTCGGCATTCACAAAATACAGGATTTCAGTTTGTGGAAACTGCAAACTAATACCACTGCTTTTAGCCTGGGGCTGAATCATGGTGTGGTAATTGAACATGAGTTCGGCCAGAGAAACAGGCTCCATTGACAGCGATAGCTTGCCTGATTCAATCAGGGCGAGATCAAGGATTGTATTAATAAGTTCGAGCAAATACCAACCTGCTTGCAGAATCTCATCAAGGCTGTGTTTTTGGGTAGCGGTAGAAGGTGAGCCTCATTCAATCAGCTGGGAAAAGCCCAGTATATCACTCAAAGCGCGCAATTCATGGCGCAGTTTATTAATGGATATTGGCGCCGTAACTTACTCAAAATTTTATAAAGTCGGTGGTTAAGCGACGTCGCTCCTTCATGGCTGTCCCTAATCAATTGTTGCCCCTAATCGCTTTATTTATTATTCGTGGTCTATCCAGCTTTTTGAATGGCTTATAGTAGGCAAGCAAATGAGCTGGATTTTTTAATATATTTCTATCAAGATGTGAAACGGTAGAGCTTCGTACAACGTTGTCTCTGCTATTCTTTGCAAGAGAAAATTAATTCAAAAACAATAAATTAATTGAAACGTACTTCCTTCTGACAAACAAATTTCCATGTTTAATTTTTCGCAATAACTTTTTGCGAGACTTCGTCCTGTTGTAGCTCTAGTGTTTGATTTGTTTAACTCTAGCGTGTGGATAAGTGTCGAGTTCGTTCACGTTTAAAAAACTGAGTCACCTAAATCATAATTCTTATAGGATGATAATAAAAATGATCATTAAAAATATCAAATTAGCGCTTATGCTTTCGTGCATTACTGTATCAACCGCGTTTTCAAGTATCGCTAGCGCCGCCACCGTAGATTTGTTAGTGCTGTACGATACCTATTCTAAAAATTACTTCAGTGGTGACCCACAAACTGCAATGGTTAACTGGGTTAACCAAATGAATGCTGCTTATGCTACTAGTCAAGTAGATATTCAACTGCGTCTTGTTGGTGTTCGTTTGCATGAAGATGGCGGTGCTGATCAAGGCGCTGTGCTTGGTAATATCCGCGTTAATAATGATGTTCTTGCTCTGCGCGATCAGTTGGGTGCTGACTTCGTTGCGCAATTACACCAAACCGGTAACTGTGGTGTGGGTTATGTGGCTGTCGATAAAAACTGGACATTCAACGTAGTTGGCCCAGGTTGCGGCCCTATGGCGATGATTCATGAGCTCGGCCACAATATGGGGTTGAACCATTCACGTCGCCAGGGCGATACCAGCGGTACACGCTATAGATACGGTGTTGGCTACGGTGTTGATAGTTTATTCGTAGACATCATGGCTTACAGCCAATCATTCAATAACGCACCGCGCCAAAATCTCTTCTCTAACCCAACACTTTCATGCAAAGGCGTGCCTTGTGGTGTACCTGAAGGTCAAGATCAGGAAGCCTATGGTGCAAAAGCATTGCAGAATGTTCGCGATGAATTGGCAGGTTTCCGTGCGACAACCAATACCGGTTCTGGTCCAATTAAAGTCTTCCAGGATTGTAGTTACGGTGGCTACTCTGCAAGCCTTTCAGTGGGCACTTATAACCTGACTCAATTGAATGCGATTGGTGTCAAGAATGATGATATTTCATCTATTCAGGTTCCAAGTGGTTACAAAGTAACTCTCTATAACGATGATAACTTCGCTGGTAGTTCAGTCGTACTAACGGGTGATGATAGCTGTCTGGTTGGTAGAGGTTTTAATGATCTTGTGTCATCAGTGCGTGTTGAAGCCGTTAGCGCTGCATTCTCTCTTACTGTGCAAGCAGAAACTTATTCATCTAATAACGGCGTTCAATTAGAAAACACCGCTGATGCTGGTGGTGGTCAAAACGTGGGCTGGATCGACGCTAATGACTGGATGGCATACAACAGTATTAACATTCCAACAAGCGGTACTTACTTTGTTGATTATCGTGTAGCGAGCCCTAATGGTGGCAAGTTGTCTTTGGATTTGAACGGCGGGGCAATTGTTCTTGGTCAAATGGATATTCCCAATACGGGTGGTTGGCAAAACTGGACTACGGTCACCCAAACTGTCAATATCAATGCAGGCACCTATAATTTCGGCATTTTTGCCTCAACTGGCGGCTGGAATATTAATTGGTGGCGCATTAGAAAATAATTTTAAAAATTATTAAGTAATAAAATAAACGCCCAATCAAAACAGCAAAATTCCAGAAAGAGTTTTGCTGTTTTATTTTTTACGGGTTGTGTTTACTAGCGATTGAGGATTATCACAATGAATTCAAAGCATTTTTTATTTGGAGTTTTAGGTCTTGGTGCAATCGCTTTTTTAGTGATCCATTTTTCTGGCACTCAAAATAAAATAAACGCTACAAGCACCACTGAAAATCCTGCAGCAACACCAGGCGCTGCCACGGCTGATAATAATAACTCGACACAAATGATCAATGCTCCTCAGGTTGCGCAAACAAGCTCGGCTCCTGAAAAGAAAAAAGATTTCCGTTACATTCAAGATCGCTTGACGGCAATGCAAGAGCGTCGTCCCAACATGAAGTTTGATCCAGAGCAAGTTGCAGCCGCTATAGCGCGTGACGTAGCTTGGGCACCGCTGAAAGAAATTCCAAAAGAATTACCGTTAAAGCCAGAAGAGTTCACTGATGGCCGCGAATTTATTTCTCTTGATGCTTTAAAAATCGAAACACTTATGCCTGGTGATCGGGTACGTATACCCATTCAAGGGGCTGGTAAAGAATATGCGGTGACTATTGATAGTATTGAAAAACACGATTACAACAGCATTAGCTGGAATGGGCACATCGATGGTGGTGACGGGCGAAGCTACGCTGTTTCGTTTACCCGCGGTGCAAGCCTTACGGTAGGTGGCATGGATACACCCGATGGTCAGTATGAGTTACAAGCAAATGGAGATAAAGGTTGGCTTGCCTCTGCTGGTTTGCTCTTCAAAAATCACGTTGATCCAATTGATCCAAATACTGTTGTGCCAGGCTCTGTTCCGGTTCAATCAACTCATACCCATACGCATTAATGTGTTTTATTTTTCGTGTCTTTTTTGCTATGAAATACTCTTGCTATGAAAACCCCTCGCTATATATAAACAAGGTGAGGGAGAAGACTTACACAATAAGAATAAAAAAACGCCCGAACATTGCTGTGCGGGCGATGGCTTAGGGGTGCCGAATAACTCCATTCGTTTTGGTGAGATCACGCACTAGCCTAACTAATAGTTACATCAAATCAATTTGGCCGTTTCTGATTCGCACACGATCGCCCACGCGTAAATCTTCGATATTTTCATAGTCAAACACTTGTGTGCGCCCATTCTCTAGATGTACGGTGACGCGGTAAATTTCACTGTCGTTACCATTGCGTCTTTCAATTTGGTTACCTGCTACTGCACCTCCAATTGCACCAACACCTGTTGCAACATCGCGACCACGTCCGCTACCCATTTGGTGGCCAACTACACCGCCTAATATTGCACCCAGTACTGCGCCACCACCAGAATTACGTCTTTCTTGCGTGATAACTTCAATGTCAGTAACGCGACCGAATTGTTCATAATGCCGCGATGCATGATGCACACTGCGCACTTGGCGGTTAGGCGGTGAGTAAGTATCACAAGCAGTGAAGGTGATCGCTAACAAGAAGCTAATCATAATAGTTGAGAGCGTTTTCATAAGAATATTCCAATATCGTGAAAGAATATTCAGTATGTATTATGTAAGTAACGATGGTCTGTGTGATAGCACACATAGGTTTTGCGTAAGGGTAGCCTAACTCATTCCGCCATTTATTCGTCTGCTTTACTCCGTCATTCGGTTTTTATGGTTGTGTAATTGACTTTTTTTGCATAAGCGTTATAAAAGTGTTTTTGCCGCATCTTTTTTGTAATATTCTTAGGCTCATCCCACTAAACTTTATAGTATTTATTATGCCAGCCATACACCCTTTAAAAAAATTACTTAGCTACGCCAGTATTTATCAACGTGATTTTCGCTTAGCGGCACTTTACTCAACGCTGAATAAATTTTTTGATATTTTGCCAGAGGTACTCATTGGTATTGCTGTTGACGTGGTTGTTAATGGTGATAAAAGTTTTTTAGCAAAAAAAGTGTTGGGTGGTGTTGGCATCACCGATACATGGCACCAGTTGATTTTTCTGGGGGTGCTCAATGTGTTGATCTGGGGTGGTGAATCCTGGTTTGAATATTTGCTGGCGCTTAAATGGCGTAAGCTCGCGCAAAATTTGCAACACGATTTACGCGTTGATACTTACAGCCATGTGCAACGCTTAGATTTGGCGTATTTTGAAAACCAACGCACTGGAAATTTGATGTCAATTTTGAATGAGGACATCAATCAAATGGAGCGATTTTTAAATGGTGGTGCAAATCAAATTATTCAAGTGATTTGTTCTTCTGTTATGGTAAGTGCAGTTTTCTTTGCATTACAACCATCGTTAGCCGTTATTTCTTTGTTGCCCGTGCCAGCAATTTTATTTGGTGCTTTCTGGTTTCAAAAACGCCTTGCTCCGCGCTATGCGGAAGTGCGTGAAGCAGCGGGTGATGTCAGTGCGTTGTTAAATAATAATTTACTGGGGCTTGCTACGATTAAAGCCTTCGCGACGGAAAATATCGAAGCACCACATATTTCGCAAGCAAGCGGTGCCTATCGCAGTGCAAACGCACGAGCTATTGCCATTAGCGCTGCAATTACCCCCGTGATTCGCATGGCAATTCTGGCGGGTTTTACTGCAACTCTGGTTTACGGCGGTTGGCTCACCTTACACGGTGAGCTTGCTGTAGGTGCTTATTCGGTTTTAGTGTTTTTAACGCAACGTTTACTCTGGCCCTTAACGGCGTTGGCGGATGTGGCGGATATGTATCAGCGTTCTATGTCTGCAATTGATCGCGCAATGAATTTATTAAATACGCCCATCAACATTAGCTACGAAGGCGCGCATTTAACAGTGTCTGCAGTTAAAGGAGAGTTGCGTTTTGAGCAAATGAATTTTGCGTACGCTGAAGTACCGACTATAAAAAATATGTCATTCACTATACTAGCTGGAACAACTGTCGCGTTTGTCGGGTCAACAGGTTCTGGTAAGTCGACATTGGTGAAATTATTATTGCGTTTTTATTCCGCACAAAGCGGAAGAATTTTTCTGGATAATCAAGTTATTGATGAAATTAATTTGCAGGATTTACGCCGTGCTATTGGCTATGTCGCGCAGGATAGTTTTTTAACAGATGGTACTATTGCTGAAAATATTGCTTATGGCGTTGCAGATGCTAGTGAAGAAGCTATTGCTGAAGCGGCACGCGCTGCCGAAGCGACTGAATTTATTCAAAAATTGCCCCTGGGTTTTGCTACTCGTATTGGCGAGCGCGGTCAGAAACTTTCTGGTGGCCAACGTCAACGTCTCGCGCTTGCACGTGCAATTTTAAAAAATCCACCTATTTTAATTTTGGATGAGGCCACGAGCGCTGTCGATAATGAAACTGAGGCCGCTATTCAGCGCAGTTTGGATGTCGTCAGCCGTAATCGCACTACCATAGTGATTGCGCATCGCTTATCAACAGTACGTCACGCAGATTGCATTTATTTATTGGAGGACGGCGAGATTGTCGAAAGTGGTTCCCATGAACAACTTGTTGTTTTGAATGGCGGTTATGCCGCTTTGTGGCGGCTACAAACGGGCGAGAAAATCTCAGGAGACAAAATATGAATAATTCAAACGATATTGTATGGCTTGACGAAGTGAGTGAAGGAAATTATATAGCAGCACAATCTTATTTAACGCTTTTGTTTGATGAAAAAACAGTTGCTAAAATAATTTCAAAATTGCGAGCAGCCGATATCACGCAATTTAAATCCAAAGATGTTTTTCGTGCATCGCAACTTTCTTTGTTGGGGATTAGCAATGCTCGCGTTGAAAAAAATCGCAATAAAATTGCGAAGGGTGAGTCATTTTCGCCAATACTCTTGTTGCGCGATCAAGAGCACGGAAAAGTCGTGATTGCCGACGGTTACCATAGGATGTGTGCTATTTATGGTTTTGATGAAGATGTTTGGATTCGTTGCAAGATTGTGTAAAGCAGGTCCGGGCTCCTTTTTTTGGCTCAATAATTCTTTTTCTGAATATCTATAAATTTTATGTGCATTTTGCAGACAGCTACTATACTCAATTTCAGTAATACCCAGTATTTATAAACACCAGCCTTTAAGGCTGAATGACGATGACTTTACCTTTACTGCAATGTGAAATTAAACCATGTTAACAGCCGGCGTAGATAATGTAGGGGCAGCAATCGGTAGCATTTTTAGGAATGCTTCATTGGTGCAAACTCGCCAGTTTTCAGGCTGCGAGGCGCTGGAACTGGTCGAAATGGATGACAGTTTTAAGTTGGGGCAAGTCGTTTCGCGGCAGATGATCCTGATTGTTATTTCCGGCGCAGAAATGAGAGTGCTGTTTAAAATCCACTTTAATAACAGTGAAAGCGATCAATTGCGACGGGTAAAATTTCGCGATCAATCAACAGATGAGCGGGTTGCAGCTGTCAAAACCCTGGATTACATGAAGGAGCTAACGAATCAGGTTTGTGGTCGAATTTGCCGAATTTTTCAGTTGAATGACTTAGCACTAGGTATGTGTATTCCCCTTAGTATGCACGGGTTCTATGAGATATATTCAGACTATACGCCGAATAATGACATCTTAAAAAAATTTGGTCAGGCATGGCGAATCAAGGGTGACTTTGGTTCTCTAGTGTGCACCACCTATATTGAAATAATGGAACCAACGGCGGTTGCTAACCTGCAGTATGTTGAAGAACAAGCCTCTAATAACGATGATGGTGAGCTGGAGTTTCTGTGAGTCAAAATAACGAATTATTAGCCTGTTATAAGGTTCTTTCATTGCTGGAAACCGCCAGCGATAACACTGAAACCATGTTGGATAACATGCCGGGTGTGGTAGTGGTGGTGAACCAGAATCTACGCGTTATCCGAGCCAATCAAGAGTTTGCGAAGCTTTCTGGTTGCAACATGGAAGATGTGCTGGGTTTTGAATTTACTAGTTTGTTTAGTCCAGAAAATGCAGACATTCTCCGTCGACAATTCGCGCTCTTGAAAAATGGGGGGCAGCCTAATAAACGAATTGATTTTGAGCTTGAGATAACACCACCGGACAAAAAGAAAAGTGCTCGCCAGTTCTTTTGGCAGGCAACGTTGGTAGGACTCAAGAAAAGTGCTGAAGGTGATTTGATCAGTATCAGTGGCAAAGATTTATCCGAGTTATACCAATCGGAAATGAAGTTGAAAAACATTTTTGCCAACTTGCCACTCGGTATGTTGATGATTGATTCGGAAGGCAAGATAAAAGAAGTTCTTTCGCAATTTAGCGAGGTTTTATTTGACCGTAATGAGCTGGTTGGCGTGACCTTTTCCTCCCTGATTGAGGCGGCAGAAAATAGTCAGGATAGGCTTATTATTGAAGGATTGACTCATCTTAACAGTTGCTTTGGTCAGACCAAAAATCACTATGACAGCATTGAAAAATTCTTCCCTAAAAGAATTGCAATTGCAGATTCACATACCACGCAAACGAAATGGCTGAGTATTAATTATCAACCTATTTTGAAAGTTAATAAGATCGACGGTTTTATCTTGTTGATTGAAGATGTGACTGAAACAGAGCACGCTAAAAAGGAAATTGAACGTGTATCAGTGTTGGAACGGCAAATACTGACAGTTTATGAAGCTGCAATTCGCGACCCTTTATCGGGGCTTTACACCCGTCTTTTTATGAAGGATAGTGTAAAAAGTCTAATCGG
>JAYTSJ010000034.1:0-21333 GCA_043745725.1 Gammaproteobacteria bacterium | reverse complement strand
TTTGTAACCATGTCGAGTTATAAAATTGCTCAGTTGTATCAGCAGTTTTCCAGCGAGCTAAGAGGGTCCCAAAAACCAGCAAATTTGTCGTCGGATGACCAGCAGGTATATGCTGAAATTATTGAAGAGCAGGCCGCTCCATTTGAAAAGTTGGCGATTGAATTACACCAAGCTAATATCGATCGCGCGTGGCAAGGTAATTTTAATGAGTGGATTGATAAAAGTTTCATAGAAATGAAATTATTAAACCCTGCTCGATACAACAAAACAGAAATTATAGTGAGTTATGGCGATGAAATACGTTAATTTTATTGCGACTATGTTGATACTGGGTGGCTTACTTGGTGTTGCTGGGTGTGCTACTACCTCTGAGCGATCCAAAACTAATCTGGCCTCTGGAAAAGCAGCAGTCATTACATTGAGTTCTACGTTGGAATTCGTGCCAGCCCCAAAGGTTGATAGCGCAGGTGTAGTCATCCCTTATGTGCCTACTGAGAACCCTTATTTGTTACAAAAGGGTAAAATTAAAAAGGAATCAATTGCTAAATATATTGAAGCTTCACGCGCCACTAAACACAAGCAATACGATCAAGCTGAGGTATTGCTGAAAGAATTGACTGTTGAGGATAAGAATTTATCGGGACCTTGGGTTTTGTTGGGTGATATTGCTACTGAACAAAATGATTACGCAAAAGCCATACTCAATTACCAAAAAGCTCTGGAGCTCAATGATAAAAATATAAATGCTTATCTTCGCCTTGCCAAAGCTCAGCGGATGAAAGGTGAATTTTTGAAGGCACAAAATACTTATGCTAAATTACTTGGTTTGTGGCGCGATTGCCCTGAGGCACATTTAAATCTTGCAGTATTGTATGATGTGTTTTTAAATCATCCATTGCGCGCGCAAAAGCATATGGAGGCCTATCAGTTTCTCACTGGTGGCGAAGATAAAAATGTTGCCCAATGGCTAGTGGAAATTCAGCAGCGTACGGGTGTTCCTCCCGGCTTGGTGGTGGAAAAGAAAAAGGCTGAGTCAAAACCTTTATCCTAAATAGCTTTAATGAAATGTAAGTAACTTTTGTAAGTATTTGAGTCATTATGAAAAAAATAGTTTTTTTAACCTTTTTGTTTTTTGCTGCAGTGTGTTGCGCAGAAGATAAGGAGCCTAGTCCAGACACAACTATTCTCCTGGAGTCAACATTTGTTGGCGATAAAGAGCAGCCCGCTGTCAGTTACTTTATTCCCTGGAAGGGGAATCGCACGCCAGATAAATTACAATGGAATATTGAGGAAAAACATGATCAAACTTTACAGATAATTGATCGAGATGTTTTGCTAAACTCGATGAATATGTACAATGAAATGGATTTAGAAAATAGCGGAACAAATAACGCCACAACAGATTAATTATTAATTGAATAGTGAGAATTTATTATGCCTAATACATACAACACCATAGTTAAGTTTCTACAGGATGGTGGTTTTTTTATGTACCCTATCGCGCTAGTGCTTGCAATTGGTATAGCTATTAGCTTGGAACGATGGGTTTATTTAGCTCGCGAGCGAGCGCGCAACATAAAGGCATTTGATGCTTTTTTACCGTTATTGCGCTCCACTGATATGGATAGAATGCAGATGTATACGCGAGAAAATCAGGCTCCTGTTACCCGTATTATCGGCTGCGGTTTAGATATGATGACAGTTTCAAAGCAACGGGCTGATATTGAAAATTCCATGACTGAAGGAATGCTGGAGACAATTCCGCAACTTGAACAGAGAGTAGGTTATCTCGCACTCTTAGCTAACGTTGCAACTCTGTGTGGGTTGTTGGGTACGGTTCTTGGTTTGATTGCTGCTTTTACTGCCGTTGGTAATGCGAACCCTGCAGAAAAAGCACAGCTACTTTCTGCGTCCATTTCTGTGGCGATGAATACCACAGCATTTGGTTTGTTTGGTGCTATCCCTTTATTGATACTTCACTCATTACTGCAAAATAAAGCAACAGCAATTATTACCAGCATTCAAATGTCTGCGGTTAAATTTCTTAATATTATGACTCTGCATCGCCTTATTGAAACCAGTAGCCCCCGCAATTCAGAAGCTGAAGTGGTTGTGGCGAGCCAGGAGTAAAAAGTATGAACGTACAGTTTCAGCATGGGCAGAAAGAGCAGCCAGAACTTGAAATTACACCCTTGATGAATTTGATGATCATACTTGTACCTATTTTATTGATCAGTCTTAATTTTGCGCAAATTACCGTGCTAGAAGTTAATTTGCCAGACCTTACGGGTGGTATGAGCGTTAGTCAGAAGGCGCAATCAAAACTTGAAGTGAGAATTGAACCTAATGGATTCAAAGTATTCTTTCCCGAAGACGTGCTCATTAAAGAAGTGCCATTGCTAGAGAATGATGCTGGAAAATCATACGACTACATGCAGCTTTCAAAAGTACTTCAAGAAGTAAAGCGCCAGCTTAACGAAAAACGCGATATTTTATTGTTGTCTAATCCAGCTGTTGATTACCAGAACCTGGTGTTTACTATGGATGCAGTTAAATCGTTCAGTACAGTGGTTGCTACAAATTTGGTGGAAATCGAATTATTCCCTGAGATATCTCTCGGCGATACTATTTAATGTATGAGTTGATAAGAGCATGATTGGATCAACATTATTTCAAGTCAGGAAAAAGAAACCTGTTGTTGCAGGACTAATGTTAGTTTCCCTGGTGGACATTTTTACTTTTTTTATTTTTTTCTTATTGATTAATACGGGCGAGAGCGCAAAAATTCAAAATGCGCGATACGTTGCCTTGCCTAATTCAATATCGAATATTGTGCCAGTTAATAAGCTTGTTGTTTTTATCGATGCCAATGAAGTTTGGTTAGATGATAAGCCTGTTGCTCATGTGGCAGATATTTTAAAAGCTCCGGAAAAACTAATTGACTCACTAACGTCAGCACTGACAAGTCGAAAAGAGGTGTTGGGTGAATTGTCAGAGTATGAAAAAGTTAATGGTTTAAGCATAACGATTATGGGTGATAAATCTGTGTCGTACCTGTTGCTAAAAAGCGTTATGGTAACTTGTCAGGGTAGTAACTATCGCAATATCTCATTAGCGGTAAATCATATAATGCCGACTCGGTTTTCAAGCCCTGACGCGTTGAAGGGCGTTGTTGATAGTAGTGCTACAAAGGTAGGAGGTTAGTATGTCGTTTGCTATTGAACCTCTCGCGTTTGATCTGGTATTGCCGTGGCACACTAATGAGCAACGTGAGATAGCATTTAGAAAAACGTTAAAAAGAGTATTAATACCGATATTGCTTTTATTTCTTCTGGTGCCTTGGTTGCAACTTATTAATCATGGCGTGGTGCCACAACAAGAAAAAGCACTTGTGGAAACAAGAATTATCCTTGAGCCACCGCCACCCGCTATAGTGCCACCAGTCGTTTCTGCCAAACCTACGCTGTCAGATAATATTGCTAATGTTATTGAAAAAGCTCTGCCTGCATCGCAAGCTGTCGTCACTGAAAAAGCTAAAGCGGGTGGTTCTAAAGCAGCTAAGGCGTCGGGGCAGGCGCCAGAGGCTCCGGCTGTGGATAAAAAAGTGGCACTGGCAAGTTCTAAAGAAATTACTGAGCTGTCTACGCAGTTAAAATCTTTGCGCGGCGCTTTAGATATTGCAAGAATGCAAAATAAAAATGTATCTGTTAGTACCGGAGGAACTGTTGTTGCGAGTGATAGAGATGTTCTCGGTGCGGATGTAGCAATGGGCAAAGGTAAAGGCCTTGTGGTAAACGATGCAATAATGCGGGGCGATGTTGTTGTTCTTGCTGACCATAAGTCGACGCTAGCTGAATCTGGTAGCGGAAATGGCAGCGGAAACGGAGCCGGCTATGGCAGCGGGGCAGGTAGAAATGGAAGTGGGCGTGGAGGCAATGGTGGAAATGGAAGCGGGGATGGAAGCGGAGAAGGTAATGGACACAGCCAGTTTGGTAATATATCCAATAAGGCAGGTAGTCGAGATATGGAGAGTATTCGCAGTACCCTTGAGAAAACTAAAAGTAGTGTCTACACCTTGTATCAACGCGCTTTGCTAGATCATCCTGACCTCGCGGGTAAATTCACATTTTCAATTGTCATTGAGCCCAATGGCAGTATCTCGAAGTTAAAATTGGTGGCGAGTGAGTTGGGTATAGCAGAGCTCGAAAACAGTATTCTGGACAGAATTAGACAGGTAAATTTTGGTGTTAAGGATGTATCGCCAACAGCTATTGAATATAAATTCGTATTTTTCCCCAGTTAGAGTGCCTCTAAAGTTCACTTTGTGAGCAACTAAAGCGCGTTTTTGTACTTAAATTCTCGGTTGTTATATTGCGTCGTGGTTCTTGGTGGTTGCTTTAAAGTAGCTCGCCCCAAGAGCCGCTAATTCTGGATAAGCTATATTTCCGCTGCTATTTTTGCTTTTCCCTCGTTTTACAGAAAATTACATTTCAACCCTCCGCCTAATCTTTTAGGCAGCCATATCCGCAAGTGTGACGTGCCCCTAGGTTCAACGGGACTAAGTTCACAAAAATACAAACAGGTATTAGTCAGTCTTTTTGTTGTCAAATTGTTGTGACTTCGTACCATTTTTTAAAGCTGGAGGGTGGCATGATGCGCTTGTAGAAAATCCATTTAGCTTACGATTTATTGTTATCCTCAAAAAATATTTACTATGGTGATGAATATGTTTCAGTTACTTAAAGCATGTCAAAAAGCACTTGTATTCCTTGTTGCCTCTTTGATTTTAGTTGCTTGTGGTAGTGGCGGCGGGGGTAATGGTGGAAAGTCGGCGGACAATAAGGTTCTGTCACAAGACACCCAATTTATGTATGTTCAGCGCAATGTTACCCAGGATTTTCAGTTTAATGCTGATCGGTTAAAGCGCTCTAAATCCAGTAAGGACAGTAGCCCATTAGATCTTGCTTCACCTTATGAGTTTCAAGCTGGCGCGCAGTTGATGAGCCGTTCCAGCCTTGATGTTAATGCCGTGGATACCGAGGTATTAACGAGTTATTTTAAGTCTTCCGACTACGACGTTAAGGATTTAAACGTATCACCTGATGGCCAATTTTTGATATTTGCTGCTCACGGGCCACACGATAGTCCGACTGATTACACCTGGAATATCTACGAATACAGTTTTAAGAATAAAGCAATTCGTCGCATTATCAAAGATGATCTTATTGCCAATGCTGGCCAGGATACCAATCCGACTTACGCGCTAGATGGCACTATCGTGTTCTCTTCAGACCGTGCTGCCGGAAATCCTAACAGCCCAGTTGATAATGTTGTTGATAAGTATCAAGCCGCCAATTGTTACAAAGTGGGCCCTAACGAAAAACCTTCTTTATTACATTCAATGACCAACGCTGGCGAAAATATCGTTCAGTTAACTTACGGTAAAAATCACGATACTAAGCCGACTACCCTTAAAGATGGTCGGATTGCTTTTGTACGTTGGTCGCGCACTTATGAACTTTTACAATGTCCTGTTGATACCGCGAACTCGCCAAGCCCTGATATTTTTACAGCTCAGTATCCCGCCGGTTTGGATGTACCAGCAAAATGGTCACAAGCAGCGGTGTGTGCTTTTGCGCAAACAACACCTATTGGGAAAGTGTTAGCAAGTAATCATTACACTATTTTGCGGATTACTGTTGATGGCAAAGAATTGCAACAACTTTACAAAACGGTCACTTTGACTGGATCTGACGAGAGCTTTATTGGCATTGATCATATTGTGCAGGCAGAAAATGGACAGTTAGCCGCAGTCATAAAACATCAATATAACCAATCTTTAGGTGGAAATATTGTTGAGTTGGAATCACCTGAAGCAACTACTGCTGCCTCTGTATTTGGCAATATTGCGCCACGTTCTTTAATAAGCGGAGAGGTTGATTTATATCCCAGTCAACACTCTGTCAACGGTTGGTATAGTGCGGTTTGGCCCTACCGCGATGGCACCGGGCGTTTATTGGTAAGTTGGTCTCAGTGTTCAACTGTTGACAATGGTGTTAATACATTTTGTAAATCTAGTACCGAGCTAGGTGATGTTGATGGCCAATATGGCATATGGGTTTTTGATGAGAAAACTGCAAGTCGCTTACCCGTTGTTCGTGCGCGCAAAAATATTGTGTACAGTGATTTAGCGATCAGTCAGCCAAACAATGGACTAGATTTTCCTTTTAGTGCTTATGATGTTAATTTTGTAGATAATCTAGATACTAATCGAGTAATTTGTGATGATCCTGGTGTTGTAGTTCCACCATTAGGAACCACCTTTGCAAGTTCGTTTTCTTCGGTGAATACTAGCTCATCAGCTGCCTCTTCTCCGGTAGTGATTGCAAACTCATCGGCTGCTTCGATTCCAGTAGTGGTTCCAAATTCTTCTGCGGCTTCTACTCCGGTAGTGATTGCAAACTCATCGGCTGCTTCTACTCCAGTGGTGATTGCAAACTCTTCGGCAGCTTCTACTCCAGTAGTGGTTCCAAACTCTTCAGCAGCGTCTACTCCGGTAGTAGTTCCTAATTCTTCGGCTGCATCTACACCGGTAGTGATTGCTAGTTCTTCTATTGCTAGTAGTTTAGCCCCAGTAAATAACATCGCTACTGCAAACGCAGGGGCGAATCAAACTGGCGATGTTGGAACCACCTTTACATTAGATGGTTCTGGTAGCGGTGATGTTGACGGTGACTCACTGACCTATAAATGGCTATTAATAAGCTCTCCTGTTGACAGTAATGTAGCGCAACTTAATTGGACAAGCGTGAAACCATCTTTAATACCTGACAAGGCGGGTGACTACGTTGTGCAATTAATTGTTAATGATGGCAAGCAAGATAGTTTGCCTGCAACAGTCACTATTTCTGCGGTTCAACCTGACAAGCGCCCCATTGCTAATGGTGGCCAGGATCAGGCAGTTAATGTGAACGAAAGTGTAACCCTGAGTGCTGCTGGAAGTAGTGATCCAGATGGTGATGCATTAACTTACCGTTGGACATTGATTAGTCAACCAAGTGGTAGCGACTTAATTTTGATCAATGCAACAACCATGAATACCAGTTTTACTCCTGGACTTGAGGGTGTTTATAGCTTCGAATTGGTTGTTAATGATGGCAAGCTCAGTAGTGCGCCAGACACAGTTGTCATTACGGCAAGTCGTCCAAATAGAAAACCAATTGCAGTTGCAGGCCCGGATCAACGTGCAAATATGAACAACCGAGTGACTTTGGACGGTTCAGGTAGTAGTGATCTCGACGGTGATTCATTAACTTATCACTGGAAAATTATCAGCCCTGAGCATTCAATGGCTAAATTGTCTGATGCTTCTGCGGTGATGCCAACCTTTACAATTCTTGATCACGGAATATATGTGGTTCAGTTGATTGTTAATGATGGCAAGGTTGATAGTGACCCGGATACCATTAGCTTTGAAATTGGCAACGTGAAACCTGTTGCCAATGCCGGCGCAGATAAAAAAGGTGAGCTTGGCACTACCATGCAGCTGAACGGTTCTCTCAGCAGTGACTTGGATGGTGATACGTTGAGCTATCAATGGCGCATTGTTACAGCGCCCGAATCTAGTACTGCAAAAATTGCTGATAGTGCTGCGGTAATACCTTCGTTCACTCCTGATCAATTCGGCATTTATACTGTTGAGTTGGTAGTTAATGACGGTCTACTGAGCAGTGATCCAGACACTATGGTTATAGATACACGGAATAGCCGCCCAATAGCTAATGCAGGCTCGGATCAATTGGTATCAATTGATGATCTGGCGTTGTTAAATGGCGTTGGAAGTTCAGATGCTGATGGTGACACTCTTACCTATAGTTGGAGTATCTTGAGCAAACCGGCAGATAGTACGGTTGCCTTATTGACTCCTAAAGAAAGTATAGCGAAGCTGAAAATTGATAAGTCCGGTAGTTATGTTATTCAGTTGGTAGTTAACGATGGTATCGAATCAAGTGAGCCAGATACTGTTGTTCTGAATACGAAAAACATTAGGCCAATCTCTGAAGCAGGAAAAAATATAACGGTGTATGTCGGCGACCAGGTTGCGTTGGATGGTTCAGGAAGTTACGATGCTGATGGTGATAAATTAAGTTATCGTTGGAGCTTAACTACCAAACCAACTACTAGCATCGCTAGTCTGGTAAATGCTGGTACTATCAATCCAACATTTAAAGCAGACAAAGAAGGTGTTTATATTGCACAGTTAATAGTCAATGATGGCACTCTTGATAGTGCGCCGGATACTGTAACTATTAATGTTGCGCAGCCAGTTTGTAATCTTGATAGTAATACCACGCGGACTTTACCTGTGACAATCCGTGATTTTAAAGCCTATCAAGAGGTGGGCGGCCATGTTGATTTTGAAAATATTAATCAAGCCGATCTCGGAATTGTTGCACTAAACTTGGGTACTGACCATTTGCCTGTGTATGCCAATAAACTTGGTAGCACTGTAAGTACACATGGTGCGAAGTTTTTTAATCAGTGGTACAGAGACGTTCCCGGTATTAATATAAATATTCCTAAAACCTTGCAAATGAAAAGAAGTGTCGGTTCAAGTATTTGGACTTACTATAATGATAGTTTCTTCCCTATCGATGGTTTGGGCTTCGGCAATTATCTTACAACAGGCCATAACTTCCACTTTACGCTTGAAACACATCTAGTGTTTAATTATAACGGTGGTGAAGTATTTAAGTTCCAAGGTGATGATGATCTCTGGGTGTTCATAAACGGTAAGCGCGTGATTGATCTTGGTGGAGTTCACAGTGTCGAAAGTGGCGCAGTGAACCTGGATGAACAAGCGGCCGCTCTTGGTATTGAGCAAGGAAAATCCTATACTTTTGATTTATTCTTTGCTGAAAGACACACAACTAAATCAGAATTTATGTTCCAAACAGACATCAATTTGGAATGTACGTCAGGCGCGCATTAATCATCTGATGGTTGTAGATGAACACGAAAAAAAGGGCTATCTGGGTAACACCAGCTAGCTCTTTTTTTTGTTATAAATTCTTTGTTTGATAATTACAATTGGCGTCATTTACACATTGGCAAATGAGTTAAGCTTGGTAGTAGTTAGAAGTTTTGGCTCGAAGAAAGTACACTGCACAATGGTTATTGCGTAAAACAGTGCAACTTGGCAATCTTTGCTAGCAATTGATCACAACTTTGTGCGTTATGTTTTTCTTTCTGTAAATGTCTAAGCATAATGAAGTAGAATAAATCACTTAGTGGTGAATCCACCCTTTAATTCCAATGATATTTAACGGAAGTTGATTTTGTCCATATTGTTCAATAATCTTATTAACAATAAGATTAGGGAGTTCGAATGCAATTGTTAAAGATATTTTTAATTGTTTTTCTGGCAACATTAGGCTCAAGTCAAACTTTAGCGAGTAATACTCAAGAGCCTTTAAGGCTTGAAGTTATTGATCCTTATGTTGAGATGCATAGTGGCCCAGGTCGCGGTTATCCTGTGTTCTATGTGATCGAACAAGGTGAAAAGATTGAAGTAATAACTCGGCGACCTGGCTGGTATGAAGTGCGAACTAAAAATGGAAAAACGGGTTGGACCACTACGAGTCAGATCTCGCGCACTATTCAAATAACGGGAGAGCCTGCTGATTTGCCTACAGTCAGTTATGGTGATTATATAAAAAATCATTGGCAAGTTGGTTTCAGTAGCGGGCAGTTTTCTAGTGGTGAGCTTAAGGGGAGTGAAACGTTCAGTTTTACCGCCGGCTATCGCCCACTAGGTTGGCTAGGATTAGAAGGCGAGGGAGGTAAAGTTTTTGGAACGGATATTAAAGGTAATTTCTACGCGCTAAATATTGTTGTAGAACCTTTTTCAACGTGGAAAATATCTCCTGTTCTTTTGGTTGGCAGTGGCATTATGAAAATTGATTCTCAGCCAAAATTAACTCCACTTTTAATCAATGACTCAAATTTTAATCATTATGGGGTTGGGTTACATTATTATCTTGGTAGGAATTTTTTATTTAAAGGTGAATACCGATCATATTCAGTTTCAACCGACAACAACAATGTGAGATTAAACGCATGGACATTAGGTTTCAATTCTTTCTTTTAAAAGTAAATGCGGTTATTTTTCTTGCTGCTCTTTGTCTTGTACCAGCTGCATTGGCTGATGAGGAGGGAGAGGCATTAAATATAAACAATGAAGTCTTCGAGCTGGGTGTTTTCGCAGGCATTATTAATATTGAAGATTTTACCAGTGAATTAGCTCCGGGAATTAGTGCGACCTTTCGTGCCTCGGAAGATTTTTTCATACAGTATAATTATTTGCAGACAAATGTATCTCTATCTTCAGCTGAAAAAAACCTTTCAGCTGGAGAGACCTATGTGCCGAATGGCAACCGAAAGTTTTCACACTACGACTTACTGTTGGGCTATAACTTATTTCAGGGGGAGTTCTTTCCTTCACCTGCGAAAACTAGTTTGTCGGCGCTCTATGTGGTTGCTGGAGTTGGAGACACGGAGTTTGGCGGGGAATCTAGCATGACCTACACTGTGGGCGTTGGTTATCAGGTAGCAATTTTTAGGCGCGTCGGTTTACATTTTGATTTTAGGGATTATATTTATAGCTCAAGTCTTGTGTCTGCTAAAGATAGAAGAGTGAATACTACGGAGCTTTCAGTGGGATTGAAATTCCTATTTTGATCAGCATAAAATATTTTGCAAAAGGAATAGATTGAATGGTTTAGAAATGGTTTAGATAACTCGGCTGTTGCTTAAAAAGCCGAGTTAATTTTTGATTCTTAAAAATTAAACAATACGTTTTTAAAACAATACGTTAACGCCTATTAGCATTTCAGTGTTATCCGTTGCTTTCTTGTCATTTAAAAAATCTCGCGTAAATCTAGTGTCATGTAAGTCGAGGTTTACCGTTATCCAGTCAGTAATTACCGCCCTATAGCTGGCGCCTAATACAAAACCCGTATTTTTGTCTCCCGCAAAACTTACATTGGCGACTCCAGCTAATAAATAAATAACTGAGTTAAATTTATAATTTTTGCCGAGAAATGATCTGCCATCGAGCAAGTCATAGCCAGCCAACAAATTTATATATTGATAATCGTAATCTTTTTTCGCCAGAAAATTGCCGGCGGCAACTTCTTCAAACGCAGCTTTTTTAACAGTCGATAAGCCATAATTTATTTGGGAAATAAATTTGCTATTGATGTGGTAGGTGAAAGAAATTCCTGTAACTATATTGCTATTAAAATCCTCAACTGACAGCAAGCCAATATAAGAGCCCAATTCAAAATGTTCAGTATCTATAGCGGCTACTTGGACGCTCGTTACAGTTTTAGCCGGCTCGATAATTTTTACGTGTTTTTCATCGTTGTCTGCGAAGCTATAAGAGGTAATTCCCAAGCCAAATAAACAAACCAAAATGTTAATGGGACGTGGCATCTGCGTATTCTCGTCAATAATAGGAATGTAAGTTCTATATTAGGGTTTTTTAATGGATCTTGTGAGTAAGATTCAGCTAGATTAACTTTATCAGTAACTATACCTGAAATGCTATTGAAATAATAAAACCACTTAGCGAGTCTAATGTTAGTTAGATCGCATTATTTGAATAGACTAATGTTGCAGCTGAAGAAATGATATGGTAATCGATGTAAAGACAACGGAAATGGTTGTTGTATAGGTTAGGCGGGGCGGGGTATTCAGGTAATAGCAGGCATGGTTTATCACGCTCATGCCTGCTAAAGCTGATTACAAATAAAAATTATATTTCTTGTGTTGCTGCTTGTTGCGCTAACTGCATCGGTATTTCGTTACTTTCTTGCCGAGGTATCTTGCTCCACATGGTTTGCTGAAATTCTGCAAAATTTTCTCCCTTCGTTCGCAATAGCCATTCAACTACCGCTTTAGCAACATTTGGATACATTATTGGATTAGGTTTCGCGAGCGGTAACCAGCGGCGGATAATATCTTCACTTAGCGTATTGGTTGCCGATCCATAGCCTAATTGGCTTAAAGCCAAAGCATTGGATTTTTGTTCCATTTGCCCCGCCACTGCTTGTACTAGAAGTTTTTTGCCGAGTTGAATTGATTCGCTGGGTAATTCAAAGCCAGCGCTGCATATAACACCTTCGCAACGGTGTAAATCTTGCTGAAAGCCTTCACGAGAAAATGGTCTTATGTGGATATGCCCGTCATCAATTGCGGTGGGAACATTTTGATAAATATAAAATTGATAATCAGGAAAACAACGTAACTGAGGCTCTATGTCGGCCAATTCGGAGAAAGGCAAATATACCAGGTAATGCTTCGCTAATGACTCGTTGGGGTAATGTGATGGTTCAATTAGTGGCGGCAGAATTGGCTGATTAAAGTGGTGCCAATGCAATCCAATGGGTTGGGTTACAGGGGCAAAATTACGCATAAACCAATCAATAACAATATTATTGCCTTTCTTTGGGATATTATAATAAAAAGAATTTTGATGCGACAGGCCAATAACTTTTTTGCCTGCGCGCTTTGCAGCCCAAGCGGAAACAGGTTCAAAATCATTGATAATTAAATCGTAACCATCAACATTAACTTTATTGATATCTTGTTTAAGCTGACCAAAATTACTGGTCATTGCCGTTTTAAAATATAAAATTCGACCACTTTTCACTTGAAATGTTAAGCCGCGATAACATTGAAAATCACCAAAGGCTTCCATGTCAAAAAAATCAGCGCGCGGTCTACCAGAAAATACCCAATCTACTTGTACTCCTGCTTCCGCAAATGCTTTGGCCATGATGCGGGCACGTGTTACATGTCCATTTCCAGTTCCTTGCACGCCGTAAAGTATTTTCATAAAGAGCCCTGTAAAGAGTAAATATAAATGCCAATAAACGCGCAGCCTGTGCCCAACACTGCGCCCGCTACTGTGTCTGTCGGATAATGCACACCAAGCAGTACACGGCTAGTGCCAATTAAACTGGCCCAGATAAAACAAGGAATTGCAAAGGTGGGATAAAAATTAGCAATGAGGCTGGCAAATAAAAAAGCAGCAGCTGTGTGGCCGGAAGGAAAACTAAATTTATCAGATGGTGTTATCGATGCTTGGTAAGAATTAATGTTCACCGCAGGGCGATCACGTCGGATAAGATTTTTTAATATCAAATACAAACTTACATCGAATGCGTAGGCAATAATACCGGACCAAAAAAAAATGCTGCCATGATTGGGTTCAATCAATAATAATACGAGTGCGATCAAGAAATACCAAACACCATCGCCGGTACGTGAGATTAATCGTACTGATTTACGATAGTGAAAACGTTTTGTTACATGCACCCATAAAAATGCAAGTGTATCCAAGTGGTGGACTCTCTGTAAAAAAGCATTCATGATTCACCGCCTTTTAAGCATTGAGTGGGAAATCGGCTTGCAACTCAAAAGTACTCGGCAACTGTGACTCATAGATGACGGTTGCGTGAAGGTATTGTGACAAGCTGTCAGCTTTTGATGAAATTTAATAATTATTTACAGCTATCTTTGGAGAGAGCGAATGAGTAAACCAGGTAAAACCGGAGTTGGTCGCATCGTAGATGCTTTTGGATATTCAATGAAAGGCTTTGCTGCGACGTGGAAATTTGAAGCGGCATTTCGTCAGGAAGTGGCGTTAGGTTTAATATTAATTCCCACCGCTTTTTGGTTAGCATCAACACATGTCGAATTAATTTTGTTGATTGCCAGCATATTTTGGGTGTGGATGGCGGAGTTGGCAAACTCTTCCGTTGAAGCGGTGGTTGATCGCACTGGTTCTGAACATCACGAGTTGTCAGGCCGCGCTAAAGACATAGGTTCAGCGCTCGTATTTATAAGCTTGGTGCTGTTAGCTGTAGTTTGGGGAATTGTTGCTATACATCGATTTTTTTTCTGAACATATTTTTTGTGTTAACAGCAGTTATCAATATATTTCTGCTGTTGCTTTTTTGAATGCTCAGTGAATATTTTTGATTTCTATCCTGCCCCAATAAGCCATATAGTCGTCTGCTAGCGAGCGATCAATATGGCGGCGCTCAGTTGCTTTGCGACGTTTGCGGTGGTAAATGTCAACGGGTAAGTTCTTGCAGGGATCGTGGTCAAGCCGGCGATCATCGCTGTTGCGTCGATTAATAAATACTTTATAGTCGTTCATGATATTGCTCTTAATTCATCCATTTTGCAGTTCACTCCAGTCCTTTATTGGCCTAGTCGTGTCATTTAGGTTTGCGCTATTTTTATCGAATACTCTTGCGCTAAGTCAACATAGTGTAGCGATTAAACAGTAAAATGCCCCAGTATTTTTTTGACTTAGACTCTGTTTTTTTATATCAGTAGCTATTTCTGTAACACATTATTGTAACGAGGAGAGGCTATGAAACCAGTAGAGACGTGCGTAATTGCCAAATTAACAACTGTCTTTCAGCCGACCTATTTAGAGGTACTTAACGAAAGTTATATGCATAGCGTACCGGCTGGATCAGAAACGCATTTTAATGTGATATTGGTTGCAGATAGCTTCGTCGGTATGCGGCAGGTACAGCGACATCAGGCAATTTATAAGTGTTTGGCTGAGGAGTTACAATCCGGTGTTCACGCCTTGGCGTTACATACATTTAGCCCGAATGAGTGGCTTGCGAATGGTCATGTGCCTGCATCCCCAGCCTGTTTGGGTGGTTCGAAGCATGATAAATAATTGCATTTACACTGGCTGTTCAAAATTCCAGCATTTATAATGCGTCTCCTGCGCTTTTAAGGCGGGTTTCGGTATTAGACTTTGTTAAAGTGAAAAATTAGACTTCGTTAAAGTGAAAACCTATGAGCCACATCGTTGTTGTAGCACTCTATAAATTTGTCATTCTGCCTGATTATCAAGAATTCGCTCCGCGCTTAAAAGATCATTGCGATACCCTTGGTCTGCAAGGTACGTTTCTGCTGGCCGAAGAAGGCATTAATGGTACAGTTGCTGGCACTCGCGAAGGTATAGATGGTTTGCTAGCGTATTTGCGTAACGATGCTCGTTTTGCTGATATTGCACACAAAGAATCCATTTACGAAGAAATGCCTTTTTATCGCATGAAGGTAAAGCTGAAGAAAGAAATTGTCACTATGGGTGTGACAGGAATAGATCCGCTTAAAATAGTGGGAACATACGTACAACCGCAAGATTGGAATGCGTTAATTAGTGACCCCGATGTGGTTGTAGTGGATACACGCAATTCTTATGAGTACAACATTGGTACTTTTGCGCGTGCAATTGATCCCAAAACGGAAACCTTCCGTGAGTTTCCTGCCTATGTTGCGCAAAATCTTGACCCCGCTAAACACAAAAAGGTTGCGATGTTCTGTACTGGTGGCATTCGTTGTGAAAAATCCACTGCCTATATGAAAGAGCAGGGTTTTGAAGAGGTGTTTCATTTGGAGGGAGGCATTTTAAAATATTTAGAAGAGGTGCCTGAAGCTGAAAGTTTGTGGCAGGGTGAATGTTTTGTGTTCGACAATCGTGTAGCCGTTAACCATAGTTTACAGAAAGGTATTTACGGTCAATGCCATGGCTGCCGTCATCCAATTACAGAAGAAGATAAGCTTTCAGAGCAATACTTGCTCGGCGTTAGCTGCCCACGTTGTTATGATGCCTTAAGTGAAGATCAAAAAATGCGTTTTAGTGAGCGCCAAAAACAAATTCAGCTCGCGAAAATACGCAATCAGGCGCATATTGGCGCTAAGCCACCTGAGCGTCAATTACGCACTCTGCAAAAGCAAGAGAAGCGAGAGGCGCAACGACGCCTGGCTAAACATTAAATACTTTGTGCGCGCTGTCATCTAGCTGTCAAGCTTTTACGACAAGCTGCACGAACTTAAATCAACTAACTTAATACAGGTTTTTTATGGACTTTGACGCATGGGTAGTGAATCTCGCTACCGGAACTGCAACTCATGAATCGGGTTTTGTGCTACAAGTTGAGGGCAATCCACGCGACCCTTCCGCTATTAACCCCAATAATTTCCCATCTAATTTATCTTATATAGATCAGGCGCGTTTAATGCGTTGCGGAGTCGAGGTTTTAGCCAAAGCAGCTGTCGGTTCAAATGTGGATTATAGTCTTTCAGGTACTACTGATATCGAAAGCCTTAAAAGCCAGGCAGTTAAAGACCGCGAAGCACTCGCTAAGCAATTTGCTGATCGTACCGATAAACCGGAAAGATCTTTGTTGTCACTCAAGAAAAACAAATAATCTTTGCGATGACATCTTCATCTGCGTTTTATTTAAATCTCCATCCGCTTTGTGAAATACTCGGGCAGCAGTTATTAGAACGCCGGTGGCAACTTGCCACCGCTGAATCTTGTACTGGTGGTGGTTTGGCTGCCGCTATCACTCAAGTTGCAGGCAGCTCGGCGTGGTTTGAGTGTGGCGTTGTTAGCTACGCTAATCGCATTAAGCAAAAACTATTGCAAGTTGATGCTGAAACCCTCGCTACAGAGGGCGCTGTTAGCGAAGCTGTGGTTATTCAAATGGCAAAAGGTGTCTTATCACTTTCGGGAGCGGATATTGCGGTAGCGATTACTGGAATCGCAGGGCCATCCGGCGGTAACGTGAATAAGCCTGTAGGAACTGTTTGGTTTGCCTGGGCCCATATGAATGGGGAAATGCGTACGAAAGTATTTCATTTTTCTGGCGACAGAATACAAGTTCAACATCAAGCAATTGAGCAAGGATTACGAGGTGTGCTGAATTTTTTTGATTAATTTTTTAACACTAAATTCTATTTTTTTGTTACTCAAAAAAATAGAATGATTGTTCGTCTTATCCCGCCTGCTACACTCTTAATTAGTTATCTTCCTTATCGACGAGTAACATTTCATGCTTCCGTTTACTGATTACGCAAAATTTTTTATAAGTCTATTGGCAATTGTTGATCCTCTAGGTGCTATTCCTCTGGTGTTAGTGTTGACTGCGCATCAAACTGCTATAAAAAAACAAGCTACTTTGCGATTAACGGTTATTTCGGTGTTGGCAGTGTTATTAGTTTCACTGCTACTCGGTGAATGGATTTTATGGCTTTTAGGTATCAGTATCGATGCTTTTCGGTGTGCCGGTGGTTTGATTTTATTGTTGATGTCTATTGCTATGTTGCAATCGCATAAAGGTAGTGCGCCTGAGCAAATCATGGAAGATGAATCGGTCGCATTGGTGCCCTTGACTATGCCCTTGCTTGCGGGGCCTGGCGCGATTAGTACGATAATAGTTTACGCGCATCAAGCGCATGGTTTCCTGCATTATGGCTTGATTATATGCGCCATAACATTGGTATGCTTTGTTCTATGGTTAACGTTACTGGCAATGCCTTGGTTGGCAAAGCATCTCACGCCTAAGTCGATTTCGATGTCTACCCGAGTGATGGGTATTTTACTTGCAGCTATAGCGATTGAATTTATGGCGAAAGGTCTTAAAGGATTATTTCCTTTGCTGGCTTAAAATAATTTAAAAATAAAACGACATTGAGTGCAAAGTTATTGATGAAAAGTGAATCAGCTACTATTGGTTTAGTAAACCCCAAAAGCCCGGAAAATGTTGGCATGGTCTTACGTGCTGCTGGTTGTTATGCCGCAGATCAAGTGTTTTATACTGGCGAGCGTTATAATCGCGCGCGTCAATTTTTTACCGATACAAAAAATATACATGAAAAAATACCATTGCAATGCGTCGATAATTTATTAGCAGCAGTTCCGCAAGGTGCGAAAATTGTAGCAGTGGAATTAATTGAAGGTGCAACGCCGCTTATCCATTTTGAACATCCTGCGCATGCTTATTATATTTTTGGCCCAGAAGATGGTTCGCTTTCACAAGAGATTTTAAATGAGTCTGATGCCGTAGTTTATATTCCTACCATTGGTTGTATGAATCTCGCTGCTACGGTGAATGTGGTTCTTTACGATCGTCTTGCAAAACGTGTGGGGAGTGTGATTGATGATCGACCTATTGCATTCAACCGCGATACTAATAGCCGCGCAAAACTTATAAAATAATTCTCATCCTTGAGAGATATTTGTTCGATCTTTAATATGTTGTAGCACAAACCCTGCATCCATTTCATGTTCAGATTTTTTAATGAGTTGCGGTGCTATTTGTTGGGTGATTTTTAAGTGGCGCATAAAGCGACGACAACAGCTACACATGAGCAAATGCAAACGAATTTTCCAATTCAGTTTATTGCCCGCATTTTTATCAAGATAATCACTCGCCAAATGAGCCACATCTTTGCAACTCAGTAGGTGTTTTTTTATTACATTTCTATTGTCTGTCAGCATGTGCCGGTCTCCTGAAAACGGTCGATCACTTGCAACAAAGTTAAGCGTGCACGGTGTACCAGAACCCTTACATTGGCTGCGCTAACCTGCAATATATTGCCAATATCATCAAATGATTCTTGCTCAATATCGCGCAATATAAATGCAGCTTTTTGTGCGGGTGGTAAAATATTGAGTGTCTTGTTGATGCAACGATGCAATTGTTTTTCTTCCAACAATTCTTCCGGGGATTCGCTGCGCCATGAGGGAGTAGGTGAAGATCGGTGGCCATCGGAGGTGAAATTAGCACCATCCAAATAACTACCAGGAACTTCACCATCGAGCTCATCTAAAGATACCTTGCGCGATTCGCGACGCAAGCGTGCTTTGGCTTCGTTGCTAACAATAGTCATTACCCAGGTTTTTAACGATGACCTTTGCTCAAATTTAGCAATGTTTTTATAAATGGCCACCCAGGCATCCTGTACTACATCATCAGCAAAGGTATCACCTGTAATCGCTCGTGCAACAATAAGCATTGTGTGCTGAAAGCGTTTAATTATCTCGCAAAATGCGCAATCATCGCCGGCAATCAGCCCAGCGATAAGTGCTTGTTCATTGCCATAATCCGTTGTATTTACTTTCGCCATTGAGAATGCTCAAAAATACTTTGGCGCAGCTTAGCATTCTATAAGCGGTATTTGCAGTGGTGCTTAAAATCTTAATGGCCGTATTAGTCAAATGATTCTTATAGTAGATGCGTAAAGCATGGAATTGTTACAGCTTGCGGAATTGTTGCTTAGCCTAGATTTTCCTAGCTATCTTTGGTGCAGCTTTTTATACTCCTCATCCTTCGCGTTTAAAACGCGGTTCGCTGAGCTAAGTATTTGACTTGCTCGTTACTACTCTCACGTGGCCTTTGGTAGGGGTCACCACTGAAAAGGTTTGATCATGCCAGTTATTACTCTCCCCGATGGTTCACAACGTCAGTTTGCAAATCCCGTGTCTGTGCTTGATGTGGCAGCGGATATTGGCCCTGGTTTGGCTAAAGCTGCACTTGCCGGCATTGTTGACGGCAAAGAAGTGGATGCTGCTTTTGTGATTGACCATGATGCGCAAGTAGCGATCATCACAGAAAAATCGCCTGAAGGGTTGGAGGTGATTCGTCACTCCACTGCGCATTTATTAGCTCAAGCGGTGAAAACCTTATTTCCGGAAGCACAGGTGACTATTGGCCCTGTGATCGAAAATGGCTTTTTTTATGATTTTGCTTTTTCGCGCGCGTTTACGCCGGAAGACCTCATTGCCATCGAACAAAAAATGGCTGAAATATCAGCCGCCAATTTGCCCGTAGTTCGCCGTGTGTTATCGCGCGATGCCGCTGTAGGATTTTTTCGTAGTATTGGTGAGGCGTATAAAGCGGAAATTATTGAGGGCATTCCTGCGGATCAAGAGCTATCACTTTATAAACAAGGCGATTTTGAAGACTTGTGTCGCGGCCCGCATGTGCCATCCACCGGTAAATTACAGCACTTTAAATTGATGAAAGTAGCTGGTGCTTATTGGCGTGGAGACTCCAATAATGAAATGTTACAACGTATTTATGGTACTGCGTTCGCCAGCAAAAAAGAATTGAATGAATATTTAATGCGCTTGGAAGAAGCTGAAAAGCGTGATCACCGTAAGCTGGGTAAAAAGTACGATTTGTTTCATATTCAAGAGGAAGCGCCGGGCATGGTGTTCTGGCATCCGCGCGGCTGGAGTGTTTATTCAACACTTGAAGCTTATATGCGTGAAGTGCAACGTAATAATGGTTATCGCGAAGTGAAAACGCCGCAAATTGTGGATCGCAGTTTATGGGAGCGCTCTGGTCATTGGGATAAATTCCGTGCAGGTATGTTTACCGTGGCATCGGAAGAGCGTGATTTCGCTATCAAGCCGATGAACTGCCCGTGTCATATCCAGATTTTTAATCAAGGTTTAAAAAGTTACCGTGAGTTGCCTTTACGTTTGGCGGAATTCGGTGCGTGTCATCGCAACGAGCCATCAGGCACTTTGCAAGGATTAATGCGGGTTCGTGCATTCGTGCAAGACGACGGCCATATATTTGCAACTGAAGCGCAAATCCAGTCAGAGGTATCCACTTTCACTGATTTGCTGCATGAGGTTTATGCTGATTTTGGTTTTAGCGATATTATTATTCGCATTTCTACTCGCCCTGAGCAGCGTGTCGGCAGCGATGAAGTTTGGGATAAGGCCGAGAAGGCCCTGATGGATGCTTTACAAGCCAAAGGTCTGTCTTATGAATTGTTGCCGGGTGAAGGTGCGTTTTATGGACCAAAAATTGAGTTTTCCTTAAAAGATTGTATTGGCCGAGTCTGGCAATGCGGCACCATTCAAGTTGATTTCTCCATGCCGGCACGTTTGGATGCGCAATATGTCGCGGAAGATGGTTCGCGTCAGGTGCCGGTGATGTTACATCGCGCCATTTTGGGTTCATTTGAACGTTTTATTGGTATTTTGATTGAGCATTACGAGGGCGCATTTCCAGCTTGGTTGGCTCCGGAGCAGGTCGCAATTTTGAATATTACGGACAAACAGGCCGAATTTGTCAAAGAAATTGAAAATACCTTGCGCAATAAGGGCTTCCGCATCATTTCGGACTTGAGAAATGAGAAGATCGGCTTTAAAATCCGCGAGCACACAATTCAGCGGGTTCCCTACCTGCTCGTCATTGGCGACAAAGAAGTTGAAAACAACTCTGTTGCGGTTCGTACAAGAGACGGAAAAGACTTGGGTGTAATGAATCTGGAAGCCTTCATCGAGCACTTGACCGCCGATATCGCGCGTCGAGGCAGAGTTTTTTCTATTTAAAAAAGAAAGAAACTGCCTAAATAAGGCCGTATAGGTAAGTAAGGTTTGTTTTTATTAATTAATTGGAGATACAACTATCAAACGAGATAACGCTC
>JAYTSJ010000033.1:0-2022 GCA_043745725.1 Gammaproteobacteria bacterium | reverse complement strand
CTCTTGAATGCGCCCGTGAGCATGTACGCTTGGCAATTGAACAACTACAACACCTCCCTGACAACATTTACACTCAAGCCATGCGTCAAGTGGCGGAGTTTTCGCTGGCACGCACTTACTGATTGCGCCAGCGCACACGACAGCCCATATCATTGAGCGCATTGACAGAGCTGTAACACGCACTAGACTAGACTAAGATTCAAGAGGATTCGAGAGCCTAAATGATTCGAGAACCAATCTATTTTTTTGTTTCTTTTCCCACGAAAAAACCTGCTCTTATCCAAAAAAATAGAGCGCAATAATGAAGCAAAACATCCACTGCAATAGCAGGTGTGATTTATGAAATACAACAAACTTTGCGGGCTGCTGCTATTACTCTTCGGCAATATAGCGCTTGCCGATGAAACCACGATACACGCCAACGATTCCAGTGATCCTAACGGCCCCTATGCGGTAAAGATGATTAATCTTGCCCTCAATCATATCGACAAAAAATACAAGTTAGTGGTAACTAAAGAACCCTTTACGCAAGCACGCATACTCCAGGAAGTTTCTAGCGGCATGCTAGATGTTATGTGGACAGCTTCTAATGTAGAGCTAGAGAATACACTTTTGCCCATTCGCATACCGCTTTATAAAGGCTTGCTCGGCTACCGTATTTTTATTATCAATAAAAATGCGCAAGCAAAATTTGATAAAGTCAAAACTCTGGACGACTTAAAACATTTATCTATTGGTCAAGGTAAAACCTGGCCAGATACACAAATACTAGAAGCTAATGGCCTTACTGTCGTAAAAGTAAACAAATATGAAAGTTTGTTTTACATGGTAGAAGGCGGGCGTTTTGATGCGTTTTCACGCGGTGTACACGAACCCTTTGGCGAACTCGAAAAGCGCCCAAATTTAAAAGATTTAACAGTAGAAAAAAATCTCATGCTGGTTTACAAAATGCCATTTTATTTATTTGTTGGCAAAGACAGCAAGGTACTTGCGGCAGATTTAACATTAGGATTAAACCGCGCGATTGCAGATGGCAGCTTTGACCAAACTTTTTTTGGCGACCCTAGTGTGCAAAACGTTATGGCCAACGCCAATATGAAAAATCGCCTGGTATTCAAGCTCAACAATCCCACGCTTTCCAAAGAAACGCCACTGGATCGAAAAGAACTATGGTATGACCCACAGGCCGACAAGTAACCCTTACCGCCAAGATAACTCGCCCACACAAAACAGAATATATTGGCGTGTTTAAACCCATCAACGCATCACTATTCACTCACCAATCTAGCATTTAAATAGCACAAACTTGCCTTATACTCGCCACCCCCGCTGGACAAGAAACCCACAGCAGGTAGAATGCGCCCTTTGCGCGAGATAGCTACGCGCTTGCTTTCACCAATTGAGTTGATTCCATGACCCCATATGAACCAAAAAGCTCATACAGCCGCGACGATTTAATCGAGTGTGGTAATGGCCGTTTATTTGGCCCAGGCAATGCGCAACTGCCGCTACCTAACATGCTGATGCTTGATCGCGTAGTTCACATCAGTCAAACCGGCGGCGAGTTTGGTAAAGGTGAAATTGTGGCTGAGCTGGATATCAACCCTGACTTATGGTTTTTTGCTTGTCACTTTCCTAGCGACCCGGTAATGCCTGGCTGTTTAGGTTTAGACGCTATGTGGCAATTGGTAGGCTTCTTTTTGGGCTGGAAAGGCAACCCTGGTCGCGGTCGCGCACTCGGCTGCGGTGAAGTAAAATTCACTGGTCAAATTTTGCCAACGGCTAAAAAGATCACTTATCACATCAACTTAAAACGCGTTATTGAACGAAAACTCATCATGGGAATCGCTGATGGCCGTGTTTCTTGCGACGGTAAAGATATCTATTTTGCTAGCGATTTACGGGTAGGACTATTCCAGAATACGGATATTTTCTAACTCACTGACTGCAACCTATGGCAGTTATAAGACTCTTTATAATGTGAGATAATTTCTGTCCTTGTTTACTGTACTCAATATTTTT
>JAYTSJ010000032.1:0-20440 GCA_043745725.1 Gammaproteobacteria bacterium | reverse complement strand
GTCGGCGTACTTAAAGCTCCGTCGGCCTACAACCCCCTTGCCAACCCCAAACGCGCGCTTATTCGCCGCAATTGGATTTTAGGACGCATGCTAGAGCTTAAATACATCGACAAATCAACCTATCAAACCGCTATCAACGAACCGAATACGGCAACTAATCACGGCACTACTTTGGATGTGCAAGCGCCATTCATCGCTGAAATGGCCCGCAAAGAAGCGATCGATCGTTTTGGCGAAAGCGCTTATACCGAGGGTTACAAAATCTACACCACAGTCGATAGCGCAATGCAAGCAACCGCTCAAGTAGCCATCGTGAATGGCTTGATAAGTTACGATGAGCGCCATGGCTATCGCGGCCCAGAGCACCGTTTAGCGCCATCGAATGATCTTGAATTTGAAGATTGGCTAGATGAACTGCAAGCTCTACCTTCACTGGGTGGATTGGAAGCAGTAGCCGTGCTCGCCACTGCCGACAAAACTGCAACAGTGCTACGCGCTAACGGGGATAAAATTGAATTAACCTGGGAACAAGGTTTATCAGATAAGCAACCCTACCTCACAGAAGATAGTCGTGGCCCAGCACCTAAAAGCGCCGCTGCATTTTTGCATCATGGCGATGTTGTGCGAATCATCAAGGATAAAGACCGCCAATGGCGACTTTCACAAGTTCCTGAAGCAGAAGGCACGCTTGCCGCTATTGACCCAATTGATGGTGCCATCAGATCAATTGTGGGCGGCTTTGACTTTCAAAAAAGCAATTTCAATCACGCTATCCAAGGCGCACGCCAACCTGGATCCAGCTTTAAACCACTATATTACACTTGCGCCATCGAACACGGCTTTACTCCAGCCACCATAATTAACGATGCACCGATCGTAATTTACAATGAATACACTGGCGAGCCTTGGCGCCCAGCAAATGATGAAGGTGAATTTGATGGACCAACCAGCTTACGTAAAGCACTTTACAAGTCAAAAAACCTGGTTTCTATCCGCGTCATGAAAAGCATTGGCGTTCAAACAGCCATAGATAGCTTGGGGCGATTTGGCTTCAACACAAAAGACTTTCAACCAAACCTATCGTTAGCATTAGGAACTCATGAATTAACCCCACTACAAATGGCAACTGCTTATGCTGCATTTGCCAACGGCGGCTTCAAAATCGATCCCTACTTGATTAGCCGCATTGAAAATGGCAAAGGCGAAATTGTTTATCAGGCAAACCCAAGAAAAGTGTGTAAAACCTGCCCCGACAAGGCAATAGAACCCGCCAATAATAAAACAGATTCGATACCTGGGGAGCCCGTTGGTAAGCCAGCAGATGAGGGAAAATATGCGCCAAGAATTATCGATGCACGTGTCGCTTATATTATGGATTCCATGCTTAAAGACGTTATCAATAAAGGGACTGGGGTGCTTGCCAAAAAGCTAGGGCGCAGTGATATTGCCGGCAAAACTGGTACTACCACAGGCCCACGCGACACATGGTTTACTGGCTACAATCCAAGTATCGTGGCCTCTGTTTGGGTCGGGATCGATAAAAATACTTTACTGGGTAGGCATGAATTTGGCTCGACTGCTGCGCTACCTATTTGGATAGATTTTATGCGCACAGCACTGGAAGGCATGCCAGAGCAAATTCCCCGCCAGCCTGACGGGATAGTTACCGTACGCATTAACCCTGAAACCGGCAAACTAGCGCAACCTGGCGAAACTGGCGCTATTTTTGAGATTTTCCCCACTGAATCAGCGGCCAATAGCAGTGGGCCAGTAGGCATATCTGACACGCCCGCTACAGAAGAATCACTACCAGAAGGAGTTTTCTAAAAACATAGAAGATGTACATTAAGCGGATCAGACCCTTAATCTAGTCTTTCAAAACAAGCACATCCTCTGCCAGGGCATGCACAATTAAGGATTTAAACGCACGAGGGGACTTAGCCTTACCTCCATGTAGAACAGTAGTTTCTCTGCGGCTGGTTATCCATCCACGGACCTCTACTTGCTTTCCCTTCAAGCGCTGCCAATCCTGCGTCATGAAATAACTTCCCTGTGTTGGCGAAATATTAATGGCCAGTGGCCCATCCAATTCCAACCACACCGTTTTAGCTTGATGCACCCTCAGCACCTTACCTTGTACAAGCTTAAATCCGCCGTCCATCAAGGTTAATTCCGATGCTTGCTTTGGTCGCCAATAAGGGTTACTCCAAACACCTAGATGTTGTCGCTTAGCCGCCACTTCAGCATTTCGCAAACATTCTGCAGCGCTTATATTTGGCGGCACCGAGATTTGAAAACCCAAGCCCATGCGCAACAAATAGGCCGCTAGACTATTTCCTTGTGCATCATAAACGTGGGCCAGACTGCGTCCATAATGGTCAACGCGCAAACTGTCATAACTTAATTTAACCATTTGATTGCGTTTAAAAAATGCCACTGTAGCCGCTCTGGCTTCTTCACCTAAAGGTTGGCCAGTACGCTCGTTACCATGATCGACTTCCGGAGCATTAATACCTAGCACGCGTACGTGGCGACCATCCATCAGTTTAATTGTATCGCCATCATAAACACGCTCAAGCTGCGCTGTTTCAGCGATTGTGGCTGCACACTCCGCCTGCAAAACGCATGAAAATAAAACACAGCTGACCCCAAAAAGCAAAACGCCAAATGTTTTCACATTCGGCGTTTTTAATTTTTGGAGCAGTGGTGTTTGACTCAGGGCAAAAGCAGCAACTGAGCTCAACATCAAGCGATTAAACCGCTTCCTTTTTAGCGCCAATACGGCTGCCAAAACGTTTAGTGAAGCGATCAATACGGCCACCGGTGTCTACCATTTTTTGCTTACCGGTGTAGAAGGGGTGACATTCGCTGCACACGTCCACATGGAAAGCTCTGCCTAAAGTAGAAGCAGTAGTGAAGCTATTACCACAGCTGCAAGTAACAGCCATTGGTGAGTAATTAGGATGAATTTCTGGTTTCATGATGATTGCCTTGTGTGATGTATGCCGCCACCCGAACAAATGCCGAGCACCGCATAACGGTTAATTTAAGAGGCGGGGATGCTACCAGAAAACTTCTCGATTGCAAGCACAAAAAACATCCAGCCACAAATGAGGAGTCGCTGTAAAAGCATGATAGATAAGCTTGAGATAGGTTATCCTAGCCGCCCTATTTTTAGTGCTTACAACCTAAACTCCACCTCGAACTCTATGCCCTTAATTCTGCAAATAGCACTTCCCACGCCTTTGCGGCGACGCTTTGATTATTTACCACCGCAGGTTATGAGCGATGCTGAGGTGCGGCAACTTGTGCCCGGGGTATTAATACGCGTGCCTTTTGGTCATCAAGAATTAATTGGTGTGTTACTCGATATTAAAACCAGCACCACGCAAGACCTGGCTAAACTGCGCCCCGCCTTAGCAATCATCGACACTAACCCAGCCATCAGTGGTGAATTGCTAGAGCTATGCCTCTGGGCGGCAGATTATTACCAATGTCCAGAGGGCGAAGCGCTGTCAACCGCGCTTCCCGCACTTTTGCGTCAAGGAGAACTCGCCGTATTACGCAGCGAAGCTTGCTGGCAACTTACCACAGAAGGTAAAGGGCTACCCGCAGGAGCACTCAAACGTTCGCCGAAACAAGCACAATTATTGGCCGCGTTACAAGAACACAATCAACTCAGCCGTAGTGAAATTACAGTGCTGGAAATCCCCAGGACCATTATCAAAACACTCACCGATAAAGGTTTGATAGAAGCTGCCAAAATGGAATCCAGCGCATCAACTGAATCAACAACTGCGATCTTACGTCAACAACACCTAATCCTAAGTGAGCAGCAAGCTATTGCTTTTGCACAAATTAATCTCAATCAATTTCAAGTCAGCTTGTTGGATGGTGCAACCGGCAGCGGTAAAACAGAAATTTATCTGCAAGCGATTGCCAAGGTATTGGCGCAAGGTCAACAAGCATTAGTATTAGTACCGGAAATTGGCCTTACGCCGCAAACTATCGCGCGCTTTCAAGAGCGTTTTGCAGTACCGATCGTGGCCATGCACTCTGGCTTGAATGACCGCGAACGTTTGGATGCGTGGCTCCACGCCAAATCTGGTAAGGCGCGTATTCTGATTGGCACACGCTCTGCGATCTTCACGCCTATGCCCAAACTCGGCATTATTATTATCGACGAGGAGCACGACGGTTCGTTTAAGCAGCAAGATGGTTTCCGTTACTCTGCTCGTGATTTAGCGGTGCTGCGCGCTAATCGTTTACAAATTCCACTGTTGCTGGGCACCGCGACAGCGTCACTCGAAACACTCAACAATGCCCAACAGGGGCGCTACCAACACTTGCGTCTTACTTCCCGGGCAGGCAATGCCAAACCGCCCAACATCCAACTGCTGGATATCCGTGGACAAACTCTGGTCGAAGGCTTCGCGGGCGAAACCACGGCCGCCATTGCCAGCGAAATAGCCGCAGGCAACCAGGTACTGGTGTTTCTTAATCGTCGTGGTTATGCACCCACACTGGAATGCCAGGATTGCGGGTGGCTTGCCAGTTGTGCGCACTGTGATCTACGCATGACAGTGCATCAAACGCCACGACACCTACACTGCCATCATTGCGGCCATCAACGCGCCTTACCACGCCATTGCCCGCATTGTAAAAGTAGCCGCCTACAACCGCTTGGTCAAGGTACTGAACGCAGCGAGATCGCACTTGCGGAATGGTTTCCACAGACACGCGTCATCCGCGTTGACCGGGACTCCACACGCAACAAAAATGCGATGAATAAAATTCTCGACGAAGTACATCAAGGCGAAGCCTGTATTCTGGTGGGCACACAAATGCTCGCCAAAGGCCATCACTTTGCGGATGTAACATTGGTCGTCATTATTGATGCCGATGCTGGCCTGTTCAGCACTGATTTTCGCGGCCCTGAACGCATGGGGCAACTTTTGCTGCAAGTTGCCGGGCGAGCAGGGCGAGCCGAGAAACCCGGGCGTGTCATTTTGCAAAGCCTGCACTGCGATCACCCGTTAGTGCAAACGCTTGTTTATAAGGGCTATCACGCCTTTACTGATTTGATTTTACAAGAGCGCCACATCACACAATTGCCACCCTATCGTTACCTAGCACTGCTGCGCGCAGAAAGTAAACGACCTGAAAATGCACTGGATTTTCTGAAGATGGCACGTCAAGAAGCGCAAACATTATTAGCGGCCAGTCCGCAATTACATTATCTGGGACCACTGCCCGCGATGATCGAAAAGCGTGGTGATCGCTTTCGCTTTCATTTGCAATTCAATAGTGCACAACGTAAATCCTTGCAACAACTGCTCACTCAACTTGTAGCAAAATTAGAAAACCATGCGCTCAGCAAACGTGTACGCTGGGCAGTGGATGTTGATCCCCTGGAAATGGGTTAACGCACCACTGCTCGCAACTAGCAACGTTTGCTATTACAATCGCATTCAATTTATTTTTACTGTTTTTTGTTTGATCCAAAGGAAACTATGAGCCGAGATTTTGCCAAAAAAAGTGCCCCCAACAAACGTCGTAATACTGCTGCTAAAAGCACTGCCCCAGCTTGGCTGTGGTTTATTATCGGTGCGATTCTCGGTGCGTTTGCTATGGCACTGGTATTCTGGAACAACGCGCAAACTAAACCTCCTGTAACACCGGAAACAACAAAACCCAACGCAAATACCGATTCAAAAACACCTAAACCACGCTTTGATTTCTACAAATTATTACAGGAAAGTGAAGTTATTGTGCCGGCGACTGAAAAGCTGTCCGAAGGTGACAAAACACCAGAGCAAACTGCTCCCAATACCGAATTTATTCTTCAGGTTGGCTCTTTTCCTAATCGACCTGAAGCTGATAAATATCGCGCTGAATTAATTTTATTGAACCTCGATGCACACATTGAAACCGTTGAAATTCACAAAGGTGAAATTTGGCATAGGGTCATGGTCGGGCCGTTCGATTCACAACAAAAATTAGCATCAGCGCGCTCAATCCTCGTCGCCAATCAATACAGCCCATTGGTAATGAAGCGCGCCAAAAGTGGAAAATAATTCACTCGTGATTAATTATTGCTACCATTTTCTAGCGAGAAATAAATGCATAAAATTCCCAGCAAAATACAACTCCACAAACAATCGCAACATCTGGAATTGCATTTTGGCGCTGAGCAATTTTCATTAACAGCGGAATTTTTGCGCGTACATTCCCCCAGCGCAGAAGTAATGGGCCACGGCCGAAATCAAGCAGTTTTACAAATTGAAAAAAAAGCAGTGCGCATTCAAAAAATCGAACGGGCTGGCAATTACGCACTCAAGATTTTCTTTGATGATGGGCATGACTCGGGCATTTATACTTGGAGTTATCTATACGACATTTGCAGCAAGCAAGAATTATTATGGAATGAATATCTAAACGCTTTACTTAAAGCAGGGAAAAGCCGCGAGAAAGACACGAGTATTGTGAAATTTGTTTGACCGCACTCGTGTCCATATCTTAAATTACGCACCACTTGGCAATAGCAGTAACAAGGCAACACCAACCACAATACGATAGATGGCAAACCATGTGAATTTATGGGTTTGAATATAACGTAGCAACCATTTTACGGCGACGAAAGCGGTAATAGTCGATACAACAAATCCAACACCTAAATCTGTCCAATTTTCATGAATGCCCAAACCGCTGGCCTTATAAGCACCGTATAACTCTTTTGCGCTTGCTGCATACATCGTAGGAATTCCTACTAAAAAAGCAAACTCCGTGGCTGCCGCACGATTGCTGGTGCCGCTTAACATAGCCGCAAAAATAGTGGCTCCAGAACGTGAAGTGCCGGGGAAAATGGCAGCCACAATTTGCGCAACACCGACAATAATAGCGACCGGCCAAGTAATAAGCGCGGCGTCCAACTTTTTAGCGGCCAACCATTCAGCCACTATTATCCAGAATCCGCCAATAATAAGCGCCCATGCAATCGGCGTAACTTCTTTTGGCAATTTAAATCCTAACTTGGAAATTATCGCTCCCAATATCGCCGTAATGATAAAAGCTACACTCAATTTCAAGGCATAATCTTTGTTTTCTGGTAAGCGAATATTAACCAGCAACTGCCAAATGCGCTGCCAATAAATAACCGTTACCGCCAATATAGCCCCTGCTTGAATTACGATATTAAATACATCTGAGCGGCTACCTAAACCTAGTTTTTCAGCAATAAGTAGATGACCAGTACTAGAAATGGGTAAAAATTCTGTAATGCCTTCAATAATACCCAAGAGCACAACCTGCAAAAAATTTTCCATCTTACCTTCCTATTAGCAACTTAAATGTAATGACTAAAATGTAACGGCTAAAATGAACAACTTGAAATTAACAATTACAGCTAAACTAATAAAAAAACTGGCGTCATACTAATCGCAGATGCAATAAACAGCAATTGCTCAAGCTATTCTGTTAGAGTTTGTTGACACCGCCAATGTAATCGCAAGACGCACGTGTTTTATTTTTAACGAAATAGTCACAACTAGCTAGATAGCCACAGAAAGGTAGCCACTATGCAACTATTCATGAAAAATATTTTTAAACGCGGAAATACCCGGGAAAATAACACTGAAGGAAGCTGTACCACGGGAACTGCGAGTTCGCACAATCGAGCTGCTGGCATGAAATTAAACATTCAAACACTATTATCAGCTTGCTGCGTGTTAATTCTTGTAAGCGGCTGCGCAACAAGCAATAAAATCAGCCAGGACTTTAAACCTGATACTGACTTTAAAGTTTTTAAAACATTTGCCTGGCATAATTTTGCTTCTGAAATACCGAATACTAATAACAGCGCGATAAAAAATGCGATCGAGCAATCCCTCACGCAACAAGGTTTTCAACTAGTGAACGAGGCAGCCGATATTGTGGTGGATATGAATATCATTACCCAACAAAGCACTGCTTCATCACCTAGATTTGGGCTATCACTGGGCTTACCTATTGGCACTCATGGCTCAATCGGTTTAGGCACTAGTAAATTATTGGGCAGTAATAATTCTCAGGAAGGTCTTATCATTATCGACATTACCGCGACGGCAACCAATCAGGCAATATGGCGCGGCACCGCTGAAGCAATTCCTATGAGCCATTTTTTGTTGCGCAACGAACGTCAATTGAATGCCGTGCTGAAAAATTTAATGGCGCAGTTTCCGCCAAGATAAATAGCTTCCTCCAAAACAAATAGCTCCTAAATAAATAGTTCCTATCGAAATAGAGAGCTTCTATCGAAACAGAGAGTTCCTATCGAAATAAACAACTCGCACTAGGGATATCTGAATTTCATCACGCAAAAAAAAGCCCGATTCAATTGGGCTTTTTTTCGATGTTTGGCATTTATAACTACTGCTGGCGAATACGATTCACGATCGAAGTAGTCGAGCAGTCATCAAAAAACTGTAATACCTTCACACTGCCACCACTAGCTTTAACAATATCACCACCCACCACTTGATCTTCATTATAGTCACCGCCTTTAACCAAAACATCAGGCTTAACAAGGCGCAATAAACGTTCGGGGGTATCATCATTAAAACTTACTACCCAGTCAACCGACTCGAGACCGGCAAGTACTGCCATACGTCTATCTATCAAATTGATCGGGCGGTTTGGGCCTTTTAAACGACGAACTGAGGTATCGCTATTCAAAGCAACAATTAACCTGTCGCCCTGTTTACGCGCCTCTTCCAAATAGCCAACGTGACCCGCATGCAAAATATCGAAACAACCATTGGTGAATACAATTCGCTCACCATTTGCACGGGCCGACTCTACCGCCATCAATAAATATTCTTCAGTAACTATACCTCGCTCCGAGCCTTTTTCGAGCTGAACGGCATCAAGTAATTCAAATGCACTCACAGTGGCAGCACCAAGCTTACCGACCACAATTCCTGCCGCCAGATTCGCTAAGGCAACAGCCTCAGGTAAGGTTTGGCCAGCAGCTAGCGCGACAGCTAAGACTGCAATTACAGTATCACCCGCGCCAGTGACGTCATAAACTTCGCGCGCGCGCGCAGGAAGATGAATTTCAGGTAAGTTGGGGCGTAATAAAGTCATCCCCATCTCGCCACGAGTAATTAATAATGCTCCTAGCGCGAGCGATTCAATTAACGCCATGCCTTTGCTGACCAATTCCTGCTCACTATGGCAGCGACCAACTACGGCTTCAAACTCAGTAATATTGGGGGTTAACAAGTTGGCGCCGCGATAATCCGTGTAATCGTCACCCTTAGGGTCAACCAATACTGGCACGCCAATTTCCTTAGCCAGCGCAATCAATGCTTGGCAGTCACTCAAGGTTCCTTTGGCATAATCAGACAGAATTAAAATTTTAGCTGCACGAATAATATCCGCAGCTTTAGCCATAATTTCAACGCTGTCCGCGGGACAGAATCGCTCTTCAAAGTCCATTCGCAAGAGTTGTTGATGGCGGCTCAACACGCGCAACTTGGTAATAGTTGGTTTATGTTCAGCGATTTGCAACTGGGTTTTTATTCCCGCGGCACTCATGCATTCTTGCAAAATTTGCCCTGCCTCATCATTGCCGATAGTCCCGGACAATGTTGCCGACGCTCCTAAAGCCGCAATATTTAAGGCGACATTTCCCGCACCGCCAGGGCGATCTTCTTTTTGCGTAACTTTAACCACTGGCACGGGCGCCTCTGGCGAGATTCGGTTACTGGACCCTTGCCAATAGCGGTCAAGCATTAAATCACCAATCACGCACACTTTTGCCAATTCGAACTGCGGTACTGTTAACAGCATAAGTAATCCCTTAAAGTTTGATAATTAATAATTGCATTCTAAATTGAAACACTATTTTCACTAAATTCTGTAGAGTGTAGTTTTGCATAAAGACCATTCTGTGCCAACAAGGAATGATGTGTGCCCTGCTCGACAATTTTCCCAGCATCCAGCACCAAAATGCGATCTGCATGCTCTATGGTTGAAAGACGGTGCGCAATGACAAACGTAGTACGGCCTTTCATAACTTCATCCATCGCCGCCTGGATATAACGCTCAGACTCATTATCCAAAGCAGAAGTTGCTTCATCCATAATTAATATGGGCGCATTTTTTAAAATTGCGCGCGCAATCGCCAAACGTTGACGCTGGCCGCCAGACAAGCGCGCACCACTTTCACCAATTTGGGTATTAAAACCTTGCGGTAATTTTTCGATAAATTCAGAGGCGTAGGCTAAATCTGCTGCGTGCTTAATTTGCTCAGGTGTAACTTTATCGACGCAACCGTAAGCAATATTATCCGCCACCGAGCCATCGAATAATATGACTTGTTGATTCACAAAAGCCAATTGCGTGCGCAAATTAGCCAGCGTGTAATCATTGATTGCAATGCCATCAAGCTTGATTGTGCCTTGCGTAATTTCGTAAAAACGTGGCAACAAATTTACAAATGTTGTTTTACCGCTTCCCGAGCGCCCCACCAATGCCACCACCTCTCCTGGCGCTATATCTAGACTAATGTGATCCAAAGCAGGTACTTGTTGATCAGAATAAGCAAAGCTTACTTGTTCAAAACTCACTGCACCCGTTGCACGAATAACCTGATACTGACCGTCGTCTATTTCTGTCGGCTCATCCAACAATTGAAATACACTGTCCGCGGCGGCAACGCCTTTTAGAATCATAGGTGCAACCTCACCCAAGCGCCGCATGGGCTGCAAAATAGCGCCGACCGCCGTCATATAAGCGACGAAAGTTGCAGAGTCTTTCAGATCCCCATAAGCCAAGGCCACATAAATAAGTGCGGCCATAGCGACTGCAACTAACAACTGAATCAAAGGTGAATTTGCTGCCGAAGTCATTACAATTTTCATATTTTTAAAATAATTTTTTTGGCTGACCACCTCGAACCGGTTTCTTTCGTACTCTTCACCGCCAAACGTACGCATCACACGCACGCCATTAATCATTTCACTCGTAACCTGAGTAATATCCCCGATAGAAGTTTGCACACTATTACTCAAACGACGTAGACGTTTTGCAACACTCGTTACCAACAAACCAATCATCGGTGAAATAATCACAAACACCATGGTAAGTTTCCAATTCATAATTAATAACATCGCGAATAAACCGATCACCGTCGCACCTTCACGCAACAAAATACGAATTGCATCGGTTGCAGCAGCAGTTACACCATTAATATTGTACGTAATAATAGACATAAGATGATTGGAATTGCGCTCATCAAAAACACGACTCGGCAAGCATGTCATGTGATTAAACACCTGCACACGCAGGCGATGAATAATTCCAAATGAAACCTTAGCGAGAAAATAAGTACCCACAAAAGCACCAAAACTACGTAGAATTGTGTAACCAATAACTTGCAGAGGAATAGCTATTCTATCCTGAGGGTTATTATGCTCGATAACTTTTAACAAATTTTCTAATATTCGAACAAATTGTGTCGTAGCAAAAGCGTAGAGACCAAAACCAATAATGCACAATACAAATATACCGAGATACGGCTTTACATAAGCGAGTAATCGCCAATAAATTTTAAATGACGATTGCATGGCCTTCCCAGTATTATCAAGCTGGCTCATAAGATTTCTCTACAGCGACATATGAAGCACTAACAAACAACCCAATCAGGCTTGCGACTAACAAAATCACAACAGCCCAGGAAAGCATTTTCTGCTCGCGAACCGCCGTCTTTAAAAAATCATACGCCATTCAAATTTCCTTAAAAAATTATTTCACTGCAACAGGCAGTAAAGGTACTACGTCAAAATCACGCTTATAGGTTTTTATCGTGCGCAACGCAATTGCGTTAAGTAGCGGTACTTCTGTAGCAAACAAGACACGCAAAGGAAGCTGCCAATACTTACGCATAAACCGAAAATAATCCCTGGATGTAAAACCTAACTCCAGCGATGAAAAATATAAACCACTTAAATCTTTGATTAACCATCGTCCCGGAACCCGGCGGCGCAATTGGGCACGATGCAAATCAACCAGATACATTTTTGGTTCAACGCCACCTTCCCGCCATTGCTCAACCGATTCCAGATTCAGCATAAAGTGGCAAAAGTAAAAATCGCGATGATTGATTCCTGCCCCATGTAAAGCACGCGCAATCTCCGCCACTTTAAGCAACAGAAGAGTTTTTTCTTTAAAACTTACACGGTGCTGCTGAAAATAATGATCCAGCTGTACCGCACCAGCCAATTCGCGGGTAGCGATAAAACTTATTTTTTTAGCCAGATTTTTCTTCTGTTCGCCATAAGCCACTGGCACAAGACTAGGGATACCCATGGCATGCAATTTATTTAATGCCAGCCATTCATTTTTTGCGCCCAATATAGGCAAACGTAACTGCACTAAATTTTTAAATATTTCACTCCAACCTACGCCGCGATGCAGTTTTCGATAGTACACCTTATCTGCCAACTCGAAGCGAAGCGTTTGCCGATCTGCAAATTCACGCGCCACCGATCCCGACAAGGTTTGCACTAAGCTCAATACATCCTGGTGCGCCCACTGCATTATTAACTCATCGCGCAAGACAACAATCTGCTTATTTGATTCAGTTTTCCATTCTGCTCCCACTCTTTCCGATGCAGGCTTCTGCTTCTCTTGCGCTATATTTACTAATACATCAACAGCTCGAGCCTGTCGCGAAAATACATCCGTAATGTGCGCGAATTGTTGCGCACGATCTTGCCAAAGGGAAGCACTAATCTGTAACACTTTGTGCAAAGCTGTAACAATTTGTTTCAGGTCATAGGGCGCAGCAATGACTGCACCCATATTATGCTCGGCGACATAATGCGCAAAACCACAGACATCAGTTGTCACTACAGGCCTACCTGCCAGCATAGCTTCAAGAATAACGTTACCCGCCAATTCGCGATAGGCAGGATGTAACAGCACATCCGCCGCCTGCAAAAGATCTGCAACATCACTGCGCCCACCCAGAAATACAACTTGTTTACCAACACCTACTTGCTGCGCTTGTGCAATGTAATGTCGCGCGTTATCTGCACCAACCACGACTAGTAAAGATTTTTTCTGCAGCGATATTTTACTTTCGAGCTGGCTTTCCGGAAGACATTGCAACTTTGCAAAAGCAGCGATACTGCGATCCAACCCCTTGGTTTTAAAGCCAGACCCCAGACACAATACAATTTTTGTACTTTCATCGACGCCTAGCTCAGCACGAATTTTTTCGCGGGCTAATTGCGGATTTTCGCACTGAAATTGCGCCGGTGAAATTCCCGGCGGCAACGAATGAAAGCGTTCCGGTGTCGTGGAATAGTATTGTGCAAAATGTTTACGCTCAGTATCCGCTATGGATAAAATCTGTGTTTTGCTAGCGTCGCCAAAAACTGCTTTTTCGTAGTTCAAATATAAACGTGATCGCGATGTTAAACGATACAACCAATTTCGCTCTTCATAAGCTTTTTGTGCGAAACAAGAATCGCCCGCAAAGTAAACATCCAACCCCGGCATTTTGTTAAAACCAATCAACAAATCAAAATGATTGCGCTGAAAAACTTTCTCAAACCCGCGCACAAAACTTTTAACGCTGCCATTATTTACACTACCACTAAACCAACGCGGTGCATTAACCTCGACAACATCAATACCCTGAGGCTTTTCACCTTCCCAGGCACCACAAAAAACAGCAACTTGATGGCCGCGCTCACGCGCCTCCTGTGCCATTACCAGCATATCGCGCTGTAAACCGCCAAATGGAAAATAGCGAAAAATAGCGAAAGCGAACTTCAATTTTCAGTTACCGAAATAGCAGCAGGCAATAATTCTGCCAAAGCATTTAACACTTGTATGGGCATCAATTCTTGTAAACATTTATGATGCAACTTTGGACATTCACGTTCAAAACAAGGTGAGCATTCAACTTTGTTATTCACAATTTTTACGTGCTCAGCCAACGGCGGTGTAAAATCTGGTGATGTTGAACCATAAACTACCACTAAAGATTTTTGCAATGCAGCAGCAATGTGCATTAAGCCAGAATCATTACTAATAACAACATCCGCACACGACATAAGCTCTATAGCTTCGCCAAGCTGCGTAACACCGGCAAGATTGTGTGAATAATCACGCACGTCTTCTGGCAGGTGCCCACGAATTGCTTCCACTACAGCACTATCTTTTGCCGAGCCCAGTAACCAAACCTGCCAGCCGTCGCGAATTTTTTTTTCAGCAACTTCAGCATAATAATTTTCTGGCCAGCGCTTAGAGGGACCGTACTCCGCACCTGGGCAAAGTATCAATAAGGGGCGCTGTAAATGCAAAGTAAATTTTGTTAATAATTGTGCGCGGTTTTCATTTGCCAGAATTAATTCTGGATACGGGAATTGCGCAGGCAACTCAGTGTCCGCTGGAAATGCCAGCGCCATATACCGCTGCACCATGAGTGGATATTTTTCTTTATCCAACACGCGCAAATCGTTTAATAAACCATATCGCACTTCACCACGCCAACCAGTGCGCAGCGGAATCTTTGCAAAAAATGGAATCAACGCAGACTTCAAAGAATTAGGTAATAAAATCGTTTGCTCATAACCCTTATTTCGCAGTGATTTACCCAAGCGATAACGCTCTTGCAAACCTAAGGCACCATGACCGAGCGGCATATCAATTACAAGATTGATTTCTGGCATACAGGCGAGCAACAGACGTGTCCAACCGGAGGCCAGCACATCAATCTGTACTTGCGGATTACGAATTTTCAGTAATTTAAATAACGACTGCGCCATCATCATGTCGCCAATCCACGCGGGACCGACAATTAAAATTTTGTTGACGCTTTCAAGTTCGGCCGGAAATTCCATCGCAGGCATATATATCTAAAAAAACAGTGAGAAAATAGCAAGGGAGTCGAATGACTCCCTTATGTACAAGCAGCTTATTTACGCGTCTTATTTTACAAACACTTTATTTGGCCGCTACGGGAGCCAACCAATGAGTGTGACCCGCTAATTCACCACGCACAGCTTTGAAATAAAGATCCTGCAAACGCGTGGTAATTGGGCCGCGACGGCCGGCACCGATTTGGCGACCGTCCAGTTCACGAATCGGCAATACTTCAGCAGCAGTGCCAGTGAAAAAAGCTTCATCCGCCACATAAACTTCATCGCGGGTTAGACGTTTTTCGCGGATGGTATAACCACAATCTGCCGCCAATTGAAAAATTGTATTGCGCGTAATACCATCCAGACACGAGGTCAATTCAGGCGTATAAATAATGCCATCGCGCACTAGAAAAAAGTTTTCGCCGCTACCTTCCGCCACATAACCTTCCGCATCAAGCAACAAAGCTTCTTCACAGCCACAATCCAACGCTTCTTGTAACGCGAGTAATGAATTGATGTAGTGGCCGTTAGCTTTGGCTTTACACATGGAGATGTTTACGTGATGACGAGTGTAACTGGAAACACGCACTTTAATGCCTATATCACGCGCTTCGGGCGACATATAGGATGGCCAGTTCCAAGCCGCAATCATTACGTGTGCTTTGAGATTATCCGCACGCAAACCCATGCCTTCAGACCCGTAAAAGGCCATAGGGCGCAAGTAACTTTCGGTTAATTTATTTTCGCGCACTACCATTTTTTGCGCTTCGTTAATTTGCTCTTTATCGAAAGGCAATTTCATGCGCATGATATGCGCAGAACGAAACAACCGATCGGTATGTTCTTGCATACGAAAAATACTGGTACCCATAGTAGGACTGTTGTAAGCGCGCACGCCTTCAAACACGCCCATACCATAATGCAATGTGTGGGTTAATACGTGAACCTTGGCTTCGCGCCACGGAATCAGTTCACCATCAAGCCAAATTACGCCATCGCGATCAGCAAATGACATTGTTAACTCCTTAAAATTTTATTGATCGTTAGTACTGCCGCCATGAGCAACAGCGCGAAATTTTTGCTGCTTTATTTAACGGCTAAACTGCATTGTTCTGCAGTAGAGGCACATCATAATCAATGAGGGTTTGCCACAAACGGGTTACCTGCTCACGCTCGGTTATGAAATGATTCTCGCCAGTCAATACCGCCTCTTGTTGTTGCAGCGCAAGACGGTGCCCGGTGGATCGGTAGGCTTTGTAAGCGGCGATCAGTTGGGCGACGGAGTCAGCGGGGAGTAAACCTGCCTCTTCCAGTGCTTCAAGTATACGGATGTTATCCGTGTATTGGATGATCCTGGGCGCTTTATAAGCCCAAGCCAAGGCCGCGTATTGAACCATAAATTCAATATCCACGATACCACCCACGTCTTGTTTCACATCAAATAACACAAGCTGTTGAGTGCGCGCTTTTGTAGCACTACCAAGCTGCGCACGCATTTTGCGCCGCATCTCGCTAACGTCTTTGCGCAATTTTTCAGGCTCAGGTTCCCGCGCTAGTATTTGCTGGCGAACCGCCACAAAAGCGACCGCCAGCGCATCATTGCCGGCCACTACACGAGTACGTACCAAAGCTTGATGCTCCCAAGTCCACGCCTCATTTTGTTGATATTGCGCAAACGCAGAGAGCGATGACACCAACATCCCTGAATTACCCGAAGGACGCAGACGCATATCTACTTCGTAAAGCTTCCCGGATATTGTTTGGGTGTTAATGATATGGATAATCCGCTGCCCCAAGCGCGTATAAAAAGTGATGTTGTCAATAACACCAGCGCCTTTACCGGAGGCAGTCGTTACAGACAACCCATCCGTTTGTAAGTTTGCATCAGTATTGTGAATAAACACCAAATCCAAATCCGAACCATGCCCCAATTCAATACCGCCAAGCTTGCCATAGCCAACGATAATAAAATCTGGCGCGGTAGCGACGCTACCGTCCGCATGTGCTGGCCGGCCGTGGCGCTCAATCATATATTCCCAGCCCAATTGCAACACGTGCTCCAGAATAACTTCAGCAATGTAGGTGAGGTAATCACTCACTTTCATTAGCGGCAAGGTACCGCTTACTTCACTCGCAGCGACACGCAACGCATGAGCAGAGCGGAAATAACGCAGGGTTTCCATATGGCCTTCAAGATCGTCCCAGGTTAAGCGCAACACTTCGCGGCGCAGCTCATCGCGCAGGGCCGCCTTATCCGGCGGCGCATAAAGGCGCGCAGGCGAGAGCAACTCATCCAGCAATGCAGGGTAACGTGAAAGCTGGTCGGCGATCCAGGGACTGGCCGCGCAGAGCTTTACCAGCTGCTGCAAAGCCGTAGGGTTTTCTAACAGCAACACCAAATAGGCACTACGGCGCGCAATGGACTCTACCAGTGGAATAATGCGCTTAAACGTAGTCGTGAGAGATAACGCACCCTCACTCTGTTGCGCCACATTATCAACTTGAGCTTGAGCCTGCACTGCCAAGGCCAGAAGCACACGCGAGATAAACGCATCAAGACGAGTGCGACTGCTGGCTTGCATATTCGTGACAGCACGGTTTTCACGCAGTTGCTGTAAGAGTTTAAGCAGCTCATCGGGATCATCGAGCGGTTGTCCTGCCAACAGATGTTGTATCTCTTCAGCCGTTACTTTTTGCAACGACGAACTTGCCTCCCACATACTCTGCCAAACAATCAAGGCTTTATTATCGAGCGTTTCAATTGCATCCGGTGCCGCGATTACCGCACGAAACTCATGATTTACACGTTGTCGATGATCGCCAAGCGCTAGCGTAAAAGTATTCCAATCAGCAAAACCCATTACCCAAGCCAAACGTAATTGATCAAGCTTATCTGTGGGTAACGACTGCGTTTGGCGATCTTGATAACCCTGTAACGCATGTTCGGTATTACGCAAAAATTCATACGCGGCCAGCAAAGCCGAACCGGAACCTGCAGGCAAATAACCTTCCTGCTCCAAAAGTGGTAATAATTTCATCACTTGGCGCTTACGCAAACGTGCATCGCGCCCGCCGCGAATTAACTGAAATACTTGCACCACAAATTCGATTTCGCGAATACCGCCCTCGCCCAACTTCACATCCAAATGCATGCCTTTACGGAGCACTTGACGAGCAATTAAACCTTTCATTTCACGCAGTGATTCAATCGCACTAAAATCGATGTATTGACGATATGTAAACGGCTGTAATAACTTGCGTAACTGCACGCGCACCTGTTTTACATAATCATCAACGCCACCAACCGCCGCCACAGTGCGCGCCTTAATCATGGCATAACGCTCCCAATCGCGGCCCTGGTTTTGATAATAATCTTCCATGCCGGCAAAGCTCAGCGCAAGAGAACCACTTTGACCATAGGGACGCAAACGCATATCCATCCGAAACACAAAACCATCTGCAGACACTGTATCAAGGCTTTTAATTAATTTTTGGCCAAGCTTGATAAAAAATTCCTGATTGCTAATTGAGCGCGAAGCATGGCGAGTCTCTCCACTTTCAGGATAAGTAAAAATCAAATCAATATCGGATGATACATTCAATTCACCCGCGCCCAACTTACCCATACCCAACACCATAAACGGCTGTGCTAAACCTGAATCTTCACCGACAGGAGTACCATAGGTTTTTTCCAATTCGCGATAATGATAGGTAGCTGTCGCATGAATTACAGCGTCAGCAAAACGCGACAATTCCGCAGTGGTTTGTTGCATTGCGGCAACGCGATTTAGATCGCGCCAAATAATGCGAAGCATATTTTTATTGCGAAATTGCCGCAAGATTTTATCCAATTCACCATCGCTCGTGCAGGCATTTACTGCGGCAATCAACGGCACAAAACTATCTTCATCAATAGTTTCAAACAACACACCACTTTGTACCAATTCAATTAAAAATGCGGGATGAATGGCACAAGTTTTAGCGACGAATTCACTCGCTGCGAAAGCTCGCGCGAGTTGCGATTCAAATAGATTTAAATCAACCCGCGCCGCTAGAATACTTGCTAAAGTAGGCAACTGCTGTGCCTGACGATTATTTTCAAACTGCTCCCAAAAGCGAATCACCGCTGGATGCAGGGGCTCAGGCACAAGTTCACTACCCGTACGCACGAGAAAGGATAAGATGTTGATTTCAGTGTGTTGCAACATTTTTACAGTAGGTTCCTATGCTTAGATTTAATGCTTGGATGTAGATTCAGCTTACGAGAAAATTCTACGTTTGACCCCTGTTATTTTTCGAAGGCTGCGCAATATTATGAAAACCATTCCTTCTCCTTTACTCAATCGTCGTCGCGTTGGCTTGAGTGAATCTTCGATTTTATCACGCAACTCATTACCATTCCCTAACGACTTATAGCCAAATCCGGCAGCGGACGCTAATGACTCTAGTACGTTAAGCGGCAATCCTTTTGATTTAAATATCGGCTACCAAAAAGTGAATTTCACTGGAACTGAACGCATAGCAACTGCCGCGAATGGTAGCCTGCTCTGTCAGCGCCGATTTTAAACGAAGCAACACAGAGGCATAAGCAATACAGAATGGCTTGTTGGTCTTCGCGCCTGGTTTTAGATGCGCCCATGTCTAACGACATGGATCGAAGATGGAGGCAATTTCTTAGCTCGAATAAAGAATGGTTAAAACAACCAACGAAGTGTGGCTCTCACAACAAAAAAATTTAGCTATATGCACCAAACTTTTCGTCACTATTAAACCCGCGATGAGGCTGTTACCCTGCGCCCCCATGTTGAGAAATTAACAGTTAGTTGAAGCTTCCGACCCTTTTATTCAGGAAATAGTTCATGCATTTTCAATACCCCTTCGCACTCGCGGGTTTATTTGTCGGTTTTGTTGTTGGTCTAACCGGCGTAGGCGGCGGCTCACTCATGACGCCAATCCTCCTGGCATTTGGCATTTCACCCACTAGCGCAGTGGGCACAGATCTCCTCTACGCCGCGATTACCAAAATGGGCGGTGTTCATGTCCACCACAAAAAACGCAACATTAATTGGCGCATTACCTTATTCCTCGCCATCGGCAGTGTGCCTGCAGCGGTAGCGACTTTATGGCTGTTACACTCCAGCGGATTGGACACGGCTACCGTTAATAAAATGATTAAAAAATCTCTTGGCTGGGCCATGTTATTTACCGCCATCGCCATAGTATTCAAGCAACAAATTATGAATTACAGCCATCGTAATGATGTGTGGATTACTCGCATGTCTCCCCGGCAACAAGATATTGCAACCATCATCACGGGTATTATATTAGGCGCGATTGTGACGCTAACATCGATTGGTGCAGGCGCACTCGGGACTGTGGTTTTATTTTTATTGTACCCACTATTACCCACGGTAAAATTAGTGGGGACTGAAATTGCACACGCAGTACCTTTAACTTTAGTGGCAGGCTTAGGCCATGCTAGTTTTGGTAATGTGGATTGGGGTCTATTAGGAAACTTGTTG
>JAYTSJ010000031.1:0-27056 GCA_043745725.1 Gammaproteobacteria bacterium | reverse complement strand
TTTACGGGTGGTGCAGATGTTGTTGGGTCACAGTGATTTATCAACAACACAAATTTATACCCATATTGCACGCACGCGTATGAAAGAGCAGCATGCTGCCCACCATCCACGTGGATAACTTAACTAGTCCGGATTAACACATATGAAAAGTAGACGCATAATTACTCTATTCGTTTTGCCAGCTTTCTTTTTTGGTTGCTCAAAACATGATCTGCCTGCTTCTAAAGTTGAAGTATCGTCTTCATCTGAAAGCGCAGCCTCGTTAGATGCTGCTGTCATAAGTACAAAATCCTCAGAAGTAACATCTTCTATGGGATCTTTGCCCGTCTCTAATGCCGAGCTGCTAAAGCCACAATCTGTTGAAAATGTGATTGCAAGTCGCCTGCGACAAGCACGCCCTGATATGAAATTGGGCGCGGTGCGTCCTTCACCTATTGCCGGGTTGTATCAAGTGCAAGTGGTTGGCGGTCCAGTACTGTATGTGACACCTGAAGGCGATAAGTTTATTGCGGGTGAAGTTTTTACTGTTCAACCTACAGGCTTTGCTAAATATGAAGATCCAGGCTTGGTTGTCGAGAGAAAAAAATTATTGGCTTCTGTCAAGCCTAAAGACTCCATTATATTTAAAGCCAAAGGTAAGGCCAAAGCCGTTGTATATGTATTTACGGATGTGGATTGTGGTTACTGCCGCAAATTAAATAGCCAAATGAATACTTACACTGAGCAAGGTCAACAAATGCCAGGCTATACCGATCTGGGTATTGAGGTTCGTTATTTGGCCTATCCTCGCGCAGGTATTCCCAGCCCAGCTGCAGATAAACTTGTTACTGCCTGGTGCTCTAAAGATCAACAAAAAACACTTACTATGCTTAAAGAAGATCTACCAGTACCAAGCGTGACATGTGATAATCCTGTTGCTGCGGAATTTGAATTGGGCGGTAAGCTCGGTGTTAATGGTACCCCTGCTATTTGGATGCCTAACGGCGAGATGAGACCTGGTTATATGCCACCTGCAGAGTTGGCTAAAGAGTTAGGTATTCTTTAAGTTATATTTGTTTTCCATCTTCGCTTTACAATCAGGGCTGGCAGATTGACAGCCCTGTGTTCCCTGAGTATCGTGGCCGTCTTTTTTTAATATTGGCCATCTGTCTTAATTTACATCTACTGTTATACATGCTTAGGGGAATTCACTTGAATCCAGTTAAACCTGCCCGTTCGGTAAATATAGGTATTTGCGGTCTTGGTACTGTAGCTAGCGGTACTATCAACATTCTTAACCGCAATAAAAATGTTATAGACGCTCGTTCCGGTTGCAATATCGCTATTGTTCAAGTGGGCGCGCGTCGAGATAACATCAAGTGTGATACTTCAACATTAAATGTTACGCGCGATATTTTTGATGTTATCAATAATCCAGACGTGGATATTGTCGTTGAATTAATTGGCGGTACAACAGTTGCTAAAGAGTTAGTACTGAAGGCGATTGCAAACGGCAAACACATTGTTACCGCTAATAAAGCGCTTATTGCTCACTACGGCGACGAAATTTTCGCGGCAGCAAAAGCCAAAGGTGTGACAGTCGCATTTGAAGCCGCAGTGGCCGGTGGCATTCCAATTATTAAATCCATTCGCGAAGGTTTAGCTGCAAACAATATTGAATGGCTTGCGGGAATTATTAACGGCACTACTAATTTTATTCTCACGGAAATGCGCGATAAAGGTCGTGCATTTGATGATGTTTTAAAAGAAGCGCAAGCTTTGGGTTACGCTGAAGCTGATCCTACATTTGATGTGGAGGGTATAGACGCGTCGCACAAATTAGTGATTCTTGCTTCGCTCGCCTTTGGCATTCCCCTGGATGTGAAAAAAGTTTTCACCGAAGGCATTACCAAAATTTCTACTGAAGATGTTAATTATGCTGAAGAGTTGGGTTATCGCATTAAACATCTTGGTATTGCGCGTCGCACTGCGAACGGCATTGAATTACGAGTTCATCCTACGCTAATTCCTGAAAAACGTTTAATTGCCAATGTTGATGGTGTAATGAACGCAGTATTGGTGAAGGGCGATGCAGTAGGTGCAACACTCTATTACGGTGCTGGAGCTGGCGGTGAGCCGACTGGTTCATCAGTTGTTGGCGATATTATTGATGTTGCGCGCACTTTATTGGCCGCTCCGGAACAACGTGTGCCTTATCTCGGCTTTCAAACAGAATTTGTAACTGAACAAAAGCATTTACCCATGGAAGAAATAGAAACCGCAAATTACTTGCGTATGTCTGCTGCTGATAAGCCAGGTGTGTTGTCAAAAATTGCCACTATTCTGAGTGACTCTGGCATTAGTATAGAGGCCATGATTCAAAAAGAAGCCAAAGAAGGCGACGCAACAGTACCGCTTATTCTGTTAACCAATTGCGTGCAAGAAAAGAAATTAATGGCTGCGCTCAGTAAAATTGAAACATTGGATTCTATTAGTGGTTCAGTACAGCGCATTCGCGTTGAAAGTCTTAAATAGTTTTATTTTTTCATTGTATAAATATTTTTAAAGTCAGGTTCTCATTGTGAAATACATTAGCACTCGCGGCCTAGCCCCCGCACTTAGTTTTGAAGAAGTTGTATTGACTGGTCTTGCCCCCGATGGCGGTTTATATGTGCCAGAAACTTTGCCGACTTTTTCTACAGAAGAAATTGCGGCTTGGGCTGGCTTATCCTATCAAGAATTGGCATTTAATGTGATGAAGCCGTTTGTTGCTGGCGCAATTAGCGATGCTGAATTCAAAAAAATTATTGCGAATGCTTACAGTACTTTTAGGCATGATGCCATCGCACCTTTGGTGCAAACTGCGCACAACGAATGGATTTTGGAATTGTTTCAGGGGCCGACTCTGGCGTTCAAAGATTTCGCATTGCAGCTGTTAGGCCATTTGCTCGATCATTTTTTGAAGAAAAATAATCAGAAAGTTGTAGTGATGGGTGCAACCTCGGGTGATACCGGTTCTGCTGCGATTGAAGGGTGCCGTCGCTGTGACAACATTGATATTTTCATCATGCATCCAAACAATCGCGTGTCTGAAGTTCAGCGTCGGCAAATGACTACGGTGCTTGCGCCAAATGTATTTAACATTGCTCTTGAAGGTAATTTTGATGATTGCCAAAATATGGTGAAAGCCAGTTTTGGCGATCAATCATTTTTGCCTGAAGGTCGTCAATTAGTTGCAGTTAATTCGATTAACTGGGCGCGAATTATGGCGCAAATTGTTTATTATTTTTATGCGGGTTTGGCCTTGGGTGCGCCGCATCGCCCGATTGCCTTCTCAGTTCCTACCGGGAATTTCGGCGATATTTTTGCAGGCTATCTGGCGAAAAAAATGGGTTTGCCGATTGATCAATTAATTATTGCTACTAACTGCAACGATATTTTGCACCGCTGTATCAGCAGTAATGATCATAGCAAGCATCAATTGCAACATACTTTATCGCCAAGTATGGACATAATGGTGTCGAGTAATTTTGAGCGTATGCTATTTGATTTGTACGATCGCGATGGCAGTGCAATTCGTCAGCTGATGGAAGATTTTAAATCCGGCAGCATGACTTTAAAGGAGTCGGCGTTATCACGTGCCCGTGAGCTTTTTACAAGTTATGGTGTAAGTGATGAAGTCACAATGAATGTTATTCGCGATGTTTTTGAGCATACCGAATACTTGCTCGACCCACATACAGCAATTGGAGTTGAAGCCGCACGAAAAACTCGCCGTCGTCAGGATATTCCCATGGTGTGCCTGGCTACTGCACATCCGGCAAAATTTCCGGAAGCTGTGCGTCAAGCCGGGCAAGCGGAAGATCCTGTATTGCCACACCACATGAAAAATTTATTCAAACGTGAAGAGCGTTACACAGTATTAGCACAAGATATTAACGCGGTGCAGCAATTTGTAGCGGCAAACGTTCGTAAATAAATATATTTTGCTGTAATAAAAACGCCGCAGTGGTTTTCCTTTGCGGCGTTTTTATTTAAATCAACAATTATGTGCATGCCAGCCACACACCAGATACCCGTCGCAGCTTTTTATTTCACTGGTAACATCAAATTTATGCAAAAAATTATTCGCCGCCGCAGCATTGAACAACTCACCTTATTTGATCAAACCATTCATCCTCTTTTACAGCGTATTTATAGCGCACGCGGTATTCAAAGTGAGCATGAATTGCAATATCAACTTGCACAGTTATTAAAGCCAAATTTTAAAGGTTTGCAGGAAGCAGTCAGTTTGTTGGCAGATGCAGTAGTGGCGCAAGCAAAAATAATTATTGTCGGTGATTTTGATGCGGATGGTGCAACCAGCAGTGCACTCGGTGTATTGGCGTTGCGTGCAATGGGCTTGCCTTCCGTGGATTTTTTAGTGCCTAATCGTTTTGAATATGGTTATGGTTTAACACCAGAAATTGTTGCTGTTGCTGCGGCACAACACCCTGATTTAATTATTACGGTTGATAATGGAATCTCAAGTATTGAAGGTGTAGCAGCCGCGCGCGAATTAGGTATTGCGGTAATTGTAACTGACCACCATTTGCCTGGCAGTGAATTACCCGACGCAGATGCAATCGTGAATCCAAATCAACCCGGTTGTGAATTTCCTAGTAAAAATCTTGCCGGTGTGGGAGTTATTTTTTATGTTATGAATGCACTCCGCGCCGAGTTGCGCCAAATGGGTTGGTTCGAAGAAAGTGGAATTACTGAACCCAATATGGCGAGCTTTTTAGATTTAGTAGCGTTAGGGACGGTCGCGGACGTGGTGCCTCTCGATCACAATAATCGAATTTTGGTTGCTCAAGGTTTGTTGCGAATACGAGCAGGTGCTGTGCGCCCTGGCATTAAAGCGTTGTTGGAAATTGCGGGTAAACAATCGCATAAAATTATTGCCAGTGATTTTGGTTTTGCTCTCGGCCCACGGTTAAATGCGGCGGGACGTTTGGATGAAATGTCACTGGGCATTCAATGTTTAATGTGTGATAGCGAATCCCTAGCGCGCGAAATGGCAATGCAAATGGATGAGTTAAACCGCGATCGCAAAGCGATAGAAACGGGTATGCAGCAAGAAGCTATGGTTATGCTGCAAAAAGTTCTGAGTGCAGATGAAAATTCTTTGCCATGGGGTGTCTGCTTATTTGATGAATCGTGGCATCAAGGTGTGATTGGAATTTTGGCGTCGCGAATAAAAGATAAATATCATCGTCCAACAATTGTTTTTGCTGACGCTGGTGAAAGCGAGAATGGTGAGGCGCAAATAAAAGGTTCTGCTCGTTCTATTTCCGGTTTCCATATTCGCGATGCGCTAGATGCCATTGCTGCACGTTACCCTCACTTACTCCAAAAATTTGGCGGCCATGCTATGGCAGCAGGGATGAGTTTAACCCGTATAAATTTTACCGCATTTGCAACTGCTTTTGATGAGGAGGTGCGCCGTCAATTAACGGATGAGGATTTGTCGGCGCTGGTGATGAGCGATGGCGAATTGCAAGACCAGGATTTTAATTTAACACTGGCACAACAACTGCGAGAATCTGGCCCCTGGGGGCAGCATTTCCCGGAGCCGGTATTTGACGGTGAGTTTTATCTTCTCCAACAAAAACTATTAGGCGATAAACATTTAAAAATGACTTTATCAACTGATTCACAAGGTCAGCAGTTAATTGATGCTATTGCCTTCAATGTGGATTCAAAACAGTGGCCGAACACTCAAGCAAAAAAAGTAAAGTTAGCCTATAAGTTAGATGTGAATGAGTATCGTGGGAATAAGACGGTGCAGTTGATGGTGGATTATATTGAAGCGATTCATTAATTTTGAAAAATGTATAGCTAGTAAATATTGTATTTTCAATCGTTATTTTTCAGTTAACCGTTTTTAATTTTCAAAAACACAAAAGCTTTCCTGAGATTAATTCAGGAGAGCTTTTATCTGTTCGAAAAAATCAACTAAATATATTTATTTTTTCGCCGCTTTCAAATCATAAGTACTTGTTTTTGCGCTTGCATCTACGGCTACAGGTGGAGTGGTGGAAGCGGTACTGCTGCTTAAACACGCCATAGTAAAGCTGGGGTCATCTTGCGTAACAACCAATTCAGATGAGCGCATTTCTTTAGAGATTTCAAATGGTTTGTGCATGCGTTTACCGGTTGGTAAGCCAGATGCAGCGTCACGCGGAGAAGTAATATTGCAAGTGTATTTTATGCTATCAAGTGATACTGGTTTGCCTTGTACGTCTACAACAGATACGGAATAAGTATCCGCAGTTAAACCTGAAATTGTGCAAGTACCATCTGGGCAGGTAACAATTTGGGTTGCGCCTTTGCTGCCTTTTAGTTGTAAATAACTGTTTAGTGCGGCGAAGGATGATGTTGAAATAAGTGTGGCAGCTACCGCAAAAGAAACAATAATTTTTTTCATAATAAATTTCTCGTAGAATTTTTTGCTGCATCGAATGATGCGGCAAGCACAATACAGGAGATGCAAGTGTAGATTAGCAGAGATTTATGAAGCGAAACTGAATCTGATTTAGGTGCGAGATATTTGTGTAACGAGGTGCATGCATGTGGAATGGCGGCAGCAAGCAAGTGGTGCATTGATATCTATTTTTTGTGTCTGTCTTAATAAAATTGTCCGCGCTCCCGGCCTAAGCTGGGAAGCGCGGAGGTCAGCGGTGATCGGAATCAATTAGGGGGCTGTTAGCACCAGTTGGCCGTCCTTCACTGGAATCTCTTGACCAGGATCATAGGACATTTTCACTTTCCCTTCTTTATCTTTTAAACGGTAAGTCACATCATAACCAGTAATATCTTCCCGAGTGTCATAAGCGGTATTGCAGACTTGTTCAACAGTCGTGTAGGTGTCATTCTTTTGCATGTTGTTCTGTACCCGGTCACCTGCATAACCGCCACCAACAGCGCCCAAAACTGTTGCGGCTTTTTTGCCGTTGCCACCGCCTACTTGATGGCCTAACACGCCACCCAGTATGGCACCAAGTGCTTTACCAGTAATACGGTTTTCATCTTTTACTTCTTTTTGATGCGTCACTGTTTCTTCGTGACATTCTTCGTGTGGTATTTTCACTTTTTTGGTTATCGCGACAGCTTTTATAACCTCTGCGTGATCAGGTGCTTTTAAAAATTTGTAACCGGCAATTGCACCACCTGCGGTAGCGATACCCACGCCCAGAATGGTGCCAATGATCATTGATTTGTTCATACGATTATCTCCTCAGTGTTAAAAAAGCCATTTATTGAAAATGGATGCGGCAGTGTAAACATTTGTTGCCTTAACACTACCTGAATGTATAAAGTCTGTGAACCGCGTTGTGAATTGCTTAATACATTTTATTTGGGTTTAGAAGGGGAGCGACAGCTACCCGTGTACATACATTCCTCGTACTACTAATTTGAGAGATTACTAGATTTATCACTGGGATATATCAATTTTAAATTTTTAGTAGTTCATAAGCTATCGGATTTTACTTCAGGCGCCGGCGCTTTTAATATGGCCGGGTAATTGGCATTTTGTATTTTTATAGAAAGCCTATGGCCAAAATTATTGCACGGAATTTCTATCAATCGGCTTGAAATCACCGAGGCAAAATAAGTGATACCGACTACCAGAAGGTAATAGGCAATATCAAACACTCTGCTTTGAAATAGCTCAATGTGCGTTGCTTTAATCGTTGCCCCTAAAATCCAGGCAGGGATAAAGTGCCATATATACATTGAGAAGGAAATTTCTCCAATGCGTTTTAGCAATAAGGGAATGGTTTGGTTTGTTAATATTAACGCCGCACAAACGGATATTATTGCAGCAAGCAATGGTGTTAACGCTGATCCAAATTGTGAGTCATGTAGATAAATAAGTGCGACAAGTGCAGGCAGGCTTAAATAGTATATTGAGTTTTTGAATGATTTAATCCCTGAATAAAAATAATAGGCAATTCCTAATAGAAAACACGGCATTTGATTAAAGAGGGAAAAATAGATATAGGTGTTGTTCAATAATTCCCAATGACTATTTCCATCTGCACGATGTTTTAACGCGAGGAGCACAGTCAGGCAAGCGCCTGATAAAATGCCAATATATAAAAAGAACATTCTTTTTGCTTTAATTAAATAAAACATCAGTGGGAATAGTGCATAAAATAAAAATTCGCAACCAATCGACCATCCGCCAGGAACAATAATATTATTTCCGGCAGGGTACATTCCGTGCAGAAAAATAATGTTTGATAACACTTTGAATGCTGAATATTCATTGGGTGGTGTAAAAGGTGTATCGCCAGTAAAGTGCAAGAAGCAATAGGTAAAGAGAAAATAGATGGGTATGGCTAAGTAATATAATGGCGCAATACGAAAAAATCGGCGAAGCATAAAAGAGCAATAATCAAGAACATGAAAGTTAGCAATCTTGTTGATTGAATTGCACAGCGTAAAAGCGGACATTACAAAAAATAATTGCACGCCATATTGGCCAAATTTTGCGGCGGTATGTAAAAATAATTCCGGGGAAAAAAACTTACCTGTGTGTACTAAAATCACAAGAAGTACGGCTATTCCTCTTAATGCATCTACATGATCATATTTTTTCATTCAATGTCTCATATTTATTGTTTCAATTAGCCTGGTGGCTAGGTGGAAATGTCCACTTGGTGCGAGGTGCCTGTGCGCATGGAAAATGTTTGCTGACTTTGAGGATGCACGATAGGGTTTAATGTGAAGTTAATCAAGCCAATCTCCGCGGTGGGGTAGCGACTGGCTTTAAATCTTTCTTGCGGAAATACCCCTAAGTGGTTACCTAATGCCCCACTTATTCCTAATGCATCGCCAATGAATCAAGCTGTTTTGGTAAGATTTATCATATTTCTCATTAGTTATTTGCCATTCTTGATGGCTAATGTTACAAATGACAACGTTGCCATTTGTGATTTTCGCTATTTGTATAGGTAACCGAATTGGCATTCGTACATTGTTAAACAATAGTAAGCATGTCATTGGTTAGAATTTTCAACGAGGTCGATGAGGTTCCGGATGACCTCGCAGTTCTTCTGCCTTAATCAAAAATAATTATGTAAAGGTGAGTACTATGAATAAATTAATTTCTCTATCGCTCAAGGGCTACATCGTGTCTTTTATCGCACTTTGCGCTGTAACCTTTGGTGCACAAGTACATGCAATGAACTGTAGCAATATTCCTGCATGGAGCAGCTCCACGGAATATAAGACTGCGGGTTTCCAGGTTCAAACTGCTAACCAAGCTTATACCAATAAGTGGTGGACTCTAAATGAGAACCCTACAGTCTCGGGCCAATGGGGTGTGTGGACCTTAAATGGTACTTGTGATGGTGTTGTTGCATCATCTAAGGCTGCATCCAGCGTACCTGCCTCTAGCGTACCTTCAAGTGTGAAATCATCTACTGCTGTACAGTCTTCGATAGTGACGATTAGCAGCTCATCTGTTGGTGGCAATTGCAATTCTGTGCAATATGTTGCAGGCACTACCTATAATGCAGGCCAATTGGTGCAAAATGCTGGCAACGAATACCGGTGTGATATCGCCGGCTGGTGTTCATCTACAGCAGCTTGGGCTTATGCTCCAGGCACTGGTTCAGCGTGGGGTTCAGCGTGGACATTGGTAAGAAGCTGTTCTGGAGGCGCAAGTAGCACGCCATCATCTGTTGGTAGCTCAGTTAAATCTTCTTCTCCTAGCAGTGTAGCCTCATCAGTTAGCTCGATAGTCAATAACAAATTACCAAAGCATGCTTTGGTGGGTTACTGGCATAACTTTGACAATGGTAGTGGTTTAATTCGCATGGCCAATGTTGATAGTGCGTGGGATGTAATTGTAGTTGCCTTCGCTGATGACGCCGGTAATGGTAGCGTTGCGTTCAACCTGGATGCAGCGCTAAACAAAGCACAATTTATTGCGGATGTTGCTGCCAAGCGCGCGAGTGGTAAAACAGTTGTATTGTCATTCGGTGGCCAAAATGGCACTGTCACCTTGAACAACTCAACTAACGTGACTAACTTCGTAAACAGCACTACAGCAATTATGAATGAATATGGTTTCGATGGTATTGATATCGATTTGGAAAGCGGTGCTGGCGTGTCTTGGGGTGCGGCTGTTGTCACTAACCTTCCAATTGCCGTTAAACAATTGAAAGCCAGGTTCCCAAATCTGTATCTGTCTATGGCTCCAGAGCATCCTTATGTTCAAGGCGGGTTCGTTGCAGCTTCAAGTATCTGGGGAGCTTACTTACCGATGATTGATAGCTTGCGCAATGAATTAAGTATTCTTCATGTGCAGTTGTATAACAACGGCGGCTTGTCTACTCCTTATTCCGGTCAAACATTGGCAGCAGGTTCGGTAGACTTCATGGTAGCTTCAATTAAGATGCTCATTGAAGGTTTCCCAATGGCCAATAACACCACCTTCCAAGGTTTGCGCCCAGATCAAGTAGCTCTAGGTTTACCATCTGGCCCAAGTTCTGCTACTTCAGGTCAAGCGTCTATGAACGATATAAACAGTGCAGTGAATTGTTTGGCGAAATTGGTCAGTTGCGGTTCTATCAGGCCTAATCAAGCTTACCCAACTTTCCGTGGTGTAATGACTTGGTCTATCAACTGGGATGCGCATGACGGCCGTAATTTCTCTGTACCTGTAGGCAATAATCTCAAAGCTCTACCGTAATAGTTCGGTAGTTAGCGTGAAGTCTACCTCCAGTGGGTAGGCTTCATCGCTTTTGTTTAGATATTCTGAAAAAATGAATAGTTTGTTCGATTTAATCCCGCGGTTATTACTCTGTGTTTGTAAATTGTTTGTAAATATATTCGACCCTCTACATCGTGATCTTCTACATTGTGACCCTCTAAAATATCCAATCCATCCATGATTAATTTTTCTACGTTTAAAACCTACTTAAGAATTTTGACTCTACCGTTGCTATCATTTGCCATCATTTCTTTGTCAGATAATACTGTTGTATCGCGCTGAATTTTCCTATAACAGGCAATCATAACAGGCAATTATTACGGACAACCATTTCAGAGAGCCATTAATAATTGATTGCATAGGTTCCATATCTAGCAGTATTTTATTTTTTATCTAACATTGTCACTAATGCTGGCCATACATTTTTAAGAATCAATGGCTGAGCCTCTGCTGTGGGGTGAAGTCCATCATTTTGAATCAGCGCACTATGCGCTGCTATGCCCTCCAGTAAAAATGGTACTAACGACAATGTATTTTTTTCTGCCAGTTGTGGATAAATTTCTTTAAATTCTCGAGTGTAGCGGGGGCCATAATTCGTAGGAATTTGCATGCCGATTAAGAGCACTTTAGCGCCAGTATTTTTGCTGGCATCAATCATCGTCTGCAAATTTTGGTGTAATAATTTTAATGGTTGGCCGCGTAAGCCATCGTTGGCTCCCAATTCTAATATCACCACTTTTGGCTTGTGTTCTGCCAGTAGTGTCGGTAGCCGAGAAGTGCCACCACTGCTGGTTTCACCACTGACGCTTGCGTTAATAATCTTCCAGTGATGCTCTTTTGCTAATTGCTGTTGCAGTAACGTTACCCATCCCTGTTCCACCTTTATGCCGTAGCCGGCACTGAGGCTATCGCCCAACACTAAAATATTCTCCGCTTTACTATCAGCATAAACAGAGATGGTGACAAATGTCAGCCATAAAACCACGTAAACTTTCAGCTTGTTCATAGCGTTAAAAATCTCTGATCAATACAATCACATTCAAAACTATTTCAGTCCAATCATGCCTGAATATATTCGGCAGTTACACAGGTTAATCAATTATGTCTTCCGTTGCTATGGTTGAAGCGAAAGCAATAACGAAAAGTGTTCATACGCAAGAGGGTGAATTAATCATTCTTCATGAAATGTCTTTGGCTGTGATGGTGGGTGAGTCTGCCGCTATTACAGGCGCTTCAGGCTCTGGTAAATCTACCTTGTTAGGAATTTTAGCTGGGCTTGATGTGCCAAGCAGTGGCGATATTATTCTCAATGACAATGTGTTAACGGCTTTAGATGAAGAGGGTCGTGCAAAAGTCAGGGCGGACAATGTGGGTTTTATTTTTCAATCCTTTCAATTATTACCTGGGTTGACTGCGCTGGAAAATGTCATGTTGCCCTTGGAGTTGCGTGGCAATAAAGCAGCAAAATCATTAGCAATAGATTTTCTCGCGCATGTGGGCTTGGAAAAAAGATTAAACCATTATCCACAACAATTATCTGGTGGTGAACAACAACGTGTTGCTGTTGCACGAGCCTTTGCGAGTCAGCCGCGTATATTATTTGCCGATGAGCCAACGGGTAATTTAGACAGTACAACAGGTGCGCGTATTATTGAATTACTATTTGAAATGAATCGCGCGCAGGGCACTACTTTAATCTTTATTACACATGAAGATCGTCTCGCTGCGCTTTGTCAAAAACAAATTGAATTGGCTGCGGGTGCTATTGTTTCTTCTCGTGAATAAATTGTTGTACCTGTCATAAAAGGAATATGTAAATGTTAGCTTTTAAATTATTACTGCGTAATTGGCGCAGCGGCGAACTTAAATTATTGGGAGTCTCACTCATACTTGCGGTAGCGGTATTGAGTGGTATTTCTATTTTTACGGAGCGACTTGAGTCAACACTCGTCGTGCAAAGTAACAGCATCTTAGGCGCCGATGTTGTTGTAAGCGGGTCACAGCCGTTAAACCCATCGTGGGCTGAAACCGCAACAGCCGCAGATATTAAACACACGCAAGCTACTTTTTTCATGTCGGTAATTTACGCTGGCGATGAAATGTTATTGGCGTCAGTTAAAGCGGTGGATGTTGGTTATCCCTTGCGTGGCCAATTTGAAATTAGTGATATTCCCTATGCGATTAATCCAAGCGATATCAGTACCGCACAAGGTATACCATCGCCTGGTGAAGTCTGGGGCGATTCGCGGTTACTGTCATTATTAAAAATAAAGGTTGGTGATAAAGTTGCGGTGGGTGAATCTGAATTACTGGTAACCCATATACTGATTCGCGAACCTGATGGCGTGAATCAATTGAGTTCATTCGGTGCACGTTTAGTCATGAATGCTGCGGATCTTCCGTTGACAAAAATAATTCAACCCGGGGGTAAAATTGATTATCAATGGTTGTTGGCTTCTGATGATACCGAAAAGCTAAAGACGTTTATTGAAGAGTTAAAGCCGCAATTAAGTAAAAATCAAAAAATAGAAAATATTGATTCTTCTCGCGCTAGTTTGTCTAACACCTTAAAAACGGCAAAAAACTTTTTATTGTTAACCGCTGTTATTGCCGTACTTCTGGCGGGCGTGGCAATTGCAATTGCGGCGCGACAATTTTCGGAGCGTCATACCAATCAAGTTGCTTTAATGAAAAGTTTGGGGGTCAGTGCCTTTCGAATTCGTTCTTTGTATTTTAGTCAGTTGTTTTTATTAGGAGTCTTAGCCGCCTGTATTGGTTTGTGTTTTGGTGTCGTTATTCAACAACTTGTAGCCTCCAGTTTGCAGCAGCTGTATCACATTGTGCTTGTTCAATCGAGCCTTTACCCTTATGTGCTGAGCTTTTTAAGCGGGCTGATATGTGTTACATGTTTTGCATTGCCAGCACTTTGGTTCTTGCCGAAAGTACCGCCCTTGAAAATTTTACGTCGGGAACTCGCTGTGAGCATGCCGCAGATAGGGTTACAAGCAGGGCTTGCATTGTTGGCTATAGTGTTATTAGTCGTTTTGTTTAGTCGTGATATAAAAATTGCAATGATTATTTCTGCTGCAATTGTTGTTGTGTTGGTCATAACATTTATTATGGCGTTAATGTTATTGCAATTGAGTAAAAAATTAGCACTACGTTTGGGTGGTGTTTGGCGATTGGCATTTGCGAGCATGCAGCGGCGCAAGGGTCAAAGCATGGTGCAGATTTCGGTATTTTCTCTTGCAATGATGCTATTGCTTACGCTTACCATTGTTCGTACCTCGCTCATTGCGGATTGGAAAATTCAGATTCCTGAAGATGCGCCGAATCATTTTTTAGGGAATATTAATTCTGCGGATGTAAGTGATGTACGGAAATGGATTGAGCAACATAAAATAAAAGTAGCACCCATATATCCAGATGTGCGTGGCCGCTTAACGCAGATTAATGGTGTTGAACCTACTGAAGAGCTTCGCAATAAAAATAATTCATTGCGGCGCGAATTAAATTTAACCTGGTCTGCCGTATTAGCAGATGGCAATAAATTAATGGACGGTAATTGGTGGGATTCATGGAAAAAAAATAACCCGCAGTTGGTTGGTGTTTCGGTAGAGGTAGAAACCGCTAAGAGCTTAGGGTTAAAAATTGGTGATCAGCTACATTTTTCGATCGGTGGGTTAGAGTTACAGACAGAAGTGGCTAGCTTTAGAAGTGTTGATTGGAAATCCATGAAACAAAATTTCTTTTTTATTTTTGAGCCCTATGCGCTCGATAAATTTTCGCCAACCTATGGCACCAGCATTTTTGTGCCGAAAGAACATACCATATCGCTGAATCAGTTTTTGCGTAGTCATCCCACTATATTAATGATCGACTTTGGTCAAATTATTGAAAATATTCAAAAAATTATTAATCAGGTTAGTGATGGCATACAACTGGTGCTTTGGTTAACCTTAGTCGGTGGTTGCCTGGTGCTGTTAGCTGCCGTAATGAGCAGCATAGATAGCCGCAAGCAGGAGGCAGGATTGCTGCGAGCATTGGGTAGCCCACGTAGATTAATTTTAGGTGGTGTGCTAATCGAGTTTGCAATTTTTGGTTTTCTTTCGGGTTTAATTGCCATTATTGGCGCCGAATTTCTATTATTCAGTTTGCAGCTATTTGTATTTAAAAATCCATTACAGCCACATTATATTTACTGGCTATTTTCACCACTGATAGGTTGTATATTTGTGGCTGGCCTTGGTGTTGCATGTTGTCGCCATGTAGTCACTACACCTCCTGCTGTAGTGTTGCGCGAAGCGACCTAATTTAAAAAATTGAATTGTGCTGATTAGTTTTATTGTGGGCTACTCATGAAGACTGTACTAAAAAGTCGCGTTTTAGATAAGGGCCTGTGGGGTATGAGCGCGCCCATGTTCCTTGATCAAGCCGTGACTTATACCATTCCTTTAGTGGATATGTTTTTTCTTAGTCGTGTATCAGACAGCGCTGCAGCAGCAGTGGGTGCAATAACACCTTTGGTTTTTGTCGCCAATGCTTTTTTAGTGATCAGTGCTTTTGCGGGTGCAAGTATCGCTAGTCAACGTATAGGTGCAAATGATTATGTGCGTGGCAATGCTACCATCGCGGCTTACAGTATATTTGTAGCGGCGCTTTCATTAATTGCTGCTCTTGCGGTGAATCATGGCGGGCCTCTGGTTGCATCAGCCATGTCGTTGAGTCCGGCGGTCGAAGGTTTTGCGCGAGTGTATTTATCTGTTATAGGTTGGATGGTTGCGCTCTGGGGCTGTCGTGTTATTTATCAAACTATTTTAAATATTTATGGTGAGCCTAAATGGAATACCTACAGTAATATTATTTTATGTGGTGTGAATATACTAGGCAATGCAATTGCTGTTTATGGTTTTATGGGTATTCCCGCATCTGGCGTAATAGGTGTTGCGTTCGCAAGTATTATCGCAGCTGGTGCAAGTGTGATATTTGTCATGGCTATTGTGCATCTGAAATTACATATTCACATCCCTTTACGCCAGGGATTTAAACAGTTCAGTGTATTAATTGCACCAGTGATTCTGATTGCAGCACCGTCTATTCTGGAACCTATGTCGTTTCAAGCTTATATGATTGTGCTCAATTGGGTTGCTGCAGAAGTAGGTGATCTGGCGCTTAAAACAAAAATTTATGCATACAATACTTTTTTGTTTTGCTTAATGATTTCGATGGCATTGAGTATGGCTACTGAGGCCATTATCGCTCAGCGCATAGGGCGGCAAGAATTCACCTTGGTTGATTTACTGCTTAAACAAAGTCTTAAAATATCGTTGATTGGCACAACACTTTTAGCTCTGCTGTGGTTGATATTCAATAAAACAATTTTGGGTTTTTTTACTCAAGATCATGAAATTATTGCCATAGGCTTTTGGGCGTTTTTAATTACCTTTTTAGCAGAGCCTGCACGGACGACAAATATTTTGATTGGCAGTGCATTGCGTTGCACCGGTGATGCAACTTTTACATCAATCACCAGTATTGCCGTGATATGGTTTTTTTCAGTACCTTTAGCTTACCTATTGGCAATACCGATTGGGTTGGGTTTGTACGGTTTATTAATTGCAGCTGTTGCAGATGAAGTCGTGCGAGCATGCATAAAATATTGGCGTTGGAAACAAGCTAAATGGATTCATACCGGGGTGGCGGCAAAAGAAGCGAGGCAAGGTTTTTAAAAGGTAAGTTTTTAAAAGTAAGTTTTGTAAATTGTTCAATGGCAATGTTGTGCCATTGAACAAGGATATAAATTAGATTAACCGTTTTTGAAAACGCCTAGAATGAATAATATTCCTGATAATGTGAACAATATAGACATTGCGATTCCTATATTAGCTAGACGTATTGCTCCACGTTTTTGAAAGTTTACGATGCTACCTGCATACAAGGTGCAAAAAGTTAATAAAATTGGCACTATATACCGGAAGTCAATATTGGCGGGGAAGGTCATGCGCATATAGGTGATGCCTGCCCACAAGAAGAAACCGGAAAGTAAAATCACTGCCTGTCGTTTGAAATCATCCTTAGTCATGTAATATACGCCTAACACTATGTAAGCTAACATAAGTAATTCGAGTAAGCTGCTGAAAACTGCAGTGTTAATGCACAGTAAGCCGCTGTATTTAAACTCACCAAACAATCCTGTTTTTCCTAAATAGTTCCAGAAAAATTGACGGCCCATGCGGTCATCATAGGGATCTGTGAAAGGTTCTGTTACATATGTTTTTGCGTCAAGCCACAGATAATTTGCCGCAGTATTACCCACTAAATTTGCTTGCGATAAACCATCAATATTATCAATGTAAAGTTTATCTCGCTTACCTTGCAGCATTAAAATAAACCCAGGTGCAACAGTGATTGCAAACGCGATAAATAATACCAAACAAGGCACTATAGATAGCTTGAAATAGGCAAGATATTCTTTAGTTTTAATCATTTTGTACATGCCTACAATGGCTAATACGGCAATCAGAATTTCGCCATTAGCTTTGGTAACAATTGCGGCGGCACCAATTAAACTTGCGATAATGAGATCGCGTTTTTTGTCATTTACATACCATTTAGCGATGTAATACAAGCTGGCAGTAAATAAAAAATATTCCATCGGATCATTGCCAATGCGAACGGAATGAATGATTGCTGCTGGCCAAAATACAAATAGAGCTCCGATTATCCAAAATAAACCACTGTCATGAAGTTTTGCACACCAATACTTTCTGGATAATCTCTGTTGAGCGCCTGTTTCCGTTTGCTCTACAGATTGCAAACCCTGTCGAAGATCTTTTGAGTCAAGGATGTTGTTCGTGTTTGCCAGAATTTTTAGGCGAGAAAATTTTGGTGCTGCCTGATTTGATGTTCTCCGATTTAGTGCTATTCGATTAAGTGAAGTACGAAAGGGGTGATAGATTTTACCTGTTGTTTTTTTTGCTTCTACAGAGTTAATTAACTGATCCAATATTAATAAACCAAATAGCACAAAGCCCATAGCATAAGCCAAGCTCAATAATTGCTCTATTCTATAAATTGCGAATTTATTTGTTGGTTCAAAAATCTGCGCTATCTTGTAAACAATAGCTCCTGTGTAGAAGTAGAGTGGTGGGTGAAAAAATGCACCACCTACTGCATAGTCAAGCGGTGGCGGCGCCCAATGGGTCGTTAAATATTCTATGTAGCCGATGTGATCCCCCAAGTCGTGATCGCGCACATCAGGTGGCGTTACCATAAAATACATAATACGAATTAACAGTGCGCCAAGAAACAAAATTTTTATTGATGGTTTAAGTTTTGATACCGTTAAAAATTTATAGGCAAGTAGAGCTCCAATCAGAAAAAGTAAGCCGCACAAAATTTTATTAAACGATTTATCACCCACAGAACTAATAACAACTCCCATTAACCCGCCTTGGTCGGAGTAAATGATTTCGACATCATTTTTTCCTGTGCGTAGGTATGGTTTGAGGTCGTAAATAAAACCTTTACTGTAATCGCGGCGCTCTTGGTAGGAAACCATATTTAAATTTACGGGGACTGCATTGATCGTTAGTCCAAGGATTTCATCGTCGGGAATAATACGTACTATAGTGCTTGCGTATTTGCCCATTTCTATAGTGCCATGCAGTTTATAAACGCCACTTTCATAGGATTGTGCAAAAGCCGGAAAGTTAAAATTTTCCGTTTTTCCTGAAGGAGTTGTTAATGTAAAGTCTGAATAATTCAGCTGAATTGATTTTGAAGTAAAAAATAAAATTCCTAAAATGACGATAATTGAGTAGGTGGTTTTAGATTTTATGATTGAAAGTAACAAATTCATTTTATTTTCCATCCATAACATGAGATTGAAGTTTTTTAAGTTCGGCTTTTAGAATGCCAACTTCTTGTATAAGGTTCTTATTGCTTTCGGATAATTTTGATATGACAACTGAGTACTGAATTAAAATAAAAAAAGCTGATAAAATCAACATTAACAATAACGCAGAGGGCGCGTAGATAATGCCCAGAGTGTTTGCAAAAATTTGAAGTAGTGGTTTAAATATGGAAAAAAATAAAAAAATAAAACCGCAGCCGAGCCACAATAGCGAGTATTGTTCCTTGAGTTTTTTGTATTTAATTAATTCAAAGATAATAAAAATCAGTGAAATGCTGCCAATCACTGAAAATACTTGAATTCTATTGCTGATGAGAATGTCTAATAAATTATTCATCTTTAATTTTCCTACGAATTTTATGTCTTTGCGCCGTCATTAACATAGCCAAAATAACTTTAACCATGTAGTAGGCTGATTTTAGGCCTGAAATTGAAGATTCTCCGCCTTGTCTCTCCACCATTTCTACGGAAACTTCTTTAACGATAAAATCATTTTTTCCTAACAAAATAATTGTTTCTGGTTCAGGATAATCTGTGGGGTAGTTAGCCGCTAAAAAAGCGATAGTTTCTTTGTTGTAAGCTCTAAATCCAGAGGTGCTGTCAGTAATTTTTTGTCCAATAAGCAATCTATTTAATACTTTAAATATTTTTATACCTATGCGACGCATGAAGGTGGATTGAAACCCTTCGGTTTTTTGCACAAAGCGAGAACCTATACATACATCGCATTGTTTTTTGCGTAATGGCGCTAATAGATGTTTTATTTCTGATGCTAGATGTTGCCCATCGCCATCAAATTGAATAGCGTAATCAAATTGATGATAAAACGCATACTTGAAACCTGTTTGTACTGCACCACCAATACCCAAATTTGCCGGTAGCTGAACGACGGTTGCTAGCCCACTTGATTCTGCTGCTTTTTGGGTGTCGTCAGCGGATCCGTCATTTATGACTAAACATTCAAAATTAGCATTTTCTTGCTTAAGCGAGTTAATTACATTGTTGATATTTTTCTCTTCGTTGTAAGCAGGAATTATAATGATAATTTTATCTGAAATCATATTAAAGCCTAATTCAAGTATTATTGTCGTTGCTTATTAAGTTTGTAGTAACTTGCCTGCTTAATGAAATATGTTAAACGCATTAACCAGGCAAGTCAGAATATTCCGTAATTATTGTTTTGCCATTATTGTTCTGTAATGAATGTTCTGTAATGAACGTTCCGTAATCATTGTGATGGTTTGTTATGAGCAACAGTAATTACGGTGTTCACCCAATCCGCATGATCCCATTTGTCATCTTTTAGGGCTGCAACTTTTAAACTAAGAATTTTTACGCCGCGAACATCAACAGTGTTAATTTCAGTATCTTTTTCATAGCCATAATAAATTTTGGATTCCCACAATAATTTGTCATCTCCCCACACCGAAAACTGTACGTCGGCAATGCCAACTTCATCATCTAGCCCGGCAAGAAAACTAAATTGTGTAGCATCATCTGGCAATTGGTACTGAATGTTGGAGTTTGAGTGGGTGCCTAAACCTTGAGCATATCGGCGGTTGCCAAGTGATAGCATATTGCCATCAAAGCTTTTACTAAATTGCAAACTGCCGTGGTCTTGTTGGGCAGAAATTTGCGGAAGAGCTGTTAATAAAATTTGATTTTCTTTTAATGTTATCTGTTGTATGCGGTAGTTATCATAAAATGAAAAAAACATAACCGAAACAGCTGCGAGAAAAACCCAAATTGATAAAACAGGGAGGCGGTAGACAAAAAGGCTGGCGCTTTTTAGGCGATCGAACAATGTTTCGCCAAAGAATGTTTCTAATAAACATAAACTCGTTATTGCTACCATGAGCCAAGCTAAGCCATGCCATATATCAGAACCATTCACCTCAAGAATAATGAACATATTCAAACTGCATAGCAAACTAATGGTAATGGGGTAGATTAATTTTTTCTGCGCGGTAGCGGTATAAACTAACGCAAGCACTGCTGCTGGAAATAAGTAGCGCTCATGCATTGCTGGCAAGAGTGTAAAGAAGGCCATGGCGCAGAGCATAGAAGAAAATAATGCTTGAGCGAGTAGTGTTTGTGTTTGATTCGACTTGCCAACGTGTTTTACGGTGGTCGGTTCTGCAGGAATTAGTTGTACAGTAGTTTGTTCCGTCGGGATTACTTCCGCTGAATGAAGTTCTTCAGGCGTTGGTTCGGTTGCGGTTGGCTCTGCTATTGTTTCAGATGTGATTGGTTCAGCGATAGGTTCATAGATGTGTGCAGAGATAGGTTCGATTGTAATTTTTTTCTGCGTAAATTGTTTATACATCCCTTGCATAAACACCCAAAGAGCAATACAAACAAATGACAGCATGCCGAAATATTTTGCAGTAAATATTTTTGCAAATGCAGATGTTTCCAATACACCAAAAAGAATTTGGCTATCGGGTGCTGTATTACTGGTAAGCAAAATCCAAATATTGGCAGCATTAAACGTAGTCATCGGGTACTGACCGAGCGTGTCAATGTAAGCTAATTTAAATGACTCGATAAAATGCCCCGCAACGATTGCTGGCATAAAAATAATGGAGCCAACAACAAACGCGATAATGATGCCAAGTAGATTTTTTTTGAAATTGTGAAAAAATAAAAACCCGAAGACAGGTGCAAAAGCGATCATTTGAAACTTGGTTAGTAATGCCAGTATGAACATGGGAATAGCTAAATAGCTAAAGCGATCATGAAAAATGAGCAAGAGCGCGCAAACAATAAATGTAACTGGAATGAGATCAACTTGTCCCCAAATCGGGCCATTCACTAAAATCGTAGGATTAAATACCGTTAACATCATTATTATGTGCAATAAATAGCGTTGGGCGTTAAAACGATTGAGTAGTGAGAAAACTATGGTCGTGAGTAAACAATGGCTTAGCGTTACGGGAATCTGGGTGAGGAATTTTAAAAAATTATTGGCTTCAAGCGGAATACCAAGTGAAGTATAAAATTTTCCTAATAGATATAACCAGTGAATATAGAATGGCGGGTAGTTACCGTTAAAATTATTGTAACCATTGTGGGTTAATTGGCCGATCCAGTTCTCCCAATATCCTAAATCAGCGCTGTAACCTTTTAAAAAGAGTAAGCAAAAATTAACTAAAATCACGGCTGATAAATAAATATGCAGTATTCGTGATGATTCCCGTTTAGCTTGACTAATGCGCAACAAGGTTGCTTCATCTTCTACCGGTAAAACGGTTATTTCATCTAATAAAATCTGCGAATCAACTTCAATCGTTGTGGTAGCTTCTTCCGGGTTGTTTTGATGCTCGTTAATAAGCTGTTGATCAACTACTATTTGATTGTCTAATGTTTGAGCTGAATCTTGAACTTGGTTAATGCTTATTTCGGTCATGACAAATATCCCGGTTTTTTCTGATGATTTATTATTCGAATTTTTTAATCACATCACTAATATGATATTTCGGCCGTCTTTTTACTTCTTCATAAATTTTTGACATGTATTCACCAATAATACCAAGGCAGAGCAATTGCACGCTGCCAATAAACAGTAATGGTAAAAGTACTGATGCCCAACCGGGAACTGCGTTCGCGGTAAGCAAGCGAACGCCTAGCACCCATAGAATGAGTGCAAATGAGGCTAGTCCGGAAACGAGGCCGAGAACTGTAATCATACGCAGTGGTGCGGTTGAAAATGCGGTGATTCCCTTCCAGGCAAACGATAACATTTTTTTCAGCGGATATTTGCTTTCACCAGCTTCACGGGCTTGACGTTCATATGCGACAACAGAAGATTTAAAACCTATTTCACGCACTATCCCGCGTAAAAATAAATTAGATTCGTCATATTCTTGTAATGCGATGAGTGCGCGACGCGAGAGTAAACGGAAATCGGCGTGATTAAATACAAGATCAACCCCCATTTTTTTCATTACGTGGTAATAGCCTTCAGCAGTGAAGCGCTTGAAAAAAGTATCAGTGGTGCGGGCGGAGCGAACACCGAATACAACATCGCTACCTTTTAAATATTCATCCACCATAGCTTCAATATTTTTCGGGTCATCCTGCAAGTCGGCATCGATACTAACGGTAATATCTTCAATAGTGGTACAGAGGCCAGCATAAAGCGCATTTTGGTGGCCTTTGTTACGGGAAAGCTTTATCGCTACCAGCGCAGAGTTTTGATTGGCCGCTTCGGCAAGTAAGCGCCAGGTGGCATCTTTGCTGCCATCGTCTACTAAATAGATTTTGGATGCGTTAGTAATTTTTTGTTTGACAAGTAAAGAGTCGCGTAGCGCTAACAGTGTTGCTAATGTTTTTGGCAACATTTCTTCTTCGTTGTAGCAGGGTACAACTATGGCGAGCGATGGAATTGCAACAGACGGTAAATTATTAGTCATCTTAGTGGCCTTTATAAATCCAGAATTTGTGCACCAGGAAATTTAAAAATACGGTAATCCCGGTTGCTAAAAATTGTGCGACCAAATAATTGTAGTTCGTAAAAAACTCGCTGTTACTAAATACTTGGGTAAATGCTTGCGCACTAAAAAAATACAAAATGACAGAAAATAATAAGGTGTTTGTCGCTAAGCCAAGGCCTGCTGCCACAGCAAATTTAGGTAATGTTTTTGCGTGGCTGGAGTTGCTGGCAAAAGTGAAATAATAGTTGGCAAAATAGTTAAAGATAGACGATAAAAAGTAGGCAAATGCTGAAGCAATAACCTCGGGTGCTATTTTGAACTCAGTAGATTTAACAATCCACGACATTGCCGCTGTCGAAATAACGATTTCCGTAGTAAGTTTGTATTTAACCAGTAGGGCAAGCAATAAAAATTGAATAAAAGTTGAGATGCTTCCAATACCAAGGTATTTAATAAAGTGTGTCATGGCGTCAATATTATTGTATTTATTTATTCTAATGCGTAGGCATAAGAGGGCGAGTGATAACAGCGGGTACATTAGCATATTTTAATAATAAGTTGGGTTGTTGCGGGTGTTTCTCGCTAAAAGATAATAGTACTTTTTAGCAGATAGTTATCCTTTTTGATCGATAGCTGTCTTTTTTCAAAAGATAGTTGACCTTACAGCTACTGAAAGGTTTATGATTGTCAAAATATCGATAACGTTATGCGAACACTTGGGTGCAAGGGGTGGGTATGAATATTGGGCAAGCCGCTAGCAAAAGTGGATTAGCCGCTAAAACTGTGCGCTATTACGAAGAGATTAACTTGGTGGTACCTGCTCGTTGTACGGGTAACAGCTATCGTGATTACTCGGCTTCAGATCTAGAACATTTGCGCTTCTTACAGCGTGCGCGCGCCGTTGGTTTTGGTTTGGATGTGTGTCGTGAGCTCTTGGAGCTGTATCGTGATCCGGAACGTCGTTGCTCGCAGGTTAAAACTTTAGTTCTGGCTAAGATCGAGGAAATAGAAACGCAATTGCAAACATTGGCAGCGCTTAAATTTACATTGATGACTATGGCAAATAGTTGCGCCGGGGATGATTCTGCTAATTGCTCTATTATTGAAACATTAGCGGCACCAAATACCACATCAATGTCCTTCCTATTAGTGGAGTCTTAATATGAGTGATTGCTGTTCGCACGAAGCAGTAGCTAAACCGCTACCTAAAACTTCACCTTCACCCGTTGATGTCTGCTGTGCGCCAGCACCTCAGGCTATGCAAACAAGTTGTTGCGATGAAGGAGACGAGCTTGGCAAAAAAAAGGATTATTTACTCTGGGGCTCGCTGATTTTTTGTGTTGCGCTCTACGCTTTACATTTATTGGCGCCGGCCTCGGCTCCACAATGGTTGCAGCATATTGGCCATAGTGTGTTTGAAATGTTAAATAGCATGTGGTGGGGCGTGTTATTAGGTTTGGTATTTGTAGGCTTGCTGGCTAATGTACCACAGGATTTTGTGCTATCAATTTTGGGCAAGGGTGGCAGCATAAACGGAATTTTGCGAGCGACGCTTGCGGGTGTGTTATTGGATTTATGCAGCCATGGTATTTTAATGGTCGGTATGAAGCTCTATCAAAAGGGCGCAAGCCTTGGTCAAGTTATGGCATTTTTAATCGCCAGCCCGTGGAATTCTTTTTCACTTACCTTGATTATGTTTTCGCTGATTGGTTTTAAGTGGACGCTTGCGTTTATTTTGTTATCTATTGTGATTGCGCTTATCAGCGGTTGGATTTTTGATCGTTGTGTAGAGAAAAAAATCCTGCCAGAAAATCCCAATACGTTTGAATTGAATGCAAATTTTAAATTTTGGCCGGAATTAGGTAAACAATTGAAATCAGTTAGCTGGTCATTTGCATTGTTGAAAAATATTGCGAATGAAGGCTTAAGTGGTTCGCGTATGGTCTTGCGTTGGTTGCTTTTCGGTGTTTTACTCGCTGCGCTGATTCGCACCTTTGTTAGCCTCGATATGTTTCAACAATGGTTCGGCCCCAGTATTATTGGCATGATTTTTACCTTAATTGCCGCAACAGTGATTGAAGTTTGTTCAGAAGGTTCAGCACCGATTGCAGCTGATTTATTAAATCGCGCGCTGGCACCAGGTAATGCATTTACATTTATGATGGCGGGAGTGTCAACGGATTACACTGAAATTATGGTGTTAAAAGGCACGACTAAATCGTGGAAAATTGCACTGTTTTTGCCGTTGATTACATTACCGCAGGTTGTGGTGATTGGATATGTTTTGAATCATTGGTAGTTTCCCCTCTCGTATCGAAATCTACTAAGTCAGTATGGCGGAAGATGTGGTGACAAAAAAGATATTTAAATCTATTTTACGTATAGTTGTTTTATTGCTTGTAAGTCTATTGGCGGTCGGCTTGATTGTGTCACGTCCAATTTTTGTAAAAAAAGTAGTAGACGAATCTAGTGCGTTTATTGATAAAGAGGATCTTAAAAGACATGTTATATTTTTGAGCGAGACTGCTTTGCCGAGAAATGGTGCAAATCCAGGGAACTTAAAAATAGTTGCAGAATACATAAAAACACAATTTAGTCTATTTACCCACAATGTGAATTTTCAAAGTTATCTTATTCGCGGTCAAGAATATCAAAATGTTATTGCGAATTTTGGCCCAGAAACAAAAGACGTTATAATTATTGGGGCGCATTATGATGCGTATTCTACGTATCCAGGAGCTGATGATAACGCAAGTGGTGTGGCTGGCTTAATTGAGCTTGGTAAGTTGTTAAGTAAAATTAAGTTAAAGCGTCGTGTTACGTTGGTAGCCTATACCTTAGAAGAGCCACCGTACTTTGCAACAGATAGAATGGGCAGTTTTGTACATGCCTCATCCTTAAAAAATACCAATGTTAAGTTAATGATTTCTCTAGAAATGATTGGATATTTTAGTGCTGCTGTTAAATCTCAAAGTTTCCCCGTTCCGTTGTTAAGTTTTTTTTATCCTAGTCAGGGTGATTTTATTGCGGTTGCTGATACGCTCATGTCAAATAATGCCATAGGTTTAAAAGCATCAATTAATAAGTTTACTGATTTGCCTGCCTACTCTATTAATGCTCCACTGTGGGTGCCAGGCATGGATTTTTCAGACCATAGAAGCTATTGGAATTTTGGATATCCTGCAATTATGATCACAGACACAGCCTTCTATAGAAATAAAAAATATCATGAGGGTGAAGATACTTACGATAGATTAAATTACAACTCTATGGCTAAAGTAATTTATGGTATTTTTAAATATATTCAGGCAGAGGACAGCGAAATATAAAATGTATTCGTAAGGAGTAATTATTTTACTGAGCTCTCAAACTGTTGTCCTGTAATTCCTACCGATTCATCACCCATCAAATACAAATAATCGCGCATTAAATCTTCTGGTTTTTTTACTGTCTCTGGGTCTTCACCGGGGTATGCAGCTGCGCGCATTTTGGTGCGGGTTGCGCCTGGGTTGATGCTGTGTACGCGAATTTTTGTGGTTTCATCTAACTCATCAGCCAGTGTTTGCATTAAATTTTCAGCAGCGGCTTTTGATGCGGCGTAGGCACCCCAGTAAGCGCGGCCTTTGTAGCCTACGCTTGAGCCAGTAAATAGAATGGATGCATTCGTGGATAGTTCTAATAGCGGTAGCATGGCTTGGGTGAGCATGAAAGGCGCATTGACATTAACTTGCATGCAACGCATCCACACATCCGGTGCATAGTTAGCAATCGGGGTGCTTTGACCTAAATCAGCGGCGTTGTGCAAAATGCCATCGAGACACTTAAATTCTTCGTTGATAGCATTGCTCATATCAATAAAGTTTTGCTCAGTCGCGATTTGAAAGTTAATTGGGTAAATTGCGGGTTGTGGATGTCCAGCTGCCTCAATTACATCGTAAACCGTTTCTAATTTCGCGAG